>CACJPG010000003.1 GCA_902595225.1 uncultured Thiothrix sp.
CAGAGATTCATTTGATGAGGTGTTGCTTGAAGTAAAAGATTGGCTTGAAATAGAATAAATAATAAAATTACTTACCCATTTCGGGTAAACCCAAATTGTCCAAACCTAATCTGGGTAAAGACTAAAAAATTAAATTGCCTAAAATTAATCCTGAAGTTTGTTAGCGCTTCCTCCAGGATGGTCGGTTTTTTTCTCGAGCTATTATAAATACTGGCCATCTTAGAGCGAAGATTTATTAAATTTTTATTTCCTAAGGAGGAATTAGATAATGTTATTTAAAAAGAATTCTTTATTCTATTGTTTTTGCGTTTCTCTATTATTTGTATTACTAAGTTTTCAATCCTATGCAGGAGGCGATCCAGATGAGTTCGCACAAGAAGAAGAGCAAGTAATTCAAAATTCCACAAAAATTGAGCAAAAAAATATCCCCAGTAATAATCAAAAAGATTTTCGATCTAGTGAAAACATCTCTTCAATTATAGGAAGCTGCCTCTCATTTCCAGAAGCCATTGCCTATAAAGAGCACTTTGCATGCCTTGCAGATCAAGAAAAAAATAGGGTTGCAAGAATTAACTGGAGTTTTTCCAAATTATTGCTAAGGTAGTAAATGTATATAGCAGATTTAAACTCACCATAAATCTTTGGCACGCTGCTTGCTTCATTTAAGGTGAGTTAAACTTAATTTTGAGGTAAAACGTGCATTTTAAAGCCAAACAATTTGTTTATTTTGTCTTAGTCTCGTGTCTTATCACACCTTTACAAGCTTTTGATACGAAACAAGTGCAAAAGCTAGATATAAATTGCTTTGCTCAAGATGAGAAATCATATCTAATGGATAAGAGTAAATCTGAGTTTTTTTCTGGACTAAATGCTGGAGAAAAATATCAAAAAATTCGTGATGGCTCCATTGAAAAACATTTTGCAGGAACTTTTGATGAGGTTAATGCCTTGAAAAAAGAAGATTCAGAATCAAATTTTTTCACAGGAATGTCGATGCAAGAGAGATTCCAGAAATTATATGATGGTTCTTTTGAAAAACATTATTCAAAGCTACATGACTTGAGAAAAAAAGAATCTTATTTACAAAATTCTAATCTTGGAAATGGCAATTCAATTAACTGTCAAAATAATTCTCCATCAACAGACCTTAAAGGTATTTCAGCATCTGAAAAGATTCAATCCATCAGAGAGGGCACTTTTGAAAAGAAAGTTCTAGGAGAATAATTACTACCAAATAATTGCTTGTTCAAGATTCTGATTGATCTGACTAAAAGGCTTACTTCCAAAAAAACCACGATGCGCTGATAAGGGAGATGGGTGCGGCGATTTTATAATTATGTGTTTTGTATTTATGAGTGGTATTTTGCTTTGCGCATGCGAACCCCATAAGACAAATATTACTTTTTCTTTTTGTTCGCTAATAACTGAGATAACTTTGTCCGTGAATTGCTCCCATCCAATATCTTTATGAGACATTGCTTGTCCCGAACATACAGTTAAGGAAGTATTTAGAAGAAAAACGCCCTGTTTTGCCCAATTCTCTAAATTCCCATCGTTTGGATTTTTAATAATACCTAAATCTTCTTTCAATTCTTTAAAAATATTTTTTAAAGACGGAGGAGGGATTACCCCAAGCGGTACTGAAAAACATAGACCATGCGCTTGGTCAGGCCCATGATAAGGATCTTGTCCAAGTAGTACCACTCTTAAATCTTTTAGATGCGTTAAATGAAAAGCATTAAAAATTAATGAGCCGGGCGGGTAAATCTTTTTTCCATTTTTCTTATCTTCTAAAAGTTTGGCTTTTAACTTAACCATATATGGCTTCTCAAACTCTGGAGACAAATGCTCTAGCCAGTCCTCTGGAAGCTGAATATTATTATTTGACATGCGTAAAATTGTACTCAAATGAAACAATCAAGTATAATTAAATTATGAAATTAAAAGACTATTTGCATAGTTTTAATATTACACTTGAAGCATTCTCTCGTGAGACAGATATCCCTTATACGACTCTAACTAAATATGTTTACGGGCAAAGAATCCCCTCCGTGCCCTACATGAATATAATAAATAAACATACCAAAGGCGCTGTCTCGGCAAATGATTTTTACAGCACGGTTAGTAACGAGGATTGGGAGTGGCGAATTACTTATGAAAGAGATTTTTCAAAAGCCACTGATGAAGCAAAGAAAATCTTGGGTGACATGGATATTCATCCACTTGCCTTTAGTGTTGTTGTAGAAATGGTTTCTCAAATGGGCATGGAAAGCGTCTCAGGTTTTAAAAACTTTTTAGATGCTCTTGAAGAAGGAAATTATGAGAAAGCTGCCCAAGAAATGCGAGACTCGCGCTGGGGCAAACAGACACCAAAAATTGCAGATACATTAGCAAAAAAAATGAGTTCTGCTAGTTAGTTCTAGCAATATCCACTCTCACTTACCCATTTTGGGTAAACCCATTATGTCTAAGCCTCAACTGGGTAAATCTTTTTTCCTAAATTTGTTATTTAATTTAATCGTCATGTAATGACAGCCGTTAGTTGACGGTGGTGGGAGGGGTTATCTTCCTAATAAAGTTGGCCTCCCACCTTAATCTAATTTTATGGAGATTGTAAAAATGTTAAAAAAACTTACCTTATTAATTTTATTTATTCCTGTAGTTGCTTTTTCACAGACATCTGAGATTTCGGATGATGTAAAGAAACACTGCAAAGGATATGGCGATTACACATATTGGGCTGAAGAAGAATCAATATGTTCGGTAACTATTAAAGGTGAAAAAACGGTCATGCATTATGTTGGTGGATGGTCTTTAGAAGGCGCTGATGGGTACGGCCAATTTTATGAGTATAATGCTGATGACGGAACATTAATGTCAATTTATAAAGGTCAATTTAAAAATTCTATGTTTAATGGTTTCGGTCGTTATGAAGTAATTTTTGAAAATCTTAAAGGTGAAAGTATGACTTCTATTACAATTGGTAATTGGAAAAATGATCTTGCATCTGGTTTTGTTTATCAAAAACTGATTGATAATTTGACCCAAAAAACCCATATTTTTTATGGTGAAATGGTAGAAGGAAAAAAACATGGAAATTCTGTAATTGATACTATAAACGAAGTAAATTCGGTAACTTGGCTTGATAACAAATACAAGGAAAATACACCAATTTTTCTTTATAAGGATGAAATAGCACACGGCTGGGTGCAACATAAGTTTTTTTACAAGGATATTGATACTCTAAAATCACGAAAAGATGTAGAATTAGAGAAAATTTCTTATTGATAAATTTTTGAATTTTATATTTAATGAAAATTAATCTCTTTAAAGTTTGTTTGCCTCTCTTAATTTCTTTGAATGTTTTCAGTGCAGAAAATGAAAAGTTATCAAATGCTGAAATCAAAAATTTACCTCCAAGCAAAAGCATAGAGATAGAAGAAAAAGATGTGTTAAAAGTTTGCAAGGGTGAAGATGTTTCTAAATGGAATGATTGTTGGGGAAAAATTGTAGTTGATCATGCTTGTGATCCCGAAAAGTGGTGCGGAACTTGGTCCAAAGGGCTCTATTACAATGGTAAAAAACATGGTTTTTTTCATGAAGGAATTTGGCATGGTAGGTCTACCAGAAGAAGTGATGGAATATTTTATGCTGGAAATTATAGAAATGGTGTAAAAGTTGGTCTGCACGGGAGGTGTTATTATGCACAAGCGGGTAGAACAGATTTTCAAATTGGCAATTATAATAGCGAAGGTAAGCCCGAAGGTGTTTGGGGAAATTTTAACGCCTGGTATGATGATTTTCCACAAGACGAGAATGGGCATCATGAAGCGTTTCATAGTTCTGGTTGCAATGTAGAAACAGCTCTACTGTATTTAAACAAAGAAAACCCTTGTGGTTCAAATAAAAAATCGCCTGCTGGTCATAACAACATGTTTACTAGTATCGCCATTGTCGGTGAATCAAGCGGATACAATAGCCCTTGCAGGGGAATGTGGGGCGATGAAAATTATATTGATTATGGAATCACTATAGAATTTAAACAGTGGGTCGAAATGTTAGAAAATAATTATGAAAATTAAGCTAATAATTTTAGCTTTATTTTTTTCCTCCTGCCAAGTTCTTGCAGACTCAAATCAATACGTGAATCCATGGTCGGAGAAAAAGTTTCAAGATTTTCATGATATTTCAATTGTAAAAGACAACAACAAGGAACTTGGTATTTTAAAAAATGATCAAGGGCAATTTGTATCACTCGAAACAAATATGCCACTTGATGGCAATTATAAGATACAAGGTGATACATATAATTTTAAGAACGGTCTATTGCACGGAGAAGTTTTTGGGGCAACCTATCGAAATGGTCTGTTACATGGAGTGATACGTCAATACAGCACATACTATAATGGTAAATCAACACCCTCTTATCTTTCAGCCAAATTGCATTTCGTAAATGGTGTTCCAAGTGGTACTCAAACTTGGTTCAGCCCATCAGGCGATATAATTGAAACCGCTTTTTATCAAAATGGCAAAAGACTTAGTTATGAAAAAAAATATAAAAAGATAAAATCACAATATACTATACCTAAATATGATGATGAAAAATCTAAAGCAATCCATAAATTTCTAGAGGTTTGTTCTAAATCAAAAGTAAACAAACGATTTGATAATCGCTCTCACATTTTTATATATACTGGTCATGATCTTGATCCAAATTGTCTTCAAAAAGAATACACATCATATCGAAACAGTAAATATACTATTACTACTTATGAAGACTTTCCTTGGGGACCAACGAAGGGAAATGAACATTATAGAAGGTATCCAGCAGATGATTACAATGAAAAGCAATTTTTTGATAAACAAAGTACCTACATAAGTATACTTTCCCCAGAGAAAGAATCTTGCGCAGAAGGTTGTACTTTTGAATACGACCATTTGTACTTTTTTGATAAAAACTTTGTATATTTGACAGATTTTTATGGCTACAGAAGTTATACCTCTTTAGATGAACTTGATGGTCAAGTTATAAATTACGGTATGTCGATGCTCACGCATCATAGAAATTATATGTATAGTGTTCAGGATATTTTAAACCCTGAAAAAGATATTTCTTCATTTTATTTTTATGGAGATTCTCAAACTGAAATAACCCCGGATACATACACTACAAGTTGGGAAAAAAAGTATTGGCAAGGTGGCGGAGCGCTATGGATCTCGACAAAACGTAATTACAAAAATGAAATTTTGGAGCTGAAAAGTTGGGGTAATGTTTGCCAAAATTTAAGTGAGCACATATTTGAGAATCTAAATTCAAATTATATAGCAGATAGCCTAGGTTATGAATATTTTAAGCTTGAGATAATGTCTTACTTAACGAGATACCCTAGACCAAAATGGTGGCTTGCTGCTTTAGCAATTCATAAAGATGATCAGTGGTGTTACAAAGATCCTAAAAGCTAGTTAAATTCTATTTATTCTTATCCAGCATGTGAAAAATTATCACTTTTGAAATAAAATTTCCTTTTAATATATTTCGCAATAGAGTTATTGTCCGTTGTTAAAATATCATTGACCCAATTACCCTCTTGGACATAACCGTCAGAATAAATCATTTTTCCGAATCCATGACGGTTACCATTTTTCCAATTGCCAATATATATGTGGCCTTTTTTCCACGTGTAAGTGCCATATCCATTTGCTTGGTTATCTTTGTAGCTTCCAACATACTTATCACCATTGTCATATGTGAATACACCTTGGCCATGCATTAAATCGTCTCTAAATTCGCCAACATATTTATTTCCATTGTTATAAGTATATGTACCTAAGCCATGGGCATTGTTATCTTTAAATTTACCAACATACTTATCGCCTTTGCTGTAAGTATAAGTTCCATAACCGTCAGCTTTATTGTTTTTGTGTCTTCCAAAATATTTATCGCCATTACTATAAGCATAAGACCCAAGCCCGTGTCTTTCCCCATATTTGAATTCACCCAAGTACTCATCTCCTGCAAACTCTGATTTTGATCCAAAAGTGTAAGCACCTAGTCCATCAGGTTTATTATTATGCCATTGCCCCTCATACACAGAACCGTCTTGAAAAGTATATTTGGCATAACAATTATTATTCCATTCATCCGCTCCGGGACATATTGTTTGAGAAAAAACATCATTAGACTTAATTACTATTATCATTGTAATGAGAAAGTAGCTGTATTTCATGAAAATAATTATAACAAATCTTTATTTTGAAATGAATTTTAAGAGCTTAAGAAAAAATTTATTTATATTTCTATTGATAAAAAAATTTTTTTTATCTATTTCCATTTTATAGAGCAACCAACACTAGGATTTTGCTCTGTGGGACCATTACCTGTTTTTGCGACTTCAATCATCGCATTTAATAATTCTGGTTCTAGGTCATTACTCGTAGCAGACATTCTAGTTGCATCAAGCCGGCCACGATATTGAAGTTCGAGAGATTGATTATATCCAAAAAAATCTGGAGTACACACGGCACCATATTTTTTTGCAATTTCTTGTGTTTCATCTAATAAATATGGAAAAGAAAAATTATTTTTTTTTGCTATACGTTTCATGTTGTCAAATGAGTCCTCGGGATATTCGTCGGTATCATTGGACATAATACCTACAGAATTTATACCATGATCAATCAAAGTGTTGGTTACTTTAATGAGTTTTGGAATGATCGCTTTGACGAAAGGACAATGATTACAAATGAAAAAGATAAGTAAACCACGCTCACCTTTTAACGAATCAAGTGTCCAATTTTTTCCATTTGTACAACCTAAATTGAAGTCGTACGCATTTTGTCCAAAGTCACAGATAGGCGTTGATTTTTCTGACATTATAAATTTTACTTATAGTAAATTAAATTATTGCTATTACCTTTTAGTATAGATATAGGTTAAGGTTATTGCTATAAAAATTATAAAAAACAAGAATATTTAGGTGTTTTAAATCTGGTTTATTTAGGGGGAAATATGCCAACATTTGTATCAATAAATCCGTTTGTAGAACTTTCAAATTCTATACCAACAATTGCTATTCAAGGTTTTCTACTTGCTATGGCTGGACTAGTAATTGGTGGAGTTGTATTAGATATAATACACAAAAAAAATGTAAAATACTTTTTTGAAAATGCGAAAAAAGCAAAACAAAAAGCGAAAACTAATGTACCCGCTGGAAAGAAAGCAAAAATTATCGTTGAAACAGTTGCTCACGATGTATTAATTTCTGGCGAATTTTGTGGCTGGAAAAGACAAGTCGCCCATTTACTAGGAATGTACGGCACAATTATTTTTTGGGTCACCTCAGCAATTCTTGTTTTTAAATACGCAACACCAACCTCAGTTACTCCAGAAATTGTTTCTCAACTTTGGCATCTAGGGGCAGCGATGACATGCTTAGGTGCATATTGGTTTTGGTTCTTTTTAAGAGTCGACGTAGCTGCAGAAGGACACAAATGGTACCGCGTAGTCTTTACAGATTTATTTGTTCTATCGCTTGTTATCACTTCAACTTTTGGCTTACTATGGTCTTATTTCCAAGCACAAGGTTCAGCGTTAGGAGTTTTATTTTTGATTTTATTTATCCTCTCAAATATAGTTTTATATGGAGGAGTTTATTGGTCTAAGTTTGCTCACATGTTTTATAAGCCTGGAGCCGCAATTCAAAAACATTTGGCTGAAGCCGATGGTTCTAGAGATTCTCTTCCAGAGCCAGCTGATGCACCAAAACAATTTGGCTTGGGGATTAAACGTGAAGCACCAAGACATTATTAAATAAGGAAAGAATTTTAATTATTTATTTTTGTAGTAGAAAGGAGAAAAAGTTATGTCAACATTTGTATATATGACCCGATGCGATGGATGTGGCCACTGCGTAGATATTTGCCCATCCGATATCATGCACATTGACCCAAAAATCAGAAGAGCGGTAAACATTGAACCAAACTTTTGTTGGGAATGTTATTCATGTGTGAAAGCTTGCCCACAGAATGCGATTGATGCTCGTGGCTATGCTGACTTTGCGCCTATGGGGCATAAAGTTAGAGTTTTAAGAGAAGAAGAAAAAGGAACTATCTCATGGAAAATCACTTTCAGAAACGGAACTGAAAAGAATTTCGTTTCACCTATTACTACAAAACCATGGGGCAAACACATTCACAAAGTTGCGGATGCAGAAGTTCCTGATCAAGCTGCGCATGATTCTCAGCTTCTTTTCAATGAGCCTGACTACTTGAAAATTGGTGACAACAGAGATGCTGCATTAATTAATGAAGATGGATTACCATCACGTGCAAAAGATACCTTTAAGCAAGGAGTGTACTACTAATGGCAAATCATAAAACAGTTTACGAAGATTGCGACATACTCATAGTCGGCGGTGGTATGGCGGGTACTGGTGCGACCTTTGAGTCTAGATACTGGGGTCGTGACATGAAAATCCTATGTGTTGAGAAAGCAAATATTGATAGAAGTGGTGCTGTCGCACAGGGCTTATATGCTATCAACTGTTACATGGGAACCAGATGGAATGAAAACCAACCGGAAGATCACGTTAGGTATGCAAGAAATGATTTGATGGGTATGGTTCGTGAAGATCTAGCTCTTGATATGGCACGTCATGTTGATTCATGTGTGCATATGTTTGAGGAGTGGGGACTTCCATTAATGAAAAATAAAGAAGGCCGTTATCAAAGAGAAGGAAAATGGCAGATAATGATCCATGGTGAGAGTTATAAGCCAATCGTAGCGGAGGCTGCAAAAAAATCAGCCAGCAAAGTTTATAACAGGGTTATGATTACCCACTTACTTAAAGATGAAAGCAAAGACAACCGTTGTGGTGGTGCTGTAGGCTTTAATATGAGAACAGGAGATTTTCATGTATTTCGCGCTAAAGCAACGATCATATGTGCAGGTGGCGCATCTCACATTTTCAAACCAAGAGCAGTTGGTGAAGGAATGGGAAGAACCTGGTACGCGCCCTGGAGTAATGGATCATGCTATGCATTGCCAATAGCTTTAGGCGCTAAAATGACACAAATGGAAAATAGAATTGTATTATGTCGTTTTAAAGATGGATATGGTCCTGTTGGAGCATATTTCTTACATCTAAAAACCTATACTCAAAATACTTACGGTGAAGAGTATGAATCTAAGTGGTATGACCAAACAAAAGAAATGGTTGGGGAGTACATTGATCATCACCCTACACCAACTTGTTTAAGAAATCATGCATTCTTAGAAGAAGTCAAAGCTGGAAGAGGGCCTATTCATATGGTCACAATGGAAGCATTCCAAGATCCACATCTTGAAGTAATTGGATGGGAAAACTTTTTAGGAATGACTGTTGGGCAAGCTGTAGTATGGGCTTCACAAGATATTGATCCTAAATATCAAAATCCTGAATTAACCACATCAGAGCCATATGTTATGGGCTCTCATGCTACTTGCTCTGGAGCTTGGGTTAGTGGGCCATCAGACCTCTCTCCAAAAGAATACTTCTGGGGATATAACAGAATGATGACAGTTGATGGTGTTTTTGGTGCAGGCGATACAGTTGGTGGAACAGCTCACAAATTTTCATCAGGGTCATTTACTGAAGGACGACTTGCAGCTAAAGCAGCAGTTCAATACATAAATGACATGGAATCTAAACCAAGTGTTTCTGAAAAACAGATTAATGATTTTAAAGAAGAAGTTTACAAGCCTTTAGAGAACTTTACTGTTGGTAGAAATGAAATTACCTCAGGAACAGTTTCACCAAGCTATTTATTGCCAATCCAAGGGCTACAAAGATTACAAAAAATTATGGATGAATACTGTGGTGGTATTACAGTAGGTTACCAATGTAACGAACATCAATTGAAAAAAGGTTTGAAGGATTTAGAAATTCTTCAAGAAGATTTAGAAAATGTTGGTGCTGAAGATCTCCATCAATTAATGAGAGCTTGGGAACTTAAACATCGAGCACTTGTTTCGCAATGTGTTACAGAGCACACTCTTTTTAGAGAAGAAACTAGATGGCCTGGTTATTACTATAGATCAGACTTTAAAAAGCTTGATGACGATAACTGGCATTGTTTAACACTTTCAAGAAGAGATCCAGAGACTGGTAAATTTACAATGGAAAAAGCGCCGCTCTATCATATTGTTGATGAGGAGCAAAAAAAGGCTGGTTAAATGGAGTTTCTAGAAAAATCTGATACAGATATTTTTGAGATTGCCAATCCTCTCTGGTTAGACTTAGTAAAAGCTTCCAATAAAAATGATTATGGGGGCTTTACTAAGAACTTTTCTGAAACCTTTCTAATGGGAGCTAACGAAGTCGAAATTGGAAAGCAATGGGCCAATAATAAGCTATTATCGACGTTAAAAGAGGAAGCTAACCCTATGGGCTGCCTGAGGCGAGATGATCACATCACTGTTATCTATAAACAAAAAAGTACAGAGTTCTCTGGTGACTATCTTGGAAGACTTGTTTTAGGTCTGGAGCATGAAGTTGTAAAAATTTTTGGTGCTACGATCTTCTAAATGTCGAAATTTACAAGTACTTTATAGTTTTAAGTTATTAATTTAACTGCTTTTTTATTGTTATTTAAAGTATATATAATAAACAACTTGCTTAAACAATTTAGGTGAGATAATTTTATTGTACAAACAACAAATAAGAAAAATGGACGCTACCTCTTTTAAATCTGAAACCTATATCATTGAAGAAGAACCTTTTTATTATCCTGTTCGAGACGAAATAGAAGTTTTCGAGAGTGCATATAAAAATCAATTGCCAGTTTTATTAAAAGGCCCAACAGGGTGTGGCAAGACAAGATTTATGGAACACATGAGCTGGCGATTAAAAAGACCTTTAATTACTGTTTCTTGCCATGATGATTTAACAGCATCTGATTTAGTGGGAAGATATTTAATCCAAGGAACTGATACAGTTTGGATTGACGGTCCTTTAGCCAGAGCTGTAAGAGTAGGCGCAATATGTTACCTAGATGAAATAGTTGAGGCGAGAAAAGATACAACAGTTGTTATTCATCCTTTGTGCGATGACAGAAGGGTTCTTCCAATTGAGAAAGTTGGGGAAGTTTTAGAAGCAACACCAGATTTTTGTATGGCAATTTCTTACAACCCTGGATACCAGAGTATTCTTAAAGACCTTAAACAAAGTACTAGACAAAGATTTGTTGCTCTTGAGTTCGACTACCCTGAAGCAAAAATTGAACAATCGATAATTGAAAGTGAAACTGGTGCAGATAAAGAATTAAGTACTGCTCTTGTTAAATTTGCACACATGACAAGAAATTTAAAAGGTAATGGATTAGATGAAGGTGCAAGCACAAGACTTTTAGTTCATGCTGCGAAATTAATTGTTTCCGGCGTTAATCCTACGACTGCTTGCAGGTGTTCTATTTCTGAAGCGATCACTGATGATCCAGATATGTTGAAAGCTGTTAACGAACTTAGTTCAGCTTTGTTTTAGAAAGATTGAGATGTTATTTCGATAAAGGAGCGAACTTGACCAAAGAATAACATCTCACCTTTACTCTACAAACAACCTAGTAGAGATTAAACAGCTTTAGAATAAGCAGAACCTCTGTAATTCATTTGAGCATTTTGCCCAGCAGTTCTTGCAGAATTAGTTTGCTTAAATGAAACACCTCTGTAAGTACGGCTAGAATTACTTTGATTGTTTTGTTGTGATTTTGCGTCGTGTTGAACGCCTCTATATATTTGATTTTGCATAACTACCTCACTAGTATTTAAATCAATTTATATAGTGAACTTGTTACGCAGGTTCTTGCGTGGTATAACCAGAATTTAAATATAGCATTTTTAAGAAAATAATCAAGCGTTTAACATAAAATTTATACCATTAAATATTGGCACAAATTGTGCATAAAAACTTATAATCATAGAAAGAGGTAAGATTTGGTTTCTACATTTAAACTTAAAAATATTTTTGACGATGATTTTTGCACTGCAATGTCAAAAAAATATGGTTTTTTAAATATTGATAACAATGAGATTCGAGAAAATTTAGAAAATACTTTTAAAGACTTCATAATACTCATATTAAGTGAGAACAATGCCTATACTCTTGAGGAGAGGAATAAGTTATATCAGGAGGCCATTTATAGTCTAGAACACACAAGTAAGCTACTTAAGGGTATGCCACATCCAGCAAGCTCAATGAGCTATAAGCTAACAAAGATGTCGGAGACACTCAAGAAGGTGACTATTGGTAATAAGAAAGGAAAAACAAAAGCTAATCGATTTATAGAGAAAAATTTAGTGAGGAAGTTTATAGTCTTCTGGGATGTATTTTCTGAGAAGAAATTCTTATCCCAACAACAAGAACTTAATTATGATACTTGTGATTGTTTTCTAGAGTGTGCGAAAAAAATATCAGAATCCTATCCAGAAATAGAGTGGTTTAAAGATTGTGAGATTGATTTCACCCACAGCCTTTTTGAAAATATTTAGTTTTCAGTTACCTCATTTAATGCGTCGATTTCGATTTTTGTAGCATCTCTAACATTTATGATTTTTACATTAAATTTTATCTTTAAATTACATAATGGATGATTGCCATCCAACACTATTTTTTCTTCAGTTAGTTGAGTTACTCTGAAAGGCTTCACATCGCCTGCTTCGTTTTGAAACTCAACAATCTTACCAAGTTCTCGATATTCTTCGGGAACATTTTTAATTTGATCCTCGAATATTAGGTCCTCATCTTCCTTACCAAAAACTTCTCCAGGTTCAAAGGTAACACTAATTTCATCATCAACTTTTTTGTTCTCCAATGCATCTTCAAGTTTTGGCCATAAACCCATTTTGACTCCATGTACATAGTTCACTGGAAGCTCTACTTGCTCAATTACTTCATTATTATCATTCGTTATTGAGTAAGTAAATTCTACATATTTATTTTTTTTAATATATTCGTCCATTCTAGTTAGAAGTAAAATTTCATCATTGCTCCTGTCATAGCTAATGTCAAAAGTAATGGTAATATACCGACTTTTGCCTTAGTTAGAGCAAGAAAACTAAGGATTATTAAAATAAAAAGATGAATATCAAAGTACTCAGTTCCTCCATTATCAATCCATAACGAATTATAAGCAAGAATAAAGCCTAAATTTGCAATTAGTCCAACCACTGCTGATGTAATAAAGCTTAATGGTGTATCTAAACTTTTGTTTTTTTTACTTGATTCAATTAGTGGTGCTCCAATAAAAATAAATGCAAAGGATGGAAGAAATGTAAAGAAAGTTGCAATTGCTGCACAGATAATAGCTCCTAAAAGAGGTGATCCTAGACCTAAAATGTCATTATACCAGCCAACAATAAAACCAACATAAGTTACTATCATAATTAGTGGGCCTGGAGTAGACTCGCCAAGCGCTAAACCATCTATCATCTGTTGAGACGTTAGCCAGCCATGATTCTCAATAATATTTTGAAATACATAAGGTAGCAAAGCATATGCGCCACCAAATGTTACAAGAGCAGCTTTACTAAAAAAAAGAGATAGGTTTGATAGGATATCTTCACGTGATAAAAGGATGAGCGTAAACCCTAATGACCATAAAATCACTGCAATTAAAAAGGTCTTTATAGATTTTTTATAAATTTCATTTGAAGGTTTATAACTATTTTGGCTTATATTCTTATTACCATTTTTCTTGAAGTAAAAAAAAAGTCCAACGATTGCTGCAGAAATAATAATTAAAGGGAAATTTACATCTAAAACATTAATTGCTGCAAAAGCAAGAATTGCTGTCAACCAATAATAATATTTATTTAATACTTTCCTAGCTATTTTAATTGTTGCCGAAAAAATTATAGCTATAACTCCAGCTTTTACACCATATAATATTCCTTCCCCCCAAGGGCTATTAGAGAAATTTACATAAATATATGTCAAAACAATTAATATAAAAAAAGAAGGTATGATAAAAAGTATTCCTGCTGTAAAACCTCCGATTCTTCCATGCATCAACCATCCCAAATAAGTTGCTAGTTGCTGTGCCTCCGGCCCTGGCAGAAGCATAGTAAAATTTAACGCATGAAAGAAGCTTTTATCGTCAATCCATTTCTTTCTCTCAACAACTTCTTCATGCATCATGCTGATCTGAGAGGCGGGGCCTCCAAAACTTATAAATCCAAGTTTTAACCAGTATAGTGCAGCTTCCTTGAATGGGACTTTATTTTTCATGAATTGTTTTTACTATTAGATTTTATTTTTCCCATTCTTTTAGGATGGGAGCATCTCTTTTTTCTAGTATAAGCATTTCTGCTTCTAGCATGTCTTGAGCAAAAACTACTTTATAAGCATCTGGATTATTTGGAGAATGTTTTTTTCTCAAATCTTTTGCAAGAGATCTGGCCTCTTTATATGTTTCAAAGGTATCTATATGATCTACTGATCTGAACTTATTATCCTGATATTTAAATACAAAGTAAGGCATATATGAATTATAATACATATAACAAGTATATGGTTAAATATAAATGAATAATTCTGATTCAAAGAAACAAGCTGTTGCTAGGGCTGCAATTGATTTTGTTGAGTATGATGACGTAATTGGTATTGGAACGGGCTCTACCGTAGATTTTTTTATAGATTTTCTTAAGCCACTTAAAAATAAAATTTCAGGTGCTGTGGCAAGTTCTTTATCAACTCAACAAAAACTCGAGGCTCATGGTATTAGGGTATTAGATCTAAATGATGTTAGCGATATTCCAATTTATATTGATGGCGCAGATGAAGTAAATAATAATTTACAACTAATAAAAGGTGGTGGCGGAGCACTCACAAGGGAAAAAATCATTGCAGGGGCATCAAAGAAATTTTTGTGCATAGTCGATGACTCTAAGATTGTAGATATTCTTGGAAAATTCCCACTTCCGATTGAAGTTTTGCCAATGGCAAGGTCATATGTCGCACGGGAAATTATAAAATATAAGGGTATGCCAGTTTGGAGAGAAGGCTTTATTACTGATAATTCAAACATAATTCTTGATGTTAATCATTTAGAAATTATGGAGCCAATTACTCTTGAGAAAGAATTGAATCAAATACCTGGCGTAGTTACCGTTGGTTTATTTGCTGAAAGGGAAGCAGATAAAGTATTAGTTAGTAGCGACAATGGTGTAATTGAACTTAATAAATAATTAAATATTTTTACTCTTAACTTTTTTAAATTCACCAGACCGCATTTTATTAATAGAGTACTCACCGTAATTTGTCCTAATTATTCGATTTACAACAAGATTAAAATTCTCGAAAATTTTCCTAATTTCCCTATTTTTTCCTTCACTAAGGTAAATTCGAAACCAATTATTTGTTTTAAGCCTTTTTGTCAAAACTATTTTATCAACATTATAAGTTATTCCTCTGATTTTAACTCCATCTTGGATTTTTTTTAGATACGATTCTTTAAAATCACCAAATACTTTTACATCATATATTCTTTTAATTTTATTTTTGGGAAGCTCATAATATCTTGCAATTTCACCATTATTCGTAAAAAGAAGCAAACCCTCTGTATTAAAATCAAGACGCCCTATAGAAAGTAAATTTTGTTTATTTGCAGGAAGCAAATCGTAAACGGTTTTTCTATTGTTTTGGCCAACTTTTGAAGTTATATACCCTCTGGGTTTATTAAGGGCATAAACTTCAATTTTCTCTTGTATTTGTATTTTTTTTTTACCAATAAAAACCTCATCTTCGCCACGCACTTTGTACGAAAAATCCTCACAAATTTCCTGATTTATTTTTACTTTTTTTGAGCTAATGAGTTGCTCTGCTTCTCGCCTAGAGCAAAATCCTGAATGGGCTATAAATTTAGATAATCTCATTATGGCGCAGGATTTGGGTATGCTTGGTTTATCTCTTCAATTTCGCTTAAAATTTCTTCACTTAAATTAATATTTATGCTTTTAATATTTTCTTCAAGCTGAGCTAAATTTGTGGCCCCAATAATATTACTGGCAACGAATGGTTGATTATTGACAAATGAAAGAGCAAGTTCAGTTGGAGTCAGATTAAATTTTTCAGCTAAATTCACATACTCTACTGTCGCGGATTTTGCATATTTATTGCTATATCTATTGAATCTGTTCCAAATTGTAAGCCTTGCATTTTTAGGTGAATTTTTTAAATATTTACCAGTTAATACTCCAAAACCTAATGGTGAGTATGCTAGTAACTTAATGTTCTCTATTTCTGCAATCTCAGCCATGTTGATTTCATAAATTCTATTTAGAAGGCTATAAGGGTTTTGAACAGAGACAATCTTCGAAAACAATCTAGTATTCGAAATTTCAACAAATTTCATTAAACCCCATGACGTGTCGTTAGAAAGACCAATAGACCTAATTTTTCCTTTCTTAACCAAATTATCTAAAGCTTCATAACTTTCATTTATATTATCAATAATTTGATTTCTATTTTCTTTTGTATATTTATAATTTAGCTCTCCAAAATAATTAGTTTGCCTTTGAGGCCAATGTATTTGGTACAAATCAATATAGTCAGTATTTAGTCTCTTTAAATTTTTCTCAATTGCAATTTCAATATTTTCCTTATCAATTTGCAAAGGATCACGAATGTAAGAAAAGTCCGGAGCAGGCCCAGTAACTTTTGATGCTATTATTACATCTTCCCTTCTTTTTGTTTTATTTAACCAAGATCCAATATATTTCTCAGTGAGTCCTTGTGTATTTTTTTTTGGTGGCACAGGATACATTTCTGCTGTATCTATAAAATTTACCCCATTGTCCAAAGCAAAATCTAGTTGTTCATGAGCCTCATTTTCAGTATTTTGCTCACCAAAAGTCATTGTTCCTAAGCATATTTTACTTATTTCAATATCTGTATCGCCAAGCTTTGAATAAATCATATCTCTTATTTATTTTTTTGTTGTTTTTCTGTTTTCTTTTCCTTTTTTTTATTTTTGAAATCAGTTTCATACCAACCAGTACCCTTTAGCTTAAATCCTGCGGAGGTAACTAGTTTTTTGAGTTTTTTTTCGTTACATTTTGGGCATATTGTAAGCTTTTCGTCTGACACTTTTTGAATAACGTCAAATTGATGTCCGCAACTCTGACATTGATATTCATATATTGGCATAATTTCTCTCTTTAAATAAAAAAATAACTGTTTAAAATAAATACTATGTTAGCAAATCAAAAATACTCAAGTAAAACTTCTTTATCTTTAATGCTAATGGGGCTTCTCCCTTTCATATTTGCAATTCATTATCTTGAAAAATATGATTTCGAAATAGGTCTCTCAGTGTTTATTCATTATAGTGCAATTATATTATCTTTTATAGGTGCAATAAACTGGGGTAGAAATGTTGAAGAAAAAAATCCGAAAATTTTCATTTTCAGTGTTGTTCCTTCGGTGATTGCATTTGGAGCAATGTTTGCGGACTTTCCTTATCAACTTCAAATCTTAACTGTTGGTTTTTTGATAGCTTGGATTATAGATCTTTCTCTTATGTTTAAGGATAAAAGCTATTATGTTTATTTGGCTATGAGAACATTCATTACTGGAAGCGTAATGTACTTACATATATATCTAATGTAATTCTTATCTTTTAGAGTATTGGATATCTTTTCTAGCCTTTCTAAGCCCAACTTTCTTTCTTTCGACAACTCTCGAATCTCTGGTAAGAAATCCATTCTTTTTTAATAAAGGTCTCAAAGAATCATCAAATTTTAGAAGAGCTCTTGATATGCCAAGCTTTATTGCTCCTGCTTGTCCTGAGGAACCCCCACCTTTGACAGTAATTTTAATGTCAGTTTTGTCGAGTGTGTCTGTTAGTTCTAAGGCTTGCTTAACAACCATTATATTTGTTTTTCGTCCAAAATACTTTTCGAGTGGATTTGAATTAACCGTTATTTTTCCAGAGCCTTTCGTTAAAAATACTCTTGCTGTAGATTCTTTTCTTCGACCAGTTGAGTAGCAAACGTTATTCATTATATTTCCTTAGCAACAGGTTTTTGTGCATGATGGTTATGTTCTGGACCTTGATACACATGAAGTTTTTTTATCATTGCGTTACCAAGTCTGTTTTTTGGCATCATACCTTTGACAGCTTTTTCAATAATTTGCTCAGGCCTTTTCGCTTGAAGTTTAGCAAAGTTGATTGACTTAAGATTTCCAATATAACCAGAATGTTTATAATACATTTTATCATCAAACTTATTACCAGTTACTTTTACTTTTTCAGCATTTATAACAACGACGTGATCACCGGTATCAACATGAGGAGTATAGCAGGGCTTTTTTTTGCCCCTTAACATGTCTGCAATTTCAGTTGAAAGTCGGCCTAAAACCTTATCGGTAGCATCAATAACATACCAATCTCTTTCGACGGTCTCCTTTTTTGCACTAATTGTTGATTTTGTCATCATTATAATAAATTCCTGTAGGTGGCGTATAATAGCTAAGATATGGCATATATTCAAGCTTTACGATTTTAAAGAGCTTTTTTAATTTGCTCCTGAATAGTTGCAATATCGCCAACACCATTTACTTCAATGTATTTATTTCCATTTTGCACTAAAGACGATTTTTTATAAAAATCGACCAAGGGAGATGTCTGGTCATGATATATCGCCAATCTTTTTCTGACAGTTTCTTCATTATCATCTGGTCTTTGTATTAGAGGTTCACCAGTCTCATCATCAATATTTTCTTGTTTAGGCGGATTATATTTAATGTGATAAGTTCTTCCTGATGCAGTATGCACCCTTCTACCACTCATTCTTTGAATAATTTCGTCATCATCAACCATAATTTCTATCACGCAATCAATTTTAATCCCCTTATCCTTTAAAGCATTTGCTTGGTCCAATGTTCTAGGAAAACCGTCAAATAAAAAGCCATTGGCGCAATCTTTTTCGCTGATTCTATCTTTGACTAAATCTAAAATTAGGTCATCAGGAACAAGCTCTCCTTTTTCCATTAAAACTTTAGCTTTTAAACCAAGTTCAGTACCCTTAGATACAGAGGCTCTTAGCATATCGCCAGTTGATATTTGTGGAATACTAAGATGATCAGATATAAATTTCGCTTGTGTGCCTTTACCAGCCCCTGGAGCACCCAATAGAATAATTTGCATGTAATTTCTCCTTTAATTCTTATTATTTTATTATTGGATTTGATATTACCCTACAATTTTGAATTATCAAATAAGTAAAGCGTATAAACCTATAAAAATACTATGTTTGCTTACTTCCAACCAAATTATACTGTGGTAAGATAATTTATTATTAAAAAATTTATCTTATGAAAAAAATAAGAAGAAGAAATGCATTTTATGCTCAATCAGGTGGGGTAACAGCGGTCATTAACGCAAGTGCTTGTGGTGTAATAGAAGCTTGCAGGAAAAATAAAAAACACATTGGAAAACTATTTGCAGGGCAAGACGGTATCTTAGGAGCACTCAACCAAGAGTTAATCGATACTTCTTTTGAAACAGATATAGCAATAAGAAACTTGAAGTACACACCAGGTGGAGCTTTTGGTTCATGCAGATACAAGTTAAAAAATTATAAAGATGACGATTCAGACTATAAAAAACTGCTTAAAGTTTTCAAAGCACATGACATTGGTTATTTTTTTTATAATGGTGGCGGTGACTCTCAAGACACATCCAATAAAATAGCAGAGTTTTGTAAAAGTAACAATTTTGATATTCAATGTATAGGAATTCCAAAAACGGTTGATAATGATTTACCATTAATTGATTTCTGCCCAGGATTTGGTTCAGTTGCAAAATATACTGCGATATCAACACTAGAGGCAGGACTAGACGTCGCGTCAATGTGTGCAACATCGACAAAAGTTTTTATTTTAGAAGTTATGGGAAGACATGCAGGATGGATAGCTGCGTCATCTGCTTTAGCAAATGAAAATAGAAAAAAACCACCACATATAATTTTGTTTCCTGAAATAATTTTTAATGAAAAGAAATTCTTAGATACTGTACAAAGCACAATTAAAAAATATGGTTTTTGTGTAGTTGTAGCCTCAGAAGGTACAAAAAATAAAAAAGGGAATTTCTTGGCTGAAAGTGGTCTTAAGGATGCCTTTGGTCATACACAACTTGGCGGTGTAGCGCCTTTTTTAGCAGAATTAATTAAGGCAAAAAAAGGATATAAATGTCATTGGGCAGTCGCAGATTATTTACAGCGTTCTGCACGGCATATTGCTTCTAAAATAGATGTTCAGCAAGCATACGCATTAGGCGAACATGCGGTTAAATTAGCAATTAAAGGTGAGAATGCTGTGATGGCAAGCACTAAAAGATTATCTGATGAACCTTATAAATGGGCTCTTACAAAAGTTCCTCTCGCAAGTGTTGCGAATATTGAAAAGGAATTACCGAAAAATTTCATTACCTCAGATGGTTATCATATTACAAAATCTTGTCGAAAATATTTAAATCCATTGATTCAAGGCGAGGATTTTCCAAAATTTAAAAAGGGAATTCCAGTTTATTCTGAGTATAAAAATAAAATGGTTAAAAAGAAAAAACTATAAATTTTATAATCTTATGAAAAAAGATAATTTATATAATAAAGAGATACCAAAAGATCATAAGTTTACCTTTAACAGTGAAGTCACCGATGTTTTTGAAGATATGGTACATAGGTCTGTTCCAGGATATGAATTCTTAATTGAGAATATCGGTTTCATTGCAAAAAAATTCTACCAAAGAAACACAAATATATATGATCTAGGCTCGTCTTTATGTGCATGTTCTTTATCTGTTCAAGATAAAATTCAAAATATAAACGGTAATATTTATGCAGTTGATTCATCACCCTCTATGATAAATGAATGTAGGAAAAATATTGATAATAAAAAAATAAAATTAATAAATTCTGACATTGCTAGCATAAATATTGAAAATAGCTCAGTAATTATATTGAATCTTACATTACAATTTATTCCAAAGGATAGACGAACACGACTTTTGAAAAATTTTTTTGATAACTTAAATAAACATGGAGTAATTATAATAACTGAAAAGATAATAATTGACGAAATTGACAATAATAAATTCTCAAAAAACTTCCATGATTTTTTTAAGGAAAATAAAGGTTATTCAAAAGAAGAAATAGACAGAAAAAAAATTGCACTAGAGAATGTTATGCTATTAGAAAGCGAAAAACAATATGAAAAAAGATTTAATGAAATTGGTTGCACAAATTTTTTTAAATGGTTTCAGTGTTATAATTTTATTTCTTGGGTATTAGTAAAATAAATACTTTATCATACATAAAAGACAAGGGTCTTTATTCCGAACTTACTTTTCAGAAATACAATTATCTTTTCAATTATTTTCAAACAGATGTAAACTTTATTTCTCATGGAAATCTTTCTAATTGGATTGATATATTAAGTTGTTTGCCTAGCATTGAAACAAGTCATGTAAATTTTTCCAATGGTGCCATTAGAATTGGACACCCAAGTGAAATTGGTTTACACGGAAAAAAAATTTTAGAAGAAAAGCTGCTTGAACTATCACCATGGAGGAAAGGTCCTTTTATACTTTTTGGAACAGAAATTGACTCCGAGTGGCGTTCATATAAAAAGTGGAACAGAATTAAGCCATTTCTTCCTCTCGATAAAGGAATTAGAATATGCGATATTGGGTGCAGCAATGGTTATTATCTATATAAATTGTTGGAGACCGACCCAGAAATTGCCATAGGAGTTGAAAAAACACCTCTCTATATAATGCAATTTCTTGCAACAAAAATTTATGCTAAAAAAATTCAAGAAATTCTAGTTATACCAAGTAGTGTTGAAAATTTTCAGCAAGAGAAAATTGATTTTGATTTGGTGTTATCTATGGGAGTTTTATATCATTCAAAAGCGCCAGAAGCACATATTGAAACTATAAAAAAAATATTGAAAAAAAATGGTAGTTTGATTTTAGAAACAATAATAACGAACAACACTAAAAATATTTATGTTAAAAAAGGGCAATCTTTCGCAGGCATGAAAAACATAAGCATAATTTTTAATGAAAAAAATGTAATTCATTTGCTTAAATCATGTGGGTTTAAAAATATTGAATGTGTGAATAAATCAATAACTGATTATGAAGAGCAACGCTCAACAAAATGGATGAAAGGCAAAAGTTTAAAAGATTTTATTTATCCAAACGGAACAACAATCGAAGGACACAGTGACTTTTACAGAGCTATATTTATAGCCCGAAAAAAATGATTATGATATTATTTCTCTACTAAAATAAGGATAATAAAATGACAACAAAATTATTTACTTCAGAATCAGTTTCAGAGGGTCACCCAGATAAGTTATGTGATCAAGTTTCTGATGCGATTTTGGATGCAGTGATCGCTCAGGATAAAAAGGCACGAGTTGCATGCGAAACGCTTGTTAAATCTGAAGAAGGATCTAAAGGGGTTGTTATTATTGGTGGTGAAATCACAACATCAGCAAAAGTTGATTACGAAAGTATTGTAAGAGAAACAATAAAGAATATTGGGTATGATTCAGAAGAACTAGGCTTTGATTCAAAAACTGTAGAATTTATAAATAAAATTGGATTACAATCCAAAGATATTGCTCAAGGAGTTGATAAACAAAATGATGAAGAACAAGGCGCAGGGGATCAGGGGCTCATGTTTGGTTATGCGAATAATGAAACAGACGTATTAATGCCTGCACCGATAACTTTCTCTCATAGATTGGTTCAAAAATTAGCAGAATTGAGAAAATCAAAAGATGTTAGTTGGTTACGACCTGACGCAAAAAGCCAAGTAACATTTAAGTATGATAAGGATAAGGTACACTCAATAGACACTATAGTTATTTCAACTCAACATTCTCCAGAGATTAGCCAAAAAGAAATAAAAGAGTATGTAATAGATAAAGTTATTAAGAATGTCTTGCCAAAAAACTATTTATCGAAAAATACCATCCTTCATGTTAATCCAACAGGTTCTTTTGAAATTGGAGGACCAGTTGGAGACTGTGGATTGACAGGACGAAAAATCATTGTTGATACATATGGTGGTATGGCCAGACACGGAGGCGGGGCATTTTCTGGTAAAGATCCAAGCAAAGTAGACAGATCAGCGGCATATGCTGCACGTTATGTGGCAAAAAATATTGTTGCAAGTGGTTTAGCAAGTAAATGTGAATTACAAATATCTTATGCTATTGGGGTTGCCAAACCTACATCCATAAGCATTGACACATTTGGAACTTCCACAGTAAAAGAAGAAAAAATTGTACAAATAATAAATGATGTTTTTGACTTGCGTCCATGGGGTATAATCAATATGCTAGATTTATTGAACCCTATCTTTACACCAACTGCTTCATATGGTCATTTTGGTAGGCAAGATCTAGGTCTCCCTTGGGAGAGAACCGATAAAGTAGAAAACATAAAAAGTTTAATTTAATGGAGTCTAATAATGAGCAAGGTTGTAGAAAAAATTGGCCCAGACTATAAAGTAGCAGACATTTCTCTTGCAGACTGGGGTCATAAAGAAATGAGGATTGCTGAGACCGAAATGCCTGGCTTAATGGCATTAAGAGAAAAGTACGGACAGGAAAAACCTTTACAAGGAGCTAACATTGTTGGCTGTTTACATATGACTATCCAGACGGCCGTATTAATTGACACTCTTGTGAGTTTAGGAGCTAGCGTTAGATGGTCATCCTGCAACATTTACTCAACTCAAGATCATGCAGCTGCAGCAATAGCTGAAAAAGGTATCCCAGTTTTTGCTTGGAAAGGTGAAACAGAAGATGAGTATGTTTGGTGTATCGATCAAACAATAATTGGAGATCCATCGTGGAAGCCAAATATGATTCTCGACGATGGTGGAGATTTAACTGCGATAATGCATGAGAAATATCCTGAATTACTAGACAATGTTAAAGGTCTTTCTGAAGAAACAACCACTGGTGTTCTTCGATTGCATGAGATGGTTAAAAAAGGTGAACTTCAGGTCCCTGCCTTTAATGTTAACGATTCAGTAACTAAATCAAAATTTGATAACCTATATGGTTGTAGAGAATCACTTGTTGATGGAATTAAAAGAGCAACAGATGTTATGATTTCAGGTAAAACTGCACTTGTTTGTGGATTTGGTGATGTAGGTAAAGGTTCAGCTCAATCACTCAGAAATGCTGGAGCTATTGTGTGGGTTACAGAAGTCGACCCTATATGTGCATTACAAGCAGCTATGGAGGGTTTTAAAGTAGTAACTGTTGAGTCTGTAGTATCAGATGTTGATATTTTTGTCACTGCAACGGGGAATGTTTCAGTAATTACATATGATCATATGGAAAAAATGAAAGATGAGGCAATCGTTTGCAACATTGGACACTTTGATAATGAGATTGATGTTGAGTCACTTAAAAAATGCAAATGGGACAATATTAAGCCACAAGTTGACCATATAGAATTTCCAGATGGGAAGAAAATTATTTTGTTAGCAGAGGGAAGGTTAATAAATCTCGGGTGTGCCACAGGCCATCCAAGTTACGTTATGTCTGCCTCTTTCACGAATCAGGTTTTGGCGCAAATTGAACTTTGGAAAAATTCAAAAAAATATTCAAAAGAAGTATATGTGCTCCCAAAATTTTTAGATGAAGAGGTCGCGAGGCTACATTTAGAAAAAGTAGGTGCTAAGCTTACAAAATTGTCTAGTAAGCAAGCTGATTATATAAGTGTAGAGCAAAAAGGCCCATATAAAAGCGATACTTATAGGTATTAGTCGATTTAAAAAGTGCGTGACATTAGATTATATATTGAGGAGCCGATTAAAGTTGGCTCCTCTCTTTCTTTAGAAAAATCAAAACATCATTATCTTTTAAAAGTTTTAAGGATAAAAGAACGACAAAAAATTATTTTATTTGATAATTCTGGATATAATTATTATGGATTCGTCAACAAAATTTCTAGCAAGCATTTCGATATTAATATTGAAAAGGAAATTTATGAAGAGCAACAAAATCTCCCAATTGAGATAGCATTTAGTTTGTGTAAGAACCCGTGCTCTGATTTAATTATTCAGAAACTTACAGAACTTGGTATTCAATCAATTCAACCTTTAATCTCAAAGAACTCAATATTTTTTGGAAGAAAAATCGATTCAGAAAAAAAAATAGCTCATTGGAGAAATATTTCTATAAGCGCGTGTGAGCAATCAGAGAGAAGTTATCTTCCAGAAATTAAAAGAATTATTTCTTTAGATGAGTATATTCAGAATTGTAAAACTGAACAAAAAATTATTTTAAATACAAAAGCAAAGATAATGTTGCCAAAAATTTTTAAAGCCAATCAAACATCTTGTTCTTTATTAATCGGTCCTGAGGGAGATTTTACTGAACAAGAATACTCGCTTGCTGAGCAATCAAATTTTTCTTCGGCAAGCTTAGGTGATAATATTCTCAGAGTAGAAACTGCTGTAATTTCAGCGTTTTCATTTGTAAAAATAATTTATAATGGCTTGTAATGAATAAGAAAATTCTTGTAATTATGGACCCAATTGAGTCTATAAACATTCAAAAAGATACAACCTATCAGTTGATGCTTTCCGCAGCAAAATTAAATTATGAGCTATATTATTTAATTCCTAATTCACTTGCTATTAAGTCTTTTGAAGCTGTTGGCGAAATTGCTAAATTGGATATTTACGATGATTCAAAAAATTTTTATAAATTATCAAGTCCTTTAAAAGAGGGAATATCTAATTTTGATTTTGTTTTGATGAGAGAAGATCCACCTGTTGATAATAACTATATTTATAAAAGTTTTATTTTGGATTTAGTAAAAGAAAACAAAACGAAAGTAATTAATTCTGGTTTCGCGTTAAGAAATTTTAATGAAAAACTCATAACATTAAACTTTCCAAAATATATACCGGATACTATTGTTACATCAAATAAAAAAGATATAGAAAACTTCAAAAAGAAACATCAAAAAATTATCTTAAAACCTTTAAACTTAATGGGTGGAAGATCTATTTATTATATAGAAGAGCTTGATAAAAACTTTAATGTTATTTTTGAGGATATGACAGATATGGGTAGAAACTATATTATGGCTCAGAAGTTTTTAGAAGAAGTAGTAGAGGGTGACAAAAGAATAATTATTATAAATGGCAATGTGATAGAGCATTCAATTATTAGAAAATCCTCTGAGAATGACCATAGATCAAACATTGCTTCTGGAGGGTATATTGAAAAGTACACACTTAATTCAAATGAGAAAAAAATATGCGGAGAAGTTGGGAATTATCTTTCATCAAATAATATATTTTTTGCTGGTGTTGATATGATTGGTGAAAAAATTACCGAGATAAATATAACATCCCCAACATGTATTGCAGAGATAAATAAAATTCACGACATAGATGTTGGAAAAATTTTTTGGGAGCAACTTCAGTGAAATTTGATAGATTTATGGCCATAGACTTTGGGGAAAAAAGAATTGGTCTAGCTATTGGTGACTCTGAAAATTTAATTGCTTCTCCATTAGATACAATTTTGAATAAAAATATGGAAACAAGTTGTGAAAAAATTTATAAGTTAGTGAAGGAGTGGGAAATAAATCATATTGTTATAGGTTTACCACGAATTTTTGCAGAGCAATCCATTAATAAACAAATTAAGAATTTCGGTAATAAACTGAAAAAAAAATCCGATGGCACAGATATTATATTTTTTGATGAGGATTATTCATCTAATTACGCGAAATCCGAACTTTTAAAGCAAATGCAGGCTGGGAGAAAAAAAAAGGTAAATAAAGAAGAAATAGATAGAATTGCTGCAGCAATAATATTACAATCCTATTTTGAAAATGAAATATTCAAAAGAGCAGACACAGGAACTTCTTCAAAAAATTGAGAATTCTCTTAGGGACCACCTTTTAAAAAACAAAATATCTGATCCTATTATCATTGGTGTTCATACCGGTGGAGCTTGGATAGCTGAATGGTTGCAAAAAAAAATGGGATATGAAGGCAAATCAGCTTCATTAAACATAAATTTTTACAGAGACGATTTTAGCAGAGCCGGAGTAAATCCCAAGGTTGAGCCTACAGCAATGCCAGTTTCTATAGATGATAAACATATTATTTTAGTTGATGATGTTTTATTCACAGGAAGAACCACTCGTGCTGCTATAAATGAAATTTTTGATTTTGGTAGACCTTTATCAGTAACACTGGTTGTCTTAGTTGAGCGCAATGGCAAAGAATTACCAATATCAGCAGATATTGTTGGCGAGAAGCTAGAGCTAGGCAATGATAAGAATATTAAATTAAATGGCCCAGATCCGTTAGCACTTGAGATAATTGATAAATAAGAGGATTTATTGTGAGTGAAATAAATAATTTTGATACAGAAGAAGAAAAAGACAACAAGTCTGATATTGTCTCCCAAAAACGTCTTAGTCATTTTTTAGATATCGAATATTTATCAAAACCACTAATACTTGATATTTTAGACTTGGCAGAATCTTTTGCTGGTGTTTCAGGACAACCTGTAAAAAAAGTTCCTCTTTTAAGAGGGAAAACTATCGTTAATTTATTTTTTGAAGCAAGCACAAGAACGAGAACAACTTTTGAATTAGCTGCAAAAAGACTTTCAGCAGATTTTTTAAATATAAATGTAGATTTTAGTGCTACAAAAAAAGGCGAAACTCTTTTAGATACATTAAGAAATCTTGAAGCCATGCATTGCGATATGTTTATTGTGAGACACCCTCTTTCAGGAGCAGCAGAATTTATTTCAAAAAATGTTTCACCGAATATAAGTGTTATAAATGCGGGAGATGGAAGACATGCGCATCCTACACAAGCTATGCTAGACATTTTTACTATCCGTAAATACTTCCCTGATTTTAAAAAAATAAAAGTTGCCATAGTTGGAGATATTTTACACTCTCGTGTTGCTCGATCACTTATACACGCTTTGAGAATCGTTGAAGTGCCTGATATCAGAGTAATTGGTCCAAAAACCTTGCTTCCTAATGGAATAGAGCACATGGGAGTTAAGCCTTATGTTGATATGGATGAGGGAATAAAAAATTGTAATGTTGTTATAATGCTTCGACTTCAAAATGAACGCATGGATTCAAGTTTCATTCCTGATGAGCACGAGTATTATAATTTATATGGATTTAATCCAAAAAGAACAGATCTTTTAGCTAAAAATGGAATTGTAATGCACCCTGGTCCTGTAAATAGAGGTATTGAGATTAGCTCAGAAGTAGCTGATGGCGAACGTTCTGTGATTTTACAGCAGGTCTCTAATGGAATCGCAGTAAGGATGGCTATTTTATCATTATCAATGCAACCCCAGAGAGATAAATAAATGAGTGATATGATCATAAAATCTGCAAATATCATAAATCCTTATGAAGAGATATCTGGTGTTCATGACATATATATAAAAGATGGAAAAATTTGTGGAATTGACGAGGATAATACGAAGCTAAGTTCCCCAATAATTATTGACGCAGATGACTGTTTTGTCTGTCCCGGATTAATTGATCTTTCAGCAAGGTTTAGAGAACCTGGACTTGAAAAAGATGCAACAATTTCTAGCGAATCTAAAGCTGCTGTAGCGTCAGGGATTACAACGGTATGTTATATGCCAGATACACAACCAATAATTGATACTCCAGCACAAATAAAACTTGTTCAGGAAATTTTTAAAAATGTAGATTTGTGTGATGTCAAAATCTTAGCAGGACTTACTAAAAACTTAGATGGTGAGAGACTTAGTCCGATGTCAGAGTTAAAGCATGCGGGTGCAATAGCATTTACAAATTGCTTTAACCCAATAAAAAACTCTCTCGTACTAAGAAGAATCATGGAATACGCATCAGGCCTAGACATAACAATTTTTTATCAACCGCAAAATTATCATCTTTCAAATGGGGGCTGTGTTCATGAAGGAAAACTATCAAATAAACTTGGACTCCCTGGTATCCCTTCTGCTGCAGAATCAGTAGCAGTCGCTGAGGCTATATCTTTGAGTAAATTAACCGGGGTAAAATTGCATCTGTGCAGAATATCTTGCGCAGAATCCCTTATGCTTATTGAAAATGCAAGGGCACAGGGAATTGAAGTAACTTCTGATGTGGCAATACATCAATTATTTTTTGATGAGAATGTAATAAATGATTTTAATAGCGATTACCATGTAATTCCTCCTTTTCGAACAAATGAAGATTTAATTTCATTGAGAAAAGCAATTTCCACTGAAAATATTTCAGCGATTTGTTCTGATCATCAACCGCATAATGCTGATGCAAGACAAGTCCCATTCTCTAGTACTTTACCTGGCATTTCATCAATAGAAGTTCTATTACCTTTATTGATGGAATTAGTTGATGACGGGATTATAGATATTCATAAAGCAATTGAGAAAGTTTCTTCAATCCCTTCAAAAATTCTAAATATAGAAAATAGAATTTTGAAAAAAGACGCTAGCGCTGATCTCTGCATTTTTAAAAGAGAAGAATGGGTTTTTGATACAGATAACAGTTTGAGTTTAGGTCAAAATAATCCTTTTTTAGGAAAGAAATTTAGCACACAGGTTGTATCAACTATTCGAAACGGTAAAATTGTTTATCAAAAAAAATAAAATTTTTATAGGTCCCACACTTAAAATTTTGCATGGCAGACATAGAGAAAAATATATTACAAGTAAAAAAAGATATCGAAGAGTCTGAGTCTTTATTTTGTAGAGAAAAAAACAGTGTTATGCTCATTGCAGTCAGTAAAACTCATAGTGTTGAAAAAATAAAAAAAGCTTATAGCGCAGGTCAAAGGGATTTTGGAGAAAATTATTTACAAGAATCTATTGAAAAAATAGAGAAATTACGAGATTTCAATATAAATTGGCACTTTATCGGTAGCGTCCAAAGCAATAAAGCAAAACTAATTTCTCATAATTTTGATTGGGTACACAGTATAGACAAATTAAAAACTTTAGAGAAAATTAATCAGCACAGAAGAGATTTGAATAAGAAAATAAATATTTGTGTCCAAGTTAATATAGACCAAGAGGATTCTAAATCGGGACTCAATATAAGTGAGATTGAGGATTTTTTATTAGAATCAAGAAAATTTGATATGATCAATTTGAGAGGTTTAATGGCAATACCAAAACCTCAAAAAACTCATGAACTTCAATATAAAACTTTTTTACGAATTAAAAAAATTTATGATGAGCTTGTAAATAAAGGCTATAATTTAGATACCCTATCAATAGGAATGAGTTCAGATTATAGTGCTGCCATTGAGGCAGGCTCAACTTGTATAAGAATTGGAACAGCAATATTTGGTCAAAGAGAGAAATGAGATTAGCATTTATAGGTTATGGAAATATGTCCAGCGCTTTAATAGGCGGTATATTATCTTCTAATAAATTTAATCCCTCAGACGAAATATACATATTTCACAATAAAAAAAATAGTGATTTCAATCTCGAAAAATGTAAATTTTTAGAGTCGGGTACTGAAGTTAATGGTTCTTTTGAAATTATATTTTTATGTGTTAAACCACAAGACATCGAAACAGCAATTAATGAAAATATAAATATTTTTCGGGATGATCAGACAGTAATATCTGTTGCTGCTGGAGTGACAGTTGGGACGATTAAGAAGCTTCTTCGTAATAATTCTTCAGTTATAAGAGCTATGCCAAATCTCTGTGCAGTCTATAATGAAAGTATTACAGGAATTTGCATGGAAGATGAGTCGAGTTCCGAAAGAAAAGGTATTGTAGAAGAAATTTTTCGTGGCATTGGTCATGTTAGAAAAATTGATGAAAATGAAATGCATGACTTTACAGCTTTGTTTGGAAGTGGCCCGGCATATTTGATATATTTTTATGAAGCTCTATTAGATTGTGGTAAATTTAAAAACATATCAAATGAAGATAAATCAATGTTAATAATTCATCTTCTTAATAGTACATCTAAAATGTTATTTGTTACAAAAGATGTCAAAAATTTAAGACATAGTATTTCATCAAAAGGTGGCACAACAGAAGCGGCAATTAAGTTATTAGAAGATAAAAATTTTAAAGAAATCATAGCAGAGGCATTAGAAGTTGCTATGAAGAGATCTAAAGATATTTCAAAATAGGTATTATTAATGGCAAACTCATTTTCAGAATTAGGTTTTCGTGCAGCGGATATAATTTTATCTTTCTTGGTTTTAATTTTTACTTTGCGAATACTTTTGGCATTATGTAATGCGAGTGCCTATAATCCAATTACTCAAACTATTATAAAAATAACAAGACCAATAAAATCTATATTATTTTTTATACCGAACTTAGGGAAATTTGAAATATCAAGTTTTATAGTTATTTGTCTATGCCACATATCAAGTTATTACATAAATGGAACGAAAGCAGGCATCGATATAATTTTAATCTATTCTCTAAAAAGTACAATTTTTAGTATTTTTAACGCTTTAACAATAATTTTCATCATCCTTGCTATATCAAGTTGGTTCGTTCAGTCACCAGTATCTAATAGAAACCCGGTACTTGATATAATTTATCAGATATCTAACCCCATATTATTCTTTATCAGAAGATTTATACCTACAACAGTTGGTGTGATAGATTTTTCAGTCATAATTGCTTTGATAATAATATATTTTATTTCAAGTCTAGTGAATATCTTTATTCAAAGTTTACTGAATATCTTAATTTAGTGTTTTTAAGCTTATTTGTATATTATTTAAATTTAAAGTATATTTATATTACACCGATTTGAAATCAGCTTGCGGGTGGGAAAATACAGCTAAAGCGACAATTAGAAAGCAAAGCAAATTCCCTTAATTTTTTTTCATGATTTCAAATTGAAATTATGGATAAAATTATGGATAAAAAAAAAGAAATCTCTTCAGTTGGTATTATTAAGCCAAAGACAGTAGATATCAAAGAAACTCTAAAATTAGACTGTGGAAAAGTTCTTGATGGTTTCAAACTTATTTATGAAACCTATGGTGAGCTAAATCCTGAAAAAAATAATGCGATACTAATATGTCATGCATTGTCAGGTGATCACCATGCTGCAGGCTATCATAGTAAAGACGATAAAAAGCCTGGTTGGTGGGACTCATGCATTGGACCAGGTAAACCTTTTGATACAAATAAATTTTTTGTTGTTTCACTTAATAACCTAGGCGGGTGTCGAGGCTCAAGTGGCCCTAATTCACAAAATGAAAAAACTGGTAAAGAATATGGTCCAGATTTTCCTATCGTTACTGTTAAAGATTGGGTAAATAGTCAAAAAATGTTAGCAGATTTTTTAGAGATAGATTGCTGGGCTTGTGTTGTAGGAGGAAGCTTGGGTGGAATGCAAGCGCTTCAATGGGCAATTAGTTATCCAAAAAAAATAAAAAATTCTATTATTGTAGCTGCAGCAGCCAAGTTGTCTGCACAGAATATTGCTTTTAATGAAGTCGCAAGGCAAGCGATAATAACAGATCCAGATTTTCATGATGGTCGATACAATGATTTTGGGGTCATTCCAAAAAGAGGCTTGAGTATTGCAAGAATGTTAGGCCACATAACTTATCTTTCAGATGACTCAATGAGACAAAAGTTCGGAAGGGATTTAAGAGAAGGAAAGTTACACTTTGGTTATGATGTTGATTTTCAAGTAGAGAGTTACCTCAGATATCAAGCACAAGCATTTGTAGAAAGATTTGATGCAAATACGTATCTTCTCATGACAAAAGCATTAGATTATTTTGATCCTGCAAATGAGTATAAAGGTGATTTATCATTAGCTTTTGAAAAAACTGACGCGAAATTTTTAGTTGTTTCCTTCACAAGTGATTGGAGGTTTTCTTCATCTAAATCTCATGAGATTGTTAAGTCACTCGTAAAAGCAAAGAAGAATGTTTCGTATGCTGAAATAGAAGCGAACCAAGGGCACGATGCATTCTTAATGCCAATACCTGATTACCTAAATGTATTAAGTAATTTTATGGATAATTTGGAAGGGTTAGAAAATTATGGATAGAAAAGACTTTAAATTTATATCAGGATGGATAGAAAAAGACTCTACAGTGCTTGATCTAGGGTGCGGTGATTCAACTCTACTTAACTTTCTTCGAAAAAACAAAAATGTAAAAGGGTATGGTTTCGAAAAAGATATCAAAAAAGTACAAGAGTCTATAAGTAAAAATATTAGTGTAATTCAAGCTGATTTTAATTCAGGGTTAGAGAAATATTTCGATAAGAATTTTTTTGATTATGCGGTAATGACACAGGCACTACAGGAAAATAAAAATCCTGACAAGATCATAATCGAAATGCTTAGGGTCGCCAAAGAAGGAATTGTAACTTTCCCAAATATGGGTTTTTGGAAGAATCGATTACAACTCGGTCTTTTGGGTAAAATGCCTATGTCTGATTCATTACCAAATAATTGGTTCGATACCCCAAATATTCATTTATGTACTTTTAAGGACTTTGAAAAGTTATGCGATGATCTTAATATTACTATTATTGAAAAAATGGTTCTTAACAGTAATTATGAATCCAATAAACTTTTGAGTTTATTTCCAAATTTATTTGGAGAAATTGCATTATATAGATTCTGTAAGAAATAATTATTGGGTTGATATTTTAGACTTTATGAAATCCTTATGATCTACATAAAGTAATTCTGAAAGCTTCCTAATCCTGTGTTCTTCATGCTTATCGACAATATTATCAGCTCTAGCAATTTTCCATGCCATAGTTATAAAATTTTTCTTCTGGTCAATTGAATATTTTTCGTTAATTAATCTTATATATTTTCTTAAACAATTTGTATCTTTATGGAGGTTTAAGGCTTTATCAACTAACCAATCAGACTTCTCATTAGATAGATCAAAATTTTTCTCAAGTAAATTTTTTATTGACTCAATTTCTAGCTTATCAATATCAAAATCAGAGTAACTTACCTCTACTAAAAGAATGGCGCAAGCAAGGTTATCATCAATATCACTATCTTCAACCTCTTTCTTTCTAGAAAATATATTTTTTATGAATTTAATCAAAACTTTCACCTTTATAATAGTACGTTATATCTTTCACCTTAAAAGTCAATTCGACATTGTATTATTCTATTGCCAAAAATTAAGTTAACATATACAGTACAATAAATTTTTTTGATTGCATATGAATAATTATACAGACGAAGAGTTTCTTTATATTACTAAGACCGTTATGAATGTCTTGGATAGTTGGAATCTCTCCACAGAAGAGACAGTAAATGTGCTTGGATTATCCAGTCAGACTCGAAAAAGACAACTTGATAAATATAGGACATTAAAAGCTTTTCCAAAGGATGATTTAATAATAAAAAGATTAAGCCATATCGTGGGTATTTCTGATGCTCTCAGAACAACATTTCCAAGAAATAAGAACATGGCTGAAAAATGGTTAAGAACTCAGCACAGACGATTTTCAAATGAAACGCCTTTGAAAATTATTTTAGAAGAAGGTTTAGAAGGTTTGTGTAAAGTTCGATCTGAATTAGATGTTACCTTTGCTTGGAACGCTTCGAGAGAAAATTGATACCATGAAACAATTATATACTGTAAAAAATTCAAAACTGCATGGCAAAGGTTTATTTGCAAAATGCAATATCAAAGCGGGAACAAACATAGTTGAGTATGTTGGAGAAAAAATAACAAAAGCCCAATCTGACAGAATTGCAGAAATACAATTAAAGAAAGCTCAAAAAAATAGAGAAGAAGGGCAGGTTTATATTTTTACCCTTAATGATAAATACGATATCAATGGAAATGTTAGTTACAATAAAGCTAGATTAATGAACCATTCTTGCAATCCAAATTGTGACACGGACATTGTTGATGATAAGATTTGGATTAGGTCTTTCAAAGATATAAAAAAAGGTGATGAATTAACATACGATTATGGTTTTTCGTTTGATCCAGACGACTTTCGAGATCATGTCTGCAAATGTGGTTCGAGAAAATGTGTTGGATTTATAGTGACTGAAAATGATTGGAAAAAATTAAAAAGATTTCTAATGAAACTTATAAAAAATTGTGAAAAAGCTACTTAAATAATTAATTTTGAAAAATCTACTAGAGAATCTATCGATTTATAACCATCTGTTTTTTGTTTTTCTTTATTAGAGTCTGGGTTACTTACTAAGAAGACATTATTTAAGCCGCTTTTAATAGAAAAATCTAAAACGCTTTTACTATCGTCAATAAATACAGTTGAAGTTTTTTTATATTTAAATTTCTTTTGAAGTAAATTCCAAAATTCATCAGTTTCCTTCGGATAACCAAAATCTTCTGATGATATAATTTCATCAAAAAATTTCCAAAATTTGACTTGATTTAATTTTACATGAAGCATATATCTGGGACAATTAGTCAAAAGATAAATACTGACTTTATGCTCTTTAAGTATTTGTAGAAATTTTTCCGAATTATTTAAAGTTCTTATTTTTTTTTTTACCTTTAGCAATTCTGAGCAAAGATCTATTTCTAAAACTTTACTCCAATAGCTCAAGGAATACCATTGTATTGAATTTTCTTTGTTTTTATACATTTTTTCGAAATCTTCTTTCGCTTTTTTAAACTCTATATCTTTACTATTAGCATATACGTATGGAAGGTGTTCATGCCAAAAAAAGTTATCAAAAGCGAGGTCTAATAATGTCCCGTCTAAATCTAAAAAAAACGTTTCTATTGAGTTCCATTTCATCTAATCTATTAAGAAATAATTTATATTTTTCTTAGTATGATAACAGAAAAAAAATATTCTCTGCTGGTTAACTTATTACTTCAGGTAATGTTTGTAGGAATCTTGCTCGGGTTATTCAGAACAGCAATACCAGCGTTATCTGAAAGTATTTTTAACGTCCCAAAAGATTCTTTTATATTCCTTTCCACATTTATTATTGCGTTCGGTTTAGTGAAAGGCATTGCTAACTATTATGCAGGCACAATGGCAGATAAACATGACAGAAAATATGTTCTTATGCTGGGTTGGACTATTGCAATTCCAGTACCACTAATAATTTATTTTGCGGATAACTGGTATTACATCATTCTAGCCACTTTTCTTATCGGAATTAATCAGGGCCTTACTTGGTCAGTTACACAAATATCAAGCGTTGACATTACAAAAAGTGAAAGAAGAGGTTTTGCCGTTGGACTTAATGAATTTTCAGGTTATTTTGGAGTGGCTATAGGAGGAATATTGGTTAGTTACATGACCTCTCTTTTTTCAATAAAAGTTGCTTTATTTTTATTTTCCGCAATCTTTATTTTAATTGCCCTCTTGTACTGTTTCTTTCTAATTGAAGATACAAAAAAATATGCAATCTTTCTTAAAAAAGAAAACCCAGAAAATATGTTTTATTATGTGTCTTGGAAGAATAAGAAACTATTTGCATATTCACAGGCAGGACATGTCGAAAAATTTGTTGACACATGTATATGGATTTTTTTCCCAGTTTATTTATTTAATAATGGAATAACATTAATTGATATTAGCTTGATAGTTGGCACATATGCATTCACTTGGGGTGTTCTTCAAATTTTTTCAGGTCTCTACTCCGATTTTGTGGGAAGAAATTTATTAATTATTTCTGGAATGCTAATTTGTGCAATATTTTTACCAGTTTGCTTATTGAGTCTAGATGTGAGTTGGTGGTTAATTTGCAGTTTCTTTTTGGGATTAGGCATGGCTCTTTTGTATCCCTCAATTAGTTCAGCAGTTAATGATAATTGCGAAGATAGTTGGCGAGCATCAGGAATAGGGATATACAGATTTTGGCGTGATACAGGTTATGCAACTGGAGCTTTGGGACTAGGGATTGTTACAAGTTTAGTAAATATTGAAGCAGGTTTTGTATTTGTTTCAATCAGTATATTATTATCAACATCAATATTAATTTTAACAATAAAAAAATATGGCAGATAACTTTAATACAAATATATTTGGTGAGGAAATTGAGACCTGCAGCAAAGAAACAATGACAGGTTACTTGAGAAATGGATCTTGTGAAACTATAAAAGATGATATTGGTAGTCACACAGTTTGCGCAATAGTGACAGACAAGTTTCTAGAGTATTCCAGAAATAAAGGAAATGATTTAATCACACCGAGACCCGAGCTAGCTTTTCCTGGCTTAAAAGATGGTGATAAATGGTGTGTTTGTGCAATGCGATGGCTTGAGGCTTTAGAGGATGATGTTGCGCCGCCAATTCTTTCAAAAAGTACAAACAAACTTGCTTTAGAAGTTATAGATATAGAAATTCTCAAAAAATATTCTATAGATTTAATTTAAAAATTGGTGGCTTGGGGCAGAATTGAACTGCCGACACGAGGATTTTCAGTCCACTGCTCTACCAACTGAGCTACCAAGCCAAAAAATTTCGAAAAAGTGAGTATACACGAATGTTTAAAATGATGAAGGTTAAGTTTGTTGCGTTAAGTATACGCAATGAAATTTGCGCAAAATTTACACTATATTAGATTATCATTATACTTTAATTATAAATTTCTTTAATATCAAAAAAAAATATCAATTTAATCAATGTCTTGTAGACTCATATTTGCACAAATTTTGTCCAGAATTAAGGGTTTATTTTTTACCTGAAATGAATAGAATATCTACTGTAGTTAAAAAAAATATATTTATAATAACTCGAGGAAAAAACGATATGATTAAATTATTAGATTTTAGCAAAAAACTTTTTGCATCACTTCTAGTGGTAATCTCCTTGCCAACAATAGCGCTAGCAGGTGGCCACGGTGGTGGTCTTAATCCTGAAGACCCGGTCGCAGTTACTTTCTGGATAATTTCTATTGCAATGGTTGCATCAACTGTATTCTTTCTTATTGAACGTGATAGAGTTAGTGCCAAATGGAAAACATCATTAACTGTAGTAGGCTTAGTAACATTAATAGCTGCGGTTCATTACTTCTACATGAGAGAAGTTTGGGCAAGTGGAGGTGGATCTCCAACTGTACTTAGATACATTGACTGGTTATTAACAGTACCTTTACAAATGATTGAATTCTACTTAATACTAGCAGCTGTTACAGCTGTATCTGCTGGTATTTTCTGGAGATTGTTAATCGGTACTTTAGTAATGCTTATCGGTGGATTCGCTGGTGAAGCAGGAATGATGTCAGCAATGACTGGTTTCATTATAGGAATGATTGGTTGGTTATACATTCTGTATGAAATCTTTGCTGGTGAAGCAAGTAAAGCAAATGCTGCAAGCGGAAGTGCGGCGTGTCAAACTGCGTTTGGCGCAATGCGTTTAATTGTTACTATAGGTTGGGCTATTTACCCTCTAGGATATTTCTTAGGATATCTTACTGCTGGTGGTTCAGACCCAGCAACTGTTAACATCGTTTACAACTTAGCTGACTTTGTAAACAAAATCGCATTTGGTGTGATTATTTGGGCAGCTGCTGTTAACGAATCTGCTTAAAGCAGTAAAACGTTATATAATTAAAGGCTCGCTGTAAAAAGTGAGCCTTTTTTTATTCTCAGGATTTATATGAAAAAAATTGTAGTAGTAGGTTCTGGTTTCGGTGGTCTCTCAATAGCATCGAAATTAAAAGCAAAAAAATTTGATGTTACCCTTATCGAAAAGCACAAAGATTTAGGGGGGAGAGCACGTACCTTTGTTCACAATGATTTTAAATATGATGCTGGCCCAACTGTAATTACAGCCCCGTATCTAATTGATGAATTATTTTCTGCGCATGGCGAAAAACTTAGCAATTATGTAAATCTTCTTCCTGTGAAGCCATGGTATCGTTTCCTTTTTGATAGTGGGGATTATATTGATTATGGTGATAAGCTAATTTCTACCGTTCATGAAATTAAGGCAAAATATGGTAATGATAAGGCTAAGGCATATCTAAAATTGTTAAAACATAGCAAACAGATATTTAAAAAAGGTTTTATTGAACTATCTGACGAACCTTTTGAATCCATATATAGTATGTTAAAGCATCTACCAGCATTAATTAAAATTAGGTTTGATCGTTCGGTTTATCAAACAGTAAATAAATATTTAAATAATAAAAACTTAAATGAAGCATTAAGTATGCATCCTTTATTAGTAGGAGGTAATCCATACTCGACAACATCTATTTATTTATTAATACAGTATTTGGAATGGAAGTGGGGAGTATATTATGCTGAGGGAGGAACTGGAAGAATTATTGATGGATTAGAGAAATTATTAATTAAAAAAGATGTTAATATTAAGAAAAATACCGAGGCAAAAAAAATAATTCTAAAAAATAATAAAGTAGTAGGTATAGACACACCACAAGGCATAATTGATTGTGATATTGTTGTTTGCAACTCAGATCCAACATATACATATAACAATTTATTGGATTTTAAGCCAAAAAAAGCGTCTAATAGATTTAATTTAAAACATTCTATGAGTTTATTTGTTTTATATTTTTCGACAACAAAGATATACAAAGACGTAAAACACCACACAATAATTTTTAGCAAAAGACACTATGAATTATTGAATGATATATTCAATAAGAAAGTATTTGTTAGTGATCCAAGCCTTTATTTGCATAGACCAGGTGCTACAGATCCGTCTATGATACAGAATGGTAATGATACATTTTATGTTTTGGCTCCTGTACCAAATAATTTAAGTAAAATAGATTGGAACGATAAAGGTAATAAACTTGCAAAAATAATAATCAAAAATCTTCAAGAAAAAATTATGCCAGAATTGACAAAAAATATTTCAGATATGTTCTTTGTAACCCCAGATTATTTTGAAAATGAGCTGAATACCTATGCTGGTAGCGGTTTTGGTATACAACCAATATTTACTCAATCTGCATATTTTAGATATGGGAATAAAGCAAAAGAAGCAGAGGGGTTATATTTTGTTGGAGCAAGTACTCATCCTGGAGCTGGTGTTCCCGGAGTAATATCAACAGCTAAAGTAACCGAGAAATTGATTCTGAAAGATTATGGGACTAATTGATAATAACGAAATAATTTATAAGAGTAGTAAATCATTCTTTTGGGCAAGCAAATTTTTATCAGAGGAGATAGTTCAGAGAGTAATAAATATATATTCATTTTGCAGAATTCACGATGATTTAGTTGATGAGAATATTCAGGCTGCAGATAAAAAAGAGATGGAGCTATTAGAGCAAAAAATAAAATCTTATGGAATATCTGGAGATGTTATTTCAGAACTTATAAAAGGAATTAATTCAGATATCAATTTTCAAAGATATAAAAATAATGCTGCTTTGATTAAATACTGTTATAGAGTTGCTGGAATTGTAGGGTTGATGATGATTAAAGCATTGAAAATTAAAAATATCGAGGCAAGTTATTATGCAATCGATCTTGGTATTGCGATGCAATTAACAAATATATCAAGAGATATTATGGAAGATTTTAATAAAAAAAGAATTTATTTGCCGGAAGATTCTGGAATCACTAATGATATTTTAGATAATCTAAACGAGGTAAACAATATGAAAATTTGCAATGAAGTTAATAAAATTCTTATTAAATCTGATATTTATTATAAAAGTTCACTTAATGGATTTAGATATATACCTATTAAGTCAAGATTTTCAATTTTAGTTGCCCTACGGATTTATGAAGCAATAGGAAAAAAAATTAAGAGAACAGGAGCAAGATTTCTAAAAGAAAATATATATATAAATAATTATGAAAAATTCTATATAGTTCTTAAAACTATTATCGAGTTCATAATTTTTTTCATTTTCCCATTACACAGGAAAAAACATAATCCTTACTTACATGAGCATTTACAGGGGATGATAAATGTTAATAAATTATGATTATGATTTAATAATTATAGGAGCTGGTTGTGCAGGTCTAAGCTTAGCTCATAGACTAACTCGAGAAGACTATAAAGTATGTATATTGGAGTTAAGTGATAATATTAATTCAAAAAATAAATTATGGTCTTTTTGGGATACCTATGAAACACCATATGAAGATATTATTAAAAAAAAATGGGTAAATTTAATTATAAAAGATAAAAATAAGACTTCAGAAATTAATTGTGATCGTTATAGTTACAATTCTATAGATTCTCATGATTTTAATAATTATATTTTTAAAGTTATTCAAAAAAATAAAAATATCGATTTAATTTTATCATCAGAGGTTTTGAATATTAGAAAAGAGGAAAAAAGTATTAGTGTTACAACAAATAAAAATAAATACATTTGTAAACACGTGTTTGACAGTAGACCGGAGAATATTAAAGTTAGTATGTGGCAGCAATTTTTTGGCTCTTATATTAAAACCGAACAAGAAATATTTGATGACCAAAAAGCCACTTTCATGGAATTTTCTAAATTAAGAAATAAGTTTCATTTTATGTATATATTGCCTTTTTCACCTACTGAAGCTTTGATTGAATCCACCTATTTTTCTAGTAAAAAAGAAAATAATATGTTGGATGCTGAAATTATAAAAAAATATATGCAGAACAATTTTCCAAATTCAGAATTTAAAATAGTGAAATCTGAGAATGGTTCCATACCCATGGATACCAAAATAAAGGCTGTCTCTCAAAAATACATTACAAAAATCGGCTCTTATTCCGGTGCCACTAGAGCAAGTACAGGTTACACTTTTATTAATATTCAAAAACAAGTTGATCATATTATAAAGCTTCTACCAAGAATTCTCATGGGTAAAGGTACACCGAAAAATAATTTCCACTCATATTTATTGAGAAAGATGGATCAGATATTTTTAGATATAGTTGATAATGATCCTGATTTTATGAAGGGCGCATTAATAAAATTATTTTCATCAAAAAACCACGATGCGCAAATAAGATTTCTTAGTGATATCCCAAATATTTTTGATTTAATAAAAGTTATTATTCTTTTACCTAAAATAAAATTTTTAAAATATTCATTAGGATTTATTAGAAAAAATGATTAAGATTATAGATAAATGGAGACAAGGAATTTTTATATTATTAAGTTTTTTGTGCTTTGCAATATTTTTTCTTACAAGTTTAAACATAAATACCCAAATTCAAAGCTATATGCTTTTCTTTTTAGTTTCACTAATAGGTATTCCACATGGATTTTTTGATTTCTCAATTGGAAAGAATATTTTTCAAAGATTTAGAAAATTATGGTTACTTTATTTTGTATCAATTTATATCTTAATAACATTTTTCTATTTTAGCATTTGGGTATATTTACCAGGGATTGCTTTAATTTCTTTTCTTTTAATTGCATCATATCATTTTGGTTATGAGGAGTTTAATTATTTAGGAAAAAATAAGCATTCTTTTATAAATTTAAGCATTTTTATTAAAGGGCTTATAATTGTTTTTACACCAGTTTTATTTCATTACGAACAAGTAAGCCGCTTATTTTCTATTTTAGTAGGATATGATTTAACAAAATTTGAATTTACAGATTTTCAGAAAAATACTTTTATTGCTCTTTCAATTTTTCACGTACTTTTTGAAAAAGCTAGAGATATATTCTATAAAATTGAATGCCTAATATATTTAGTAAACTTTATTTTTTTACCGCCGCTAATTTCATTTATATTGTATTTTTGTTTTTCGCACTCAATCAAACATTTTTTAGAATCCATTTATATTTCGAAAAACGTCCCTGATAATTTTTCAGTGAAAAATTTCTTAGTATTAATTATTTCTTGCTCGATAATTATCTCATTCATTTCTGTTGTTTTTATTTCAAAATATCAAGATATCTCATTAAGCATATCTATAATTAAATTTATATTCATTTCATTAGCTTGTTTAACTCTTCCCCACATGATTTTCAACATGATCCCAAACAGAAAATAGAATATTTTATTCAGGTTTATAATCTTTTGGAACCTCTGAACCCTCACCAAAAAGAAACTTTTCCATTTCTTCTTCAAGAAAGCTTCTTGCTTTTGGTTCAATTGGGGTTAACCTGTACTCGTTGATTAACATTGTCATATGTTTTAGCCATAAGCTCCAAGCTTCCTTAGAGATGTTATCAAAAATTCTTTTTCCAATTTCTCCAGGATATGTAGGTCTTTCAAGACCTTCAAGTTCTTTCTTTAATTTTGAGCAGTGTATCATTCTCATTTTCATATTCCTCAGCAAGTTTTTGAATGACTTCAAATATTGGTTTTGAAGTAGCGATATTATCATAAATATTTTTCCAAGAAAATTCGTCATAATTTGAAAATTTTTCGACATTGACAAAGTAAATATTTATTTTAAATTTCAGATGTGTTAATTGATGATTGAATTTTTCAAGACATTGCGCATCTTTTGAAATTTTAGAATTTTTCAAAAATTCTCTAATTCCTTTTCTATTACGAAACTCTATAGGCATCCAAAGATTTGCCCAAATACCATTGTTGGGATTTTTTTTCATTAAAATAAAATTTTTATTTTTAATAACTATTAAATAATATAATTCTTTTTCTTTCTTCTTAATTTTTTTCCCTCTAATTGGTATTACATTTATTAAATTATACTTATGTGATTTACACTTTAATCTAACAGGACACTCATCACATTTTGGGTCTTTTTTGGTACAAATCGTTGCGCCTAAATCCATAATTGCTTGTGTGTATATGTCATTATTATTTTTGGGTACTAAATTTTCAGAAAACTGCCAAAGTTTCTTATCACTTGTATTATTATCATGGATAGCAAAAAATCTTTTAACTACTCTTTTTACGTTTCCATCAAGAATAGGATATTTTTTTTTAAAGGCAATAGACATTATCGCTCCAGCCGTTGATCTTCCAATACCAGGTAATTGAACCATTTCTTCATAATTTTCAGGAAATATAGAATTATGTTTTTCTTTAATAATTTTTGACGTTTTATGTATATATTCTGCTCTTCTGTAATAACCGAGACCCGTCCATATTTTCAAAATGTCATCAAGGTCAGATTTAGAAAGATCCTTTAAGGTTGGATATTTTTCCATAAATCTCTCAAAGTATGGTAATGCTGTTTTAACTTGGGTTTGTTGTAACATTATTTCTGAAATCCAAACCCTATATGGACTTATATTCTTTTGCCATGGAAGGTCATGTCTTCCAAAATTTTTTTGCCATGAAATTAAATTTTTAGAAAAATAATCATAAATCTTACTTTCGTTCCCACTCACCCGATGCACCACCCTTTTTGAGTTCAAGTTTTATATCAGAAATTATCATACCTCGATCTACTGATTTACACATATCATATATCGTTAGTAGGCTTATTTGTACTGAGGTAAGAGCTTCCATCTCTACTCCGGTTCGACCACAACACGAAACTGTAGCAAAACACTCAATGTATTTTTTTGGCGTATTCACTTCAAAATCAATGTTAACTGAAGATAATTCAATATTGTGACATAAAGGAATTAAATCTGGCGTTTTCTTTGATGCAGTAATGCCAGCTATTCTTGCGATACCTAATACATCACCTTTTTTATGAGTACCATCTCTCACCATTTCAATGGATGCATTTGACATATAAATTTTACCGCTGGCTACAGCCATTCTCTCTGTGATATCCTTATCGTAAATATCAACCATTTGTGCATCACCAGATTTTGTAAAATGCGTAAAACTCTTCTTCATAATCCCTCTTTGATAGTGTAACAAATATGAAAATAAAAGTAATTTACTTAGCTAGACTTTCTGAAGATTTGGGTAAAAAAGAGGAGATTCTTGAACTACCTGACTCTGGATTGACTATAAAAGATATATTTTTAAAATTAAATCTAGATAAATTTGAGTATAAAATTTTTACTGCAAGTAATTTTGAGCACACCAATTTTGAATATGTGTTGAAAGAAAACGATGAAATCGCTTTTTTCCCAACAATCACAGGTGGATAACTTATTTTAACAGTATAAACGCTGTTCTATTTCCTCTTTGAACATGAAGAATCAGCTCATCATTATTATTTGCTGCAACCTCGAGGTCTTTTACACTTTGAACCGGTATATTGTTAACTGATAAAATTATATCATTTGGTCTAATTCCATAAATAAATGCTTTACTATCTTTTTTCATTTTCATTATTTTTATGCCATTTATTTTTCCATATTCTGGCATGTTCTTTTTTATTTCTCCAAAGACAATACCTGCCAGCCTAGGGTTTATTTTAAGATTAGATATTTTTTCTTTTTTTGGTTCAACTATTTTTACTTTCTTTGTTAAAATCTTTCCTTTTCTATTTATCTGTATATTAATTATTGTATTTATTTTAAGAAGACCAATTTTATTACGCATTGAAGCTGCATTATCTATTACTTTATTATCAATTTTAATTACAACATCACCAACTTTAATGCCTGACTTATCAGCGGGAGAACCCTCTAGAACTCGAGTTATAATTGCTCCACGATTTGTCTCAACGCCAAATGCTTTCGACAGGTCATCCGTTAAATTCTGTGCAGAGACACCCAAATACCCTCTTTTCACTTCTCCATACTTTAAGAGTTGTGAAGTTATATCTAATGCCATATTCACAGGTATTGCTAATCCTATTCCGACACTACCGGCTGATGCTCCTCGAGAACCTATTATTGCTGTATTTATCCCTACTAGCTCTCCATTTAAATTTACTAAGGCACCTCCAGAATTTCCAGGATTTATAGATGCGTCAGTTTGAATAAAATTTTCATATGCTTCTATACCTAATCCTGACCTTCCCAAAGCACTTACAATCCCAGACGTCACTGTTTGACCTATTCCAAAAGGATTTCCAATGGCTACAACAAAATCACCGACCCTTAGTTTTTCTGAGTCCGAAAATTTTATTGATTGCAAGTTTTCTGGTGGAATTTTTATAATTGCTATATCTGAGGCTGGATCAGCTCCAACTAATACCGCTTTAAATTCTCTTCCGTCATGGAGCTTGACCTTTATGTCTTTTGCTTTTGCAATTACATGATTATTTGTAATAACAAAACCTTTTTTACTATTTATTATTACTCCAGAACCTAAACCAGATCTATTTCTTTTTTTTGATTTTAGCTGACCAGGTATATTAAAAAATTTTCTCAAAAAAGGATCGTCAATTAGCTGATTTCTTTGCGGGGTTTCGCTGATAGTATAAATATTTACAACCGCTGGTGTCACATCCTCGAGCATTGGAGCAAGTGAAGGTATTCCAGCACTAAATAATTTGGAATTTCCAGCAAAAGAAGGCGAGGAAAAAAGCAAAGTTAGTATTAAAATGGATTTTAAGAATTTATTCATATTTTTAATCTTTTGTTTCAAATTTTCCTAAGTCAATATTCTTTTTTACGTTATCTGAACGGAATACGATACCATTCATTGTAATATAAACACCATATTCAAGAATTTGCACTGCAGCCAATGCAAACCCAGAATTAAAAATTGCGTCGGTTTTTTTAAATCTTGCAGGCTGCATCGCTCCCATTAATACTATTGTTTTATCTTTAATATCTTCAAGAGATTTTGCTGTTTCAACCATTGTATCAGTTCCATGAATAATAATTATTCTTTCTTCTGCGCACTCTTGAACGGAATTTTTTATAATCTGTCTCTCTTTTGAAGTTATATCTAAGCTATCTTTTTTTAATATTGATTGAATTCGATAATCTGAATTTACATTTCCTTCATCAAGAATTGCTGTTATACAAGGGTCGCCAATACTATATTCGCTATTAGCATCAAAATACACTTTATCGAATGTACCTCCGGTTGTAAGTATAGCCACTTTCATAAATCACGCTCCCCAATATTAGATATACTATGTTATTATCTTGTTTTGTAATTCTTCACAAAAATAAGAAATAAGCAAATTTATTTTTTGATACATAATTAAGAGAGTTTATATGAGAAAAAACGGAAGAAAATCAGACGAGTTACGAGAGATTAATATAATTAAAAACTTTGTATCACATCCAGAAGGTTCTGTGCTTATAGAATTTGGTAACACTAAGGTAATATGCAATGCTACGATTGAAGATAAAGTCCCGAATTTTTTAAAAGGCCATCACTCAGGCTGGATTACAGCGGAATACGGAATGATCCCAAGATCTACGAACGATAGAATGAGAAGAGAGTCAAAAACAAGGCAAAGCGGCAGAACGATGGAAATTCAAAGATTAATTGGAAGATCTTTAAGATCGTCTGTAAATCTTGAGAAGTTAGGTGAAAGAACAGTCACTATAGATTGTGATGTAATTCAAGCTGACGGGGGAACTAGAACAGCATCTATTACAGGGGGGTTTGTTGCACTATGCTTAGCTTTGAGAACACAAGATAATAGTGATTTTTGTTCCTCAGACATTATTCAATCTTACACGGGTTCGGTATCAATTGGTAAAGTCGATGGCAAAATTTTATTAGATTTGGATTATGATGAAGATTCAAATGCTGAAACTGATATGAATTTTATAATGAATGAGAATGGGGAGTTTATCGAAATTCAAGGGACAGCCGAAAAGGGATCATTTTCTAAAAAAGAATTAGACTCTATGCTTTCTTTAGCCTCTTCAGGCATAAAAGAAATTATAAAAATTCAAAAGGAAGCTTTAAATAATTATGGATAAAATTTTGTTGGCCTCAAATAATCAACACAAGATTAAAGAATTTAACGAAATTCTTCACGGTAGATTTGATTTAGTATCCCAATCTCAATTAAATATTGAGGAAATTGAAGAAACAGGCCTTTCCTTTGTTGAAAACGCTATTCTAAAAGCAAGGAATGCATCAAAAGCTGCCAATCTCCCTGCTATTGCAGATGACTCTGGAATAGAAGTTGATGCTCTATCTGGGAGACCTGGTATTTATTCAGCAAGGTATGCTGACCTAAATTGTGATGACAATAAAAATAATAAGTTATTGCTTAAAGAACTAAAAAATATTCCGCTAGACGGAAGAACAGCTAGATACCAGTGTGTTATTGTTTATATGCCATTTTATGATCACCCTTTGCCAAGAATCTATAGTGGAACATGGGAGGGTTATATCGGTTTTGAGGAAAAAGGGGAAAATGGGTTTGGTTATGACCCACTCTTTTTCTTACCAGATTTCGAATGTACAGCCGCGCAATTGTCAGAAGAACAAAAAAATAAGATTAGTCATCGTGGGAAAGCTTTGTCTTTATTTAAAAAGGACTTTTTGGAATAAAAAAGTATAAAAAATGCACTTTTTTTGGATGACTTAGTAAAAAATGTGGGCTTTTATTCACAGATAATATTTTTGTCAATCTTTAAACCTATTTTTCAAGATTTATTTTATTGAAACTTTTTTTTAATTTTTATTAATAAAATCAATAATTTATATTGTACAAAAAATGATCAATTTAATAGCTATTAAAGAATGTTTGAAGTTTACGAAAAAAAAATAGATTTTTGCACAGACTTATCCACAATTTTTGTGGATATAAAAATACCTTAAAAAAAACAGTGATTTATACAAAATAACTAGAATATTTTGATAAAAGTTGTGCAAATTTCCATTTGTTAACCTTTCAAAAAAGTCTCAAATAGCACTATATTAGTGCTTATTTTCTATTTATAGCCATTTTTTTGTTTTTTTTGCTTGTAGCTATAATAAGGTTTAGGTATCATTCATTTCTTGAAATTAATTGCCGGTATTTAATTATGAAGAAAGATATTCATCCAGAGTACAGAGAAGTTCTTTTCCACGATATCAGTGTGGACGAATATTTCATTATTAAATCGACTCTTAGCACAGATAAAACTAAAGAATGGGAAGACGGCAAAACTTACCCATATTATACGCTTGATATTTCCTCTTCCTCGCATCCTTTCTATACTGGTAAACAAAAGATGATAGATACTGCTGGCCAAGTTGACAAATTCAAGAAAAGATATAGTAAAACCTAAATTTAATCTAAATCCGCTTTATATTTTTCAGATTTTTCGGCAATATTAGATAATGGATAGAAGATCGTTTTTGAAAAAATCTGCTTTATTGACTATTTCTGGCCCACTAGCTTCTTGTGCAACTAATCCTGTCACGGGAGAAAAAGATTTAATTTTGCTATCAGAAGATGAGGAGACTGAACTTGGCCGAAATTCTCATAAACAAGTAATGAAGTCATATAGCCCTTATAACCATCCTGAGCTTATTAAATATATTACGATGCTAGGAGAGAAACTTGCTGAAATTAGTCATAGAAGCGATCTTATTTACCACTTCACTTTGCTTGATAGTCCTCAAGTCAATGCATTTGCTATACCGGGAGGTTATATTTATATTACCCGAGGAATGCTTGCGTATTTGAAAAGTGAGGCAGAATTAGCAGGAGTATTAGGGCACGAACTAGGACACATAACTGCAAAGCATGGAGTAAAACAATACTCAAAAAGCCAAGTAGCAAACATCTTAGGCACTGTCTTCGGTATAGTAGTTGGTGATAGAAATATTGCAAACCTTGGGAGATTAGCATCAACAGCTATCATTAGAGGGTATGGAAGAGAGGCAGAACTTGAGGCAGACAGAGTCGGCGCAGAGTATATTGCAAAGGTTGGTTATGACCCTGATGCCTTACAAGATGTTATTGGGGTTTTAAAAAACCAAGAGGAATTTGATAAAGTTTTAGCAGAAGAGGAAAATAGGGATCCTTATGCATACCATGGTGTTTTTGCTACCCATCCTGATAATGACAAAAGGCTTCAAGGAGTTATTAAAGCTGCAAAAGCTAATCTAAGTGAAGTGAAGTTGGAAGACAATGAAAAGAAATACTTAGAATTAATTGAAGGTATACCTTTTGGTCCTGGGGAAGGCCAAGGTTCTGCTCGGGGATCAAGTTTTTATCATACTGATCTTGACTTCACTTTAAAATTTCCTGATGGTTGGAAAATTGAAAACTTACCAACTGCCGTTTTAGGAACATCTGCAGATAGAGAAGTTTTGATTGAGCTTACTATGAGAGATCTAAATAGAAAAATATCAGCGAAAGAGCTAATGAGTCGCTTATATGGTGATAATCTAGAGAATGGCAGAGAAATTAAAGTTTCAGAATATCAAGGATATGCTGCAACTGTTGAGATGGACACAACGTTTGGAAGTGCTCACAAATGCAGAGTGGCAATATTATATAAAAATAAGAAAGAAGCTTTTCAATTTATTGCAACTACAAAAAAAGGAAGTGAATATAGAAAATATATTCTGGCTTTTGATGACACAATTGAATCTTTAAGAAAGCTAAAGCCCTCTGAAAAACACTTGGGCGAGCCGAAACGAATTCATATTCATAAAGTAAAAATGGGCGAAACTTTTCAAAGTTTGGCTAAGAAGACTGCATTTACTACTCACGCTGAGAATAGATTACGCGTTATCAATAATAAATTCCCATCTGGGCAACCGAAAGCTGGAAGTCTGGTTAAATTAGTTTATTAATAATGTTATTCATAAAAAATTTACTCTCTATTTTATATATTTTTCTTTTTTGTTCTAACATGGCATTTTCTGATGTAATTTTTTCAAAAAGCGGTGAACAAAATTTTTTAAAAGTTGACCAAGCTTTTAAAGTAAAATTTCACAAAAAATCTAATCTCGAAAAAGGAAGTTTTCATATTATAGATTTTCAAATTGCCGAAGGTTATTATCTTTATAAAGATAAAATAAAAGTCTTATTAAATGGTCAAGAATTAGAGAATATTAAGTTTCCAAAGACAAAAATCAAGGAGGACGAATTTTTTGGTAAAAGCGAGATATACGACCATGATTTTATTTTAAATATCGTCTCCGATGTTGAGATAAGAAACATTTCTATCACATATCAAGGCTGTGCCGAAAGAGGTTTATGCTATCCGCCTGTAAAGAAAACTATTTTTTCAGATTCTAAAGTTGATTATGATTCCAGTTTTCAAAAGGTTTCTGAACAAGACCAGGTTTATGAGAAGTTATTAAATAATAATATATTTACAAGTCTAATATTATTTATTGGCTTCGGTTTACTTTTATCGCTTACACCATGCGTCCTTCCAATGGTTCCAATTTTGTCTGGAATCATTATTAAATCATCAAAAAATGATGAACTACCATTTTTATTATCTTTAAATTATGTCTTAGGATTATGTAGTGTTTATCTTATTGTTGGAATTTTCATAGGTTACTCTACTGATTTATATAATATACAGAGCATATTTCAGGAGCCAATATATTTAATTTTATTTTCTATCATTCTTGTATTGCTAGCTTTATCAATGTTTGGACTATATGAAATAAGCATCCCCGGCAAAATTATTAATCTTTTTTCAAAATTTGGCAGCGAAAATAATAAAGGTGGGTATAGCGGTTCTTATTTAATGGGATTATTTTCAGCATTAATAGTTGGACCATGTATTGCTCCACCTTTAGCAGGAATATTCATATATATAACATCAGAAAATCCAGGCCCAATAATTACGGGATTACTTTTTTTAAGTTTAAGTATTGGAATGAGTATTCCATTACTTCTTTATGGAACTTTTATGGGTAATTTAATTCCTAAAACTGGCAAATGGATGAAATATGTAAACTATTTGTTCGGAGTTTTATTATTAATTGTCGCTCTGTCATTCATCGACAGAATTATTCCAATAACTAATTTTTTTAATGATCAAAAAAATTTAGTATCATTCCAAAAAGTGAATAATGTAAAAGAATTAAAAGAACAACTACTCACTAAAAATAAAATTAAATTAATTGATGTATATGCAGATTGGTGTGTCGAATGTAAATGGATGGAGCAAAGAACATTCACTAATGAAAATGTTAGCGTATTACTAAAGAAGTATCATCTTATTAAAATTGATGTAACAGAGAATTCAAAAGATGATAAAGAGATGTTAAAATTTATAGGAGTAGTCGGTCCTCCAGCTTATAAATTTTATAATATTCATGGCGATGAAATTAAAGGTTTTAGTATTCAAGGCTATATGAATTCTGAAAAATTTAAAAAACATCTCGAAGAACTAGAAAATTATTGATTTATTAAGATTTTCGTGGTATTTTGCTGGAGTTCTAAGAAAATAAAAGAAATTAAAAGAACTTATGAGTAAAATATTAATCCTTAATGGGCCGAATTTAAATCTTTTGGGCGAAAGAGAGCCAGAAATTTATGGCTACGAGTCGCTAGACGATATATCTTCTAGCTTAGACTCAGTAGCTTCAGAAATACAAGTTAACCTTAGCCATCAACAATTTAATTCAGAAGCCGAATTAATTGATGAAATTCATCGAGCTAAGAGTGAGAAGATGGATTTTATAATATTTAATCCAGGAGCTTTTACACATACAAGTATTGCTTTGCGAGATGCTCTACTAGGAGTTTCAATACCATTTATTGAAATACATATCTCGAATGTATTTGCACGGGAAGATTTTAGAAAAAAATCATATTTATCTGATATAGCTGTTGGAGTGATATCAGGGCATGGAATTTTTGGATATGAGCTTGCTTTGATGTCAGCTTATAATATTTTAAAAAATAGGAAAAAATAATGGATATAAGAAAAGTAAAAAAATTAATGGAAATGCTAGAAGAGTCATCTCTGTCTGAGCTAGAGGTTATTGAAGGGGAGGAATCAATAAGATTAAGTAAATCGTCGAATTTAACTACAGAAAATATTACCACACAAATTCCTAATCAAATTCCTAATCAAATACCTTATCAAGTAAATCCGCAAAATCAGAACCCGCCGGCACAAATACCTGAGCAGTCAAATATAATTGATAAAGAAAACTTAGAAATATCAGGCTATGAAATTAAATCGCCGATGGTTGGCACATTTTACGAGGCACCATCTCCAGGCTCAAAACCCTTTGTTAGCGTTGGTGATGTTGTAAAAAAAGGTGACGTACTTTGTATTATTGAAGCAATGAAGATGCTTAATCAAATTGAGTCAGATAAAGGTGGAGAAATAAAAGCAATACTTGTAGAAAATGCTCAACCAGTAGAATTTAATCAAGTATTATTTGTGATTGAGTAAATTATGATAAAAAAGTTACTTATAGCAAATAGAGGCGAAATCGCATTAAGAATTTTAAGAGCTTGCAAGGACCTGAGAATAAAAACCGTTGCGGTTCACTCAGTAGTTGATAGAGATTTAATGCATGTCCGACTAGCTGACGAATCAGTTTGTATTGGTCCTGCCGATTCAAAGCAAAGCTACTTATTTCCTTCGTCAATAATTAGCGCGGCAGAGATAACTGGTGCAGATGCAATTCATCCTGGATTTGGTTTTCTCTCAGAAAATGCTGACTTTGCAGAGCAGGTGACAAAATCTGATTTTATTTTTGTTGGGCCGAAATCTGAAACTATAAAACTTATGGGGGATAAGATTCTTGCAAAGAGAGCAATGTCAGAAGTTGGTATTAATGGAATTCCAGGCTCAAAGGGAGAGGTTTCAAAATCAATAAAAGAAAATAAAAAAATTGCAAAAGAAGTTGGATATCCAGTTTTAGTAAAAGCCGCACATGGCGGCGGCGGAAGAGGTATGAGGACTGTTGAAAAAGAAAGCGATCTTGAGGAAGCAATAAAACTTACAAAAAGTGAGGCCAAATTGGCTTTCGGAAATGATACTGTTTTTATAGAAAAATTTTTGCAAAATCCAAGACATATAGAGTTTCAGGTACTTTGCGATAACTTTGGCAACGCAATATGTCTCGGTGAGAGAGACTGCTCGATGCAAAGAAAGCACCAAAAAGTTATTGAGGAAGCACCAGCTCCTGGTTTAAGCGAAGAACTTAGAGAAAAAATGAGTAAGCTGGTTACAGACGCCTGTAAAAAAATCGGTTATATTGGTGCAGGGACATTTGAATTTCTTTATGAAGAAGGAAATTTTTACTTTATCGAAATGAATACACGAATACAAGTAGAGCACCCTGTAACGGAAATGATCACTGGTATCGATATTGTTAGGCAGCAGCTTTTGATAGCTTCTGGGGAAAAAGTTGGATATACACAAGAACAAGTTGAGTTAAGAGGTCATGCAATTGAATGCAGAATTAATGCAGAGAACTCAGAAACATTTATTCCATGCCCAGGAACAATAAACCAATTTCATGCTCCCGGTGGACCTGGAGTAAGAATGGATACTCATATATATAATGGTTATAAGGTACCACCAAATTATGATTCAATGATCGGTAAGCTAATTTCTTATGGAAACAATCGAGACGCAGCAATAAGAAGGATGAGTAATGCTTTAAATGAAATTGTTATTGATGGAATTGAGACAAACATTGACCTTCAGAAAAAGTTAATTTTAGATACAGAATTTCAAAAAGGCGGCTTTAGTATAAATTATCTTGAGAGTAAAATTAAAAACTAAATGGATAAAAATAGTTCAAACAAGCTACTTAAGGAATTTGTTAGACAAACAATGAAAGAATACTTTACTAAACTAGATGGTCATCCTGTTGATAAAGTATATGATTTAGTAATTGGTGAGGTGGAAAAACCACTTCTTGAGGAAACTATAAAATATTGTAATGGAAATCAATCAAGAGCAGCAGTGCTTCTTGGAATAAGTAGAGGAACATTAAGAAAGAAAATAAAGTTATATAACATATCTTAGGGAAATAAGTCTTGAAAAATAAAAAGAAACTTGCATTAATTAGCGTATCAGACAAAACTAAGATCGAAGTGATTTCAAATTTCTTGATAAAAAATGATTTTGAGATTATTTCAACTGGTGGCACACTCAAGGCACTTTGGGATATGAAAATTCCTGCCAAATCTGTAGAGGAAGTTACTAAGTTTCCAGAAATAATGGATGGAAGAGTTAAAACATTGCATCCAAATATTCATGCAGGGATCTTAGCTAGAAACAAAGATTTAGATATTCTCAATAATCATAATATTAAAAAAATCGACGTACTTATTGTTAACTTCTATCCGTTTGAAAAAGTTATAAAATCAAATAATTTAGATTTTTCTGAAGCTATAGAGAATATTGATGTTGGAGGTCCTGCTATGGTTCGTGCTGCAGCGAAAAATTTTGAAAATTGTTGTGTATTGGTAAACCCAAATAATTATGATGAATTTATAGAACTCTTTGACACCTCACTTGAAAATAATTTAAAGTTTAACAGAAATATGTCTTTAGAGGCTTTTGAATATGTTGCAAATTACGATATCGCAATCGCAAACTATTTGGGTAAAAAAATAAACAAAGAAGAGTTTCCAAAATTTCATTCTCTGAAAAAAATTAACGATTTACGGTATGGAGAGAACCCACATCAAAAAGGTTCAGTTTATCAAGATTTTAATGAAAGACGTTTAGGCATTATAAATTCAAAGATATTTCAAGGGAAAGGCCTATCATATAATAATATTGTAGATGGAGACACAGCATTATCTTGCGTTTCAAGTTTCGTAGAACCGGCATGTGTGATCGTAAAACATGCAAATCCATGCGGAGTATCTTCAAGAAAAAAATTAATTGATGCTTATGAAAAAGCTTTTGAAACAGATAAAACTTCAGCTTTTGGAGGGGTAATAGCATTTAATAAAAAAGTAGATGAAAACTTGGCAAGAAAAATTTTAGAAAATCAATTTGTTGAGATAATAATTTCACCATCTTTTTCAAAAGAATCACTAGAAATCTTTAAATCAAAAAAAGACATTCGTGTAATTGAGTATGAAGATTATCAAGCTATTAATGATTCGATAAATATTCAAATCAAAAGTATTAATGATGGAATTTTAATTCAAGGTGAGGATATAAACTATGAAGTAATAATAGACGATATAGTTTCAAAAAAAGAACCAACTAAAGAAGAGCTTTTGGATTTAAAATTTTCTTGGATAGTTTCCAAATTTGTTAAATCGAATGCTATTGTTTTTTCAAAAAACCAACAAACCTTGGGTATTGGCGCAGGCCAAATGAGTAGAATTGATTCAACATTCATTGCATCAGAAAAAGCAAAAGTACAGGGATTAAATTTAGTTGGGGCTGTAATGGCTTCAGATGCTTTCTTTCCATTTACAGATAATGTCGAGAAGGCAAACAAACTTGGAATTTCTTCTATTATTCAGCCTGGAGGATCAAAAAACGATAAAGAAGTAATTTCGAAGGTAAATGAGCTTGGCATGAGTATGGTTTTCACAGGAAAAAGGTACTTTAGACATTAAAATATGAATATATTAATCATTGGTAGCGGCGGACGAGAGCATGCAATTGCATGGAAAGTTTCACAATCTAAAATAGTGAGCAAAATTTATGCAATTCCAGGAAATCCTGGGATTAGCAAAGAAAAAAAAGTTGAAAATTTTGAGATAGAAAATCCTTCAATTCAAGATTATATTAGATTCGCAAAAAGCAAAAATATTGATCTAACCATTGTAGGGCCAGAAGCACCACTTGTTGATGGAATTGTGGACGAATTTAAAAAAAATAATTTAAAAATATTCGGTCCTTGCAAAGCAGCTTCACAATTAGAGGGTTCAAAAAGTTTTTGTAAGGATATTTTAAATTCTGGAAAAGTTTTGACAGCTAAACATGAAACCTTTACAGATTCAATTTCAGCATCAAAATACATAAAAAAACAAAATATGCCAATAGTTATAAAGGCGGACGGACTTGCTGCAGGTAAAGGAGTTTTTATTGTTGAGGAAGAGGAAACCGCTCTTAAACTTATCAATGATTTATTCACTGGAAATGCTGATGGGATTAGTAGTTCTGTAATAGTTATTGAAGAATTTTTAAAAGGAGAGGAGGCAAGTTTTATTTGCTTAGTTTCTGGCGATAGTATTGTTCCACTCGCGTCCTCAAAAGACCACAAAAAATTAAATAATGGAGATACTGGTCCAAATACTGGTGGTATGGGAGCATACTCGCCAACAAGTTTGATAGATGAAAAACTCGCAAATAAAGTTATAAAGGAAATTATAAAACCAACACTATACGAACTTAAAAAGCGTGGTATTTTTTATAGTGGTTTTTTATATGCCGGATTAATGATAGACAAAAATAAAAATCCCTATGTCCTTGAATATAATTGTCGATTAGGAGATCCAGAAGCACAGGCAATTCTAATGAGGTTAGAGAGCGATATTGTTGAGTTATTTTTATCTACAGTTGACAATGAATTGGAAAAAATAAAAATACTTTGGAATGAATATGCCTCTTGTACAGTTGTTTTGGCCTCCGAAGGTTATCCTGGGAAATACAAAAAAAATATCAAAATTGAAGGTTTAGAGCATGAAATTTCTGGTACAAAAATATTCCACGCTGGAACTAAATTTGAAAATGGATCTATTTATACTAATGGTGGACGTGTGCTTGGAGTTACAGCGCTTGGTGTAAATTTGCAAGTTGCACAAGCAAAAGCATATGACAGAGCTAACCAAGTTTCATGGGAAGGTAAGATTAAAAGGCATGATATTGGTGAAAAAGAGATAAGAGGAAAGTTTATCTTTTCATAGATTCAAAGAAATCATTGTTAGTTTTCGTAGTTTTTAGTTTATCAAGTAAAAACTCAACTGCCTCAATTTCATCCATAGAATGCATAAATTTTCTCAAGACCCACATTCTCTGAAGCTCTTCAGGTGCGGTTAGAAGCTCTTCCCTTCGAGTTCCTGATTTATTAATACCAATTGCAGGATAAACCCTTTTTTCAGCAATTCTTCTATCTAAATGAATTTCACTATTTCCTGTACCCTTGAACTCCTCAAATATTACCTCATCCATTTTTGAGCCAGTTTCAATCAAAGCTGTCGCAAGAATTGTTAATGATCCACCTTCTTCGATGTTTCTTGCGGCACCAAAAAATCTTTTAGGTCGATGTAATGCATTTGCATCAACACCACCAGTTAAAACTTTTCCGGAAGATGGAGAAACAGTATTATAAGCTCTTGCAAGTCTAGTTATTGAGTCTAATAAAATTACAACATCTTTCTTATGTTCGACAAGTCTTTTTGCTTTTTCTATAACCATCTCAGCAACCTGCACATGCCTAGTCGCGGGCTCGTCAAAGGTACTAGAAACAACTTCGCCATCCACCATTCTTGCCATTTCTGTAACCTCTTCAGGTCTCTCGTCAATTAATAAAACAATCAAATGGCACTCTGGATTATTTGTAGTAATACTTTGTGCAATATTTTGAAGCATTATAGTTTTACCAGCTTTTGGAGGTGAAACAATCAATCCTCTTTGACCTTTTCCTATCGGAGAACATATGTCAATTATTCTTGCGGTTATGTCTTCGCTACTACCATTACCTCTCTCAAGTTTAATTCTTTTTTCTGCATGTAATGGAGTTAAATTTTCAAAAAGAATTTTTCTTTTTGCATTCTCTGGAGATTCAAAATTAATTTGATCTACCTTAAGCATCGCAAAATATCTTTCGGTATCTTTAGGAGGCCGAATCTTTCCTGAAATTGTATCACCTGTTCTTAAACCAAATTTTCTTATTTGACTTGGTGACACATAGATATCATCTGGACCAGCTAAATAAGAACTATTTGAAGATCTTAAAAAACCAAATCCATCTTGCAAGATTTCAAGCACTCCATCACCAAATATGTCTTCACCATTTTTTGCATGTGATTTTAATATTGAGAAAATAACTTCTTGTTTTCTTGCACGCGCAATGTTTTCAATTCCCATGTCAGAAGCCATGGTCATTAAATCTGAAGGACTTTTCGTTTTTAACTCTGTTAAGTTCATATAAATTTACCTGGGAATCTGCAAATTTTAAAAGAATTTTTACGTATTAAATTTTAGTTACGCGTGAAATTATTTATTTGATGTGCTAAATTTGCAATTGAAATTAAAAGTTATCATTAAATCTTGTTTACGTCTAGTACTTTTTATTAAATATTATTTTCAATGAATTGTATTAGATCGCTTTTACTGAGAGCACCTACATGAGTTCCAACGGCATTTCCATCTTTAAAGATCATAAGTGTAGGAATTCCTCTAATTCCATATTTTGGCGGTGTCTGAGAATTTTCGTCAACATTAAGTTTTCCAATAATTATTTTATCTGACATTTCGGTTGAGACTTCTTCTAATATAGGAGCAATCATTTTACACGGCCCGCACCATTCGGCCCAATAATCTACAAGAATAGGTTTTTCTGATTTAATGACTTGGTTTTCAAACTCTGAATCTGTTAATTTTACGATTGTGTCTGACATTTAATTATTCCATTTGTTTATTATTCTAAGCTATTATACATACTATTTTATTAAATCAAGAATTTTTTATTTATTATTTCGTTGATTTATGTGTCCTCAAATAATATTCTCCACTCACCATCACTTTCTTTTACCCAAAATAGCTTTTTATTTGAAGATGTTTGAAAGTTATTACTTTCGTAATTCTGTCTGAAATCGGAGAATATAAGGTCATCTTCTTTAGGATAATAAAATAAGTTCATATTTTCAACTTTAACTTTAATGTATGTTTTTTTCTTAATTATTCTTAAAATATGAGCAACCCTTTTTTCAAAGTCATGCTTTTCACTATTAAAGTTAATTGAATGCTTAGATATAAAAGCATATGGATCAAGACTTTCCCATGTTACCCTCCAATTCTCAATAAATTTATTTGCAGCTTTTTTGTTTTGATGCCAGACATTTCTCTTAATCCATTCAACATTTTCAACTAGAATTATTGGGGTTACGCCAATTTTCACATATTTTTTTAATTTTTTAAGTGTGTAATTACTTGTTACAACACACCCCTCGCTTGTGAGAGGTGGGCGACTGTATACATCTCTTGGTACTCCATGAATCCAAATACCATAACCGGTTTTGTTATTTCTTTTATCCCAAAAATTTGGATAATTAATTGGGAAAGCACCATCTCCATAAAGCTCGGGTAAATCCTCATCGATCAAGTGTGAAGTTATTTTATAAACTCCCACAGGTGTTTTGTTATCCCCCGAAGTCTTTTTATTGAAACCCTCTTTTCCAATTGAAACATAAAAGTCTCCAATAATGTCCGGAACACCACTTTTATTCTCAATGAGATAAAGTCTTGATTTTGATAGTTCTATCAAAAAAGCATATTCGACATTATTTGCCAACTGTATGATTGATTTTGGCAAAAGATCTTCCTTCTTATAAACAGAGTTAAAATTAATCCTAGCTTTCGCCTCGCTTTTCAAATCATTTAATTCTTTATCTTTTGATTTACTCCCCAGCATTGGTTTCTTTTGAAGAAAGGAAGATAAAAGGTCTGCGTATATAATTTTTCCAAGCTTAAAGTTTGGGAAATCCTTAATTAGATTTTCAGCAATTAGTAAAGCTTTATCATTATTGCCGTTTCGCATATTATCTAAAATTTGCAGAAGTTGTATTTCAGCTTCTTCGCTCGGAGAAATTGTTTCCTCAGCGAAAATATTATTAGAAAACAAAATAATTGCAGTGAATAATATATAAATAATATACTTCATTATTTAAGAATGTATTCTCCAGTAATTTTTAGATCGTTGTTCATTACTGATATAAGAGTATGTTTTTTGACTACATCAGAAAAAGAATCTGAATTATAAGCTTGAGTAAAACTTATTAGTGCAATTTCATTATTAAAGCCGAAAATCTTTGTATTTGATATTTTAATTTCAATATTCTTTTTATTTTGTATTCTTTTTTTTCTCTCAACCATCCAAGCATTTCTTGATTTGAATTTTTTTGGATAGTATTCATCTGCGTAACAATTAAAATACTCTTGGTAATTTTTATTCTGCCAGAAACCAGCCCATTCAAAGATAAAGTTTTCGATGTCTTTCGAATTTATGGTATTGATTTCAGTATTATCTTCTGAGAACTCTTGTGTAGTAATTGAATCAACATTTTTTGTTTTAATTACATTTAAACTTTCTACTAAAGATAATGTTATGTCACTCTTTTCTGTATCTTTAATAGATAACGCCTCTTCGTACAGGATATTTGCTTGGAAAGCGTATAAATTTGTAAGATTTTTATAAATGATATCAATTTCTTTGTTCTTACTTATGGACTTTCTTAAAATATTAATGGCCCCATCAATATTACCTTGTTTTGCCTCTATATATGCTAAATTATTAATTATTTGGTAATTATTTGGATTTAATTCTTCGAGGTCCAAAAGTATTTTTTTTGCATCTTCAAAATTACCTGCAATTATTAAATCATTTGCCTCTTGAAAGCTCTCATTAATATTTGCAGCATGGGAATTTAATAAGATTGAGCCACAAAGTAAGAAAAAAATTATAGTTCTTATATACATTTCAAATCATTTGTAATTAGATTATTATAATACTTATACAACATAATATTATATATAAAATATTGATATTACAATAAATTAAATAATAGTAGGTTTAGCATGAATATTACATTTCTTGGCGGTACGGGTTTTGTTGGAAGCAACTTAGTAAATCAATTATCGAATACAGAAAATAACATAACAATTCTTACAAGGAGCCGAGAGAAAAATAAAAACATGTTAGTTTATCCAAAAGTAAAGCTAGTTGAGACAGACGTTCATAATGCTGATGAATTAGCTAAGCACACAAAAAATTCTGATGTTTTAATTAATCTTATTGGAATACTAAATGAAAAGGGCCACAGTGGTAAAGGATTTAAAAAGGCACATAGTGATTTTGCTCGAATAGTTTTAAATGTTTGCAAAACAAACGATATAAAAAGAATATTACATATCAGTGCTTTAAATGCAGATCAAAAGGGGTCTAGTCATTATTTGAGAACTAAAGGGGAGGCAGAAAGCTATTTGATGACATATGGAAGAAGATTTGCAAATATTACTATCTTCAAGCCCTCAGTGATTTTTGGTAAAAATGATAGCTTTATTTTAAGATTTAGTAACCTTCTAGACTTCACGCCTTTATTTTTTCCGCTTGCTTGCCATGATGCTAAATTTGCCCCAATTTATGTCGAAGAGCTTTCAAAGTTTATTATTGGCACGATTAATGACACTAAGAGTTTTAATAAAGAATATAATTTATGTGGGCCAAAAACATATACGCTTAAAGAAATTCTCGAATTGATAATAAAATTGAAGAAGAGAAATATAAAAGTTATTCCATTATCAAGAAAAATATCAAAAATGCAGGCTTCAATAATGGAATTTATTCCTGGTAAGCCGTTTTCTCTTGATAATTATAATTCCTGCAAAATTGATAGCGTTTGTGAATCCGATTTTGATTTTTACTCTGATTTAGAAACAATTATACCGTCGTACATTAACCCTAAATAAATATGAAAATCTATCTTGTTGGAGGGGCTGTAAGGGATAAGTTATTAGGAGTCACGCCTAAGGAAAGAGACTGGGTTGTTGTTGGTTCTAACCAAGAAGAATTATTGAAATTAGGTTATAAGCAGGTTGGTAAACAATTTCCAGTTTTTCTACACCCAAAAACATCAGAAGAATATGCGCTTGCAAGAGTTGAAAGGAAAATTGGTAAGGGACACAAAGCTTTTGAATTCAATACGAATGAGAAAGTATCTCTTGAAGAGGATTTAAAAAGAAGGGATTTAACAATAAACGCAATCGCACAAGACGAAAAAGGTAAACTAATAGATCCATTCAATGGTATTTCAGATATCGAAAATAGAATATTTAGACATGTTTCAGATGCATTTTTGGAAGATCCTCTTAGAGTTTTTAGAGTAGCAAGATTTTATGCAACATTAAAAGAATATGAATTTAAAATCCATGATTCAACAGTTGAAACTATGAAAAAAATAGTTGAATCAGGAGAAATAGACTTCTTGTCAAAAGAGAGGTTATGGGGTGAATTATCTGAGGCTTTTAATTCAAAAAATCCATGGATGTTTTTTCAAGCATTAATAGACATTAATTTCTCTAAATTTTATTGCCCAGAATTGACCAATGATGAAAATTTAAAAAATAAAGTCTTATATTTTTCTAAAAAAGGAATAGATAAAAATATTTTTTTATCAATTTGTGGTTTTAGTGTTGACTTAATTGAATTGTTTGGTTTTCCAAAAAGAATTTTGGACTTATATTTTTTATTTAATGAGTTTAGCCCCAAGTTTATTATATTAGATATGAATGCAAGAGAAATTCTAAATTTTCTCAATGAAATAGATGCTTTTAGAAGACCAGAAAAATTAAAAACCTTAATGCAACAAGTTGAATACTTTTTAGAATTTCATGGAAAAGAAGAGAAAGAGAGATTTGAAATTTTTAGAAGTATATATGAGTTAATTTCAGGAAAAATTGAGTACGGAGATCTGAAAAAACTTAAAGTTGAAGAAATCAAAAACAGAGTTGAAAATACTCACCTTGAACTCATTAAACTTATTTTAAATAAGAAAACGAATTAAAATAAAACCTAGAATTAGTCTATATATCATAAATGGATAAAAGCCAATTCTATCTATGTAAATCATTAAATATTTAATTACTATGTAGGAAGAAAAAAAGGATATCAGTAAAGATGTTATTACTTTCATTGCTACATCAAGGTTCATCAAGACGTTACTTATGTTATAAATCTCGTATATTGTTGCGATAGAAATTGCAGGAAAAGCTAAAATAATAGTGATTAGTACCGCACTTTTTCTGCTATATCCTAAAATGAGTGCGGCAAAAATAATAATTGCTGACCTAGAAACTCCTGGAATTAATGCCATAGCTTGGAAAATACCAATTATTGAAATGTCAAAATAAGTAACACTTTCCAAATCCCTTTGATTTTTTTTTGTGAGATCTTCCGATAGTAGTAGTATTGCAATAAGAATTGTTGTAATAGCTATAACTTCAATGCTTCTTAGATTTTCAATTATATAATCATGATAAAAATATCCAAAGAAAAGAACAGGGGCGGAGCCAATAAGAATTCTACTTAAATCAATATACCCCTTTGACGTATTAATATTTAAAAAATTCTCTTTATTTTGAAAATAATAATAAGTTATTGCCATTAACGATCCAAAATGCATAGTTACATCAAAAACTATCCCTTGGTGATCCCAGCTTAATATCTCTGGAAGAATAATTAAGTGAGCAGAACTTGAAATAGGAAGAAATTCAGTAATTCCTTGAACTAGAGACAATATTATTAATTGAATAGTTTCATTCATAATTTATGCCTATAATCTTTAAATGAGGATTTAAAATCTTTAATTATAAAGTCGCTTAAAAACATAAACTTGAAATTCTCTCCCATATCAGTAGGAAATAATAATGTTTTTAGTATATTATTCCTCTCAGAATTTCCTTCAATTTCTTTTGCTAATTCAAGGATATTCATATTTAGCAAAAACTCTGACTGGGTGGTGAAAGAATACAGTTCGATACTATTACGTTTTGCGATTCTGTATATATTTGAAAAATTAACGCTAATAGATATGTCAAAGCTACCTTGTTGAAATGAGAATATATCATTTATTTTTTTATGATTTTTATAGAATTGTACTGTCCCATTTTTTCTCTGTGGATGGAAAAACTCATCTTCGTGATAACCATAATCTATGATCATTAGAAGGAAATTTTTTGAATTTTTAAAGATATTTAAAAGAAAACTTTCAATTCGCATATTAATTTCAAATGTGTATGAATTTGGTAATTTTCTATTTAATCTATCTTCAATTGAATGGATTTCCTTTAAGTTATCGCTATTACAATCGTTTAATGAGAAAACTAAATTTCCTTTTTCTTCTATAATACACTTTTCGTAAAATTTATTATCTTCCTTGTGGAAAATTTTTGATGGAATTGCGTCTAGAATCTCATTCGCAATTATAAAAACATTTTCTGGTACGTAACTATTATCAACCCAATTTATTTTTTCAAAAAGATTTTTTGGAAGCTTTTGAAGTTTATTTTTTTGCTTTTTTATCAAATTCGCATTTTTTTCAATAATAAAGTAGTTTGTTGGTAAATCCTTAGAATTACATTTTTTTAAGAAATTATAAGCCATTTCCCCGCTTCCTGCTCCAAACTCTAAGACATTTTCAATATTTTTGTACTTTTTACTATCTGTATAGAATTTTACAATTGAATTTGTATATATTGCGGATAACTCAGGCGCAGTTATGAAATCAGAATTTTTTGGGTGAAAATCTGTTCTTTCACTATTGTAGTAGCCATATTTAGGAAAATACAATGACATATCCATATATTCATCAAAAGTGATAAATCCATTTTGTTGAATTTTTGCATGTATTTTTTTTAGTAATTCCACGTATTATCCCTAAATTAATAATGTAATATTATACAACTAGTAGGAAAGTTTATTTATCTAGTATAATGTTTTTATGAATCAAAAAAATACAAAAGTTGTCCTAATCACTGGAGCTGGAAAAAGACTTGGAGAAGCAACAGCTTTAAAGCTTCATTCTTTGGGAATGGATATAATTATTCATTATAATAGCTCTGAAAAGACGGCAAAAAAATTAGTATCAAAAATGAACGATGTTAGAAAAAACTCTGCAATTTCAATTAAGTTAGATTTAAGAGATTTTATAAGCTATGAAAAAGAGTTTTCCAAGTTAGATGAGAAATGGTCAAGTATTGATGTTTTAATAAATAATGCTTCTACTTTTTATCCAACAGATATTCAGAATGCAACATTTGAAAATTGGGATGATTTACATGACGTTAATCTTAAAGCGCCTTTTTTTATATCTAAATTTTTTTATAAATCCCTAAAAAAGAATAAAGGTTGTATAATAAATATGGTTGATATTCATGCAGATCGACCACTTGATGAATTTTCAATTTATTCTGTGGCAAAAGCTGGTTTAAAAATGCTTACTAAATCATTAGCATTAGAATTCGGCCCCGAAATAAGAGTTAATGGTGTTTCTCCAGGTTCCGTAATGTGGCCAGAAAATAAAGAGTATGAAAGTAAGCAACAAGAAATTATTGAGAGTACTGCACTTAAAAGACAAGGTGATAGACAAGACATAGCTTCAACATGCGCATTTTTAATTAATGATGCGAATTATATTACTGGTCAAATTATAAATGTTGATGGTGGAAGAAGCTTAAGTAGATGAATTCTTTTTTCTAGTTATTTCAATTCCAACATCTTGAGAATCTCTTATAGCTCCGGGCTTGCTAATTGAGATGGTCACATACTCGATATTGAAATCTTTCAGAAGTATTTCTGCAATATTTTCAATCAAGGTCTCAATTAATTGATGATTATTTTTCTGCACATACTCTTTTACCTTAATAGATAAAGATTTATAATCTAATGAAAAACTAACATCGTCAGTAGAAGCAGCTTTCTTTATATCTGTTCCAACTTCAATATTAATATTAATAATTTGGTCTATTTGCTTTTCCCACTCAAATATACCAATTCTAGTTTTTAGCTTAAGATCTCTTAAAAATATCTTGTCCATAGGTGTAAATTATAATTCATTCTTAAATTTAATGTTGTATAGATATCCATTTTTTGATATCTTTCATTTTCTATTAGTTAATTGATAAAGGCTTGATATGTCGAGAATATGTGAAGTTACTGGTAAAAAGCCAATGTCTGGGAATAATGTTTCTCATGCAAAAAATAGAACAAGGAGAAGATTTCTGCCAAATCTTCAAATGCATAGATTTTGGGTGGAAACAGAAAAAAGATGGGTGTCTTTGAGGGTTTCTAGAAAGGGCCTAAGGATTATTGAAAAAAAGGGCATCGAAACGGTCCTAAAGGAAATAAAGAAGATATGAGAGAAAAAATAAAACTAGTTTCTTCAGCAAAAACTGGACACTACTACACCACAACAAAAAATAAAAAGACATCACCTGACAAAATGGAAATCAAAAAGTTTGATCCTGTTGTCAGAAAACACGTAGTCTATAAAGAATCGAAAATCAAATAATTTTTATTACTCTGGAGCTGGGCAGAAGCATTGCCCTTTAGAATTCCAAGCACATCTTCCACTTTCGCCACTTTTGCTTTTCCACATAGCACAGCCAACACCAGTTGCTCTAGGACCGAGCGGATCAGCAACTTTTACTGCGATCTTGTCTTTTATATTTACAGTTACATATTCAAACTGGGACTTATTTTCTTCTGTAATTACTGTCTCTTCGTCAACATCATCTTTATCAAATGCCCAGTCATATACTTCACCAACAGTACTACATCCTGAAATTATTAAGAATATAAATAAAGGAATAAATAATTTAAAATTCATATAACTACACTCCTCAAAAAATCAAACTCATTAATTAAATACTATTATATAGTCATTTAATTTATAATGTAAGAAAAATACTTATTTTTACAAAAATTTACATATTTAAGTCCAATTCATAAAGATTAGAAAAAAAAGAGATAAATAGTGTCATTCGAGATTTTTTTTACAAGTAAGTTACCTGAAAATAGAAAGAAGAGTTTAGCAATAATAAAATACTCTAGAAGCATTTCCCATGATAGTGGAATTCTATCTACTGGACTTCAAGAATATAATGGTAACGAAATTTTTGAAGTATGGAATACAGATGAAAATGTATTTTATGAAAATATAAACGACTTCGATATCTATAAAAGCGAGAACTATTTATTTGGTTCAAGAATTATAGATATGAATAAGTCTTATGAAGATAATAAAATAAAGATAATTAATGCTTATAACAATCTTTTCGAGATTACCAAGAAAGAAAAAATGGAAATTGTAAAGATTTGGCACTTCATACCTGAACTACTTTCAAAGTATGATAATGATAAAACAAATTATTCATTATTATGTGAATCTCGCGAGGTTGTATACAATAGCCATTTTAATGACTTCAATTTCCCAGCTGCAACTGCAATTGGAATAAAAGGAAAAAAAATCTTAATTTATTTTTTTGCTGGGAGATTTTCAAAGTACAAAGCTATTGAAAATAAAAGACAGGTAAGCTCCTATTTATATCCTCAGGAAATTTTTAAAGAGAAACCCATGTTTTCTAGAGCTGTAAGTTTTGATAACCTCGGAAGCGGGGTTAGAAAAATTTTCATATCAGGAACTGCTAGTATAAAAGGCTATAAATCAATGCATTCTCTAGATCTAAAAGAGCAGCTTAACGAGGCTTTAAAAAATTATGGAACGTTTATTAATTTGAATAATAATAGCTCCAATATTTCAAGAATTTATATCACAAATATTAAAGATGAAGATAAATTATGGATTCAACAGAAATTGGAAAAAGTCTTTGGCATAGATCAGTTCATTGTTGTTAAAGGAGACATTTGTAGAAAAGAATTAATCATTGAGGTTGAGGGAGTATCTGATGAAAAACATAAAATATAGATTAAAGACTGACATAGCCGTTTTCGAAATAAAAAAAGAACCCCTAGGACTTTGGGATTTATGGATAAATTCAATGCCTACATTAACATTTCAATCGCCGGAAGATGCAGCATACGCCGTGGTTAATAAAAAAACTGGATATTCTGTATGGGATAATCAGGAAAAAGTAATTAGTGAAGATTTAAATCTAAAAAAATGGGCTCAATTAAAAGACGACTAACTTATTCATTTTCCATAGAGCTTTCATAACGCCCATTTGCGGCGAGGCTATTTAGAAGAGCTCTCTTCCCTATTATTTTTTGTGCTTCAATATTATTACTATTGTCACCACCCCATTTTTTCATTGCCTCTAGTTGAAGTGCTCTCCCATATGAAAAAGTAATTTTCCATGGATTGGTATTAATTTTATTAATATTATTAAGATTATTTGATGCATCTTGATCAGACTGCCCCCCTGATAGAAATGCTATCCCAGGCACTTCTTTTGGAACATTATTTGATAAACATTTTACAGTAAGCTCTGCTATTTCATCAGGGGTTGATTGCTCTTTGCATAACGACCCTGACGTCACCATATTCGGTTTTAATATTATTCCTGAATTAACTACATCCAATTTATCTAGATTTTCAAACAAAATATTTTGCATTTCATTGGTTACTTCAAAACATCTTTTTATGTCATGCTCACCATCCATCAAAACTTCTGGTTCAACAATTGGAACAATATCATATTCTTGACATATACTGGCGTATCTAGCAAGTGCATGTGAGTTTGCAATCATGCAAGCCATTGACGGCATTTTATTTCCAATAGTTATAACAGCTCTCCATTTGGCAAACTTTGCTCCAAGCTTTTTATATTCTTCCATTCTTTCTGAAAGACCATCAAGACCTTCAGTAATTTTTTCATTTTCATGGCATGAAAATGGTTTCGCACCAGCATCGACTTTTATACCAGGAATGATTCCAATACTCTCTAAATGCTCAGAGAAAGATATTCCTTTTGAAGTTTTCTGTTTGATTGTTTCATCAAAAAGTATGGCGCCAGATATATAATTATTTAAAGAATCTGCAGTTATTAGCATATCCCTATATGATCGTCTATTTTCCTCTGTCACTGCTATATTAAGTGAGTCAAATCTTTTTTTACAAGTTCCATGACTTTCGTCCATTGCCAAAATACCTTTGGAATCTTGGACCATTCGATTTGCAATTTCATTCAATGTTTCAATATTCATAAATTTACCAAATTTAAACTTCTACAAGGTGTCCAACTTTTACTACCTTTATAGCATTTGTTCCACCCTCGATACCAGCTAAGTCACCTTTTGTTATTATTACTAAATCATCATCTTTTGCAACATTCAAGTTCGTTAAAACATTAACTGCGTCTCGATTAACCGTTTCATGATTTGTGTCAATAGTTTTGATACGAGCAGGGTAAACTCCTCTGTACAGAGTTACCTTTCTCAAGGTTCTTGTATGCGTAGTTAATGCGAATATTGGAACACTATGATTTATTCTTGACATCCATAGCGCAGTAGAACCTGATTCAGTAATTGCTGCTATGGCTTTTGGATTAAGATTATCGGCTGTTAACATACAGGCCATTGCTATTGCTCTGTCAACTTTCTTATTCTCAATTGAATAGTTTGACCCCTTCATGGTAAGAGGATTTTGTCCTTCTGAGCCTTCACATATTCTACTCATTGCTTCAACTGCTTCCACAGGATGGTCACCCATTGCAGTTTCACTTGATAACATCACAGCATCAGTACCATCAATTACGGCATTTGCAACATCAAAAACCTCAGCTCTTGTTGGTATTGAATTTGTAATCATTGATTCCATCATCTGGGTAGCAGTAATTACAACCTTATCTTTTTTTCGTGCTTTTTTAATGAGATTTTTTTGAACAGCAGGCAACTGTGCATCACCAATTTCAACCCCTAAATCTCCTCTAGCAATCATAATCGCATTTGAAGCTTCAATAATCTCGTCAATATTTTCTAGAGCTTCTGCTCTTTCAATTTTTGCAATTATTCCCCCATCATTTCCTGCTTCATTCAATAATTTTCTTGCCATGTGAATATCTTTTGCCTCTCTTGCAAAAGATACTGCTAAATAATCAACACCAATTTCTGCAGCAATTTTTATATCTTCAAAATCTTTTTCACTAATTGCTGGAGCTGACAGCCCTCCACCTTTTTTATTGATACCTTTCGAGTCATAGAGCAAACCACCGCTTATTACTTTTGAAATTATTTTTGACCCCGCAATTTTTTCTACTTTTAGCTCTATTCTCCCATCATCCAAAAGCAAATGGTCCCCAGCTCTAAGTTCTTCTACAAGCTTCTTATATGTTGTTCCAACAATCTCTTGATTTCCCTCATCGAAGGGATGACTATGGTCAATAGTAAATTTAGACCCATTTTTTAAATCTATCTTTGAATCTTTAAATCTAGTAATTCTAACTTTTGGCCCCTGAAGGTCACCAATAATGCCAACATGATAATGTTTTTTCTCTGCAACTTCTCTTACAATTTTTGCTCTTTTTATATGGGATTCTTTATCACTGTGAGAGAAATTTAATCGAATTAAATCAACACCAGCATTGATCAGTCCTTCAATAGATTCCTTTGAGGACGTCTTTGGACCTAAAGTGGCAATTATCTTCGTTTGCCTATATGTTGAATCATTAATTGCTGTCATAATTTTTTTATTATTTCAATACCAGGCAATTCTTTCCCCTCAAGAAATTGCAAAAAGGCACCCCCGCCCGTCGATACATAATTGATACTACTTATATTTGCAAATTTCTCTAATGCAGAGATAGTATCTCCTCCTCCAGCAATAGTAAAAGCATTACTTTTGCAAATGGCTGAAGCTATATCTTTTGTACCATTTTCAAATGGTTTTTTTTCAAAAACTCCTACAGGCCCGTTCCACAGTATTGTACCAGCTTCTTGAAAAATTTTTTCATATTTTCTAGAAGTTTTTGGTCCTATATCTTTTATTATATCTTCGTTCTCTATTTTTATGAGCTCTTTGACAGACGTACTAATTTTATTTTCACAAACAACATCATCAGGCAAAGGTAAAGAAACTTTTTTTTTGTTAGCAATTTTAATTATCTCGTTTGCTTTATTAATCATACTTTCTTCAAATAAAGATTGCCCAATTTCAAAACCTGAACTTTTAAGAAATGTGTTTGCAATTCCTCCTCCAACAATGATCACATCTACTTTATTTAATAATTCTTTTAGAACTGTGAGCTTTGTTGAAACTTTTGAGCCTCCAATTACTGCAATCATGGGTTTTTTGGGATTTTCAAAAATTTTCTTGAGATTTTTTATTTCTTCAATTATTAATAAACCACCACAGGTTGCCGGAGCAAAATTTGATAAAGTATATGTTGAACAATGTTTTCGATGTGAGGCACCAAAAGCATCCATAACAAAGACATCACAATTTTTTGCAATTTTTCTTGCAAGATCCTCATCTCCTGATTTTTCGCCAACTAAGAATCTAGTATTTTCATGAACGGTTATGTCATTAGTATATTCTGGAGATTTTTGATCTAATGGAATTTCTTCAAAATGAACGCTTCTGTTCAAAATCTCTGCCATTCTTTCTGCTACAATCCTAAGACTATATTTCTCATCAAACTTTCCTTCATTTGGTCTTCCAAAGTGAGATATGATTGATACTTTTGCATTTTTCGATAATATATAATTAATTGTAGGTATTGCAGCTCTTATTCTTTCATCATTAACAATCTCATTATCTTTTGAAGGGACATTAAGATCTTCACGAAGTAAAATATTTTTTCCTTGAATATCAGTATCTATTAATTCTTTATATGGATTCATTACTTAACATTCATAAATGCGACTGCTGCGTCAAGCATTCTATTTGAGAAACCCCATTCATTGTCATACCAAACATACAATTTAGCTAATCTTTTATCCATTACTTTAGAAAGATTACAATCGTATATAGCTGATGCAGGATTATGCCCGAAATCGACTGATACGAGTGGAACATCGTTATAGGCAATAATATTTTTCATATCGTTTTGCGAAGCTTCTAGAATAATATTATTTATTTCATCAATAGTTGTATCCTTTTTTGTTCTTACCACAAGATCTACAACTGATACATTAACTGTAGGAATTCTCATTGCTAAACCATCAAGCTTTCCTTCTAGCTCAGGAATAACAAGACCAACATTTTTAGCAGCGCCTGTTTTAGTTGGTATCATTGATTGAGTTGCGGCTCTTGCTCTTCTGATATCTTTGTGATTTGCATCTGTCAACCTTTGATCATTTGTAAAAGAGTGTATTGTAGTTATTAATCCGTGTTCAATTCCGATATTGTCATGAAGGATTTTAATAACAGGAGCGATGCAATTTGTTGTACACGATGCATTTGAAATTATAGTATGGTCTTTTGAGAGAATCTCTTCGTTTACGCCCATAACAATTGTGGCATCGACATTTTTTGCCGGTGCAGAAATTAGAACTTTCTTTGCACCGTTTTTTAAATGAACTTTTGTGTCTTCCTTTGAATTAAATTTTCCAGTGCACTCAAAAACTATATCTACGTTATATTTACTCCATGATATTTTACTAGGATCTCTTTCTGAAGTAATATTAATTTTATCTTTTCCAACATACATAAAACTCTTATCAGCTGTGACCTGTTTGTTAAATTTCCCATGTGCTGAGTCATACATTGTGAGATGGGCGCTTACGGAGTTATCCCCGACGTCATTAATTGCAACAATTTTTAAATCTTTATGTTTCTCTGATTCATATAAAGCTCTAAGTATATTTCTACCTATTCTACCGTATCCATTTATCCCAACATTTATAGTCATAATCTTCCTTAAAAATTAATTTTTCATTAGCATCTCAGCTCTTTCAACAACATTTTCTGAACTAAAACCGAAGTATTCTAAAAGTTTATCACCAGGAGCTGATTCTCCAAAAGAATTGATCCCAATAATGTCTCCGTTCGATCCAACATATTTATACCAAAAAGAAGTTGAGCCGGCTTCAACAACAAGTTTTTTATTAAATTTAGGTGGTAAAACAGATTCTTTATATTCTATATCTTGTTTATCAAAGATTTCAGTAGAAAGCATGGAAACTACTCTTGCTTTTATCCCTTTTTTCTCGAGAATATTTGCGGCGTCCATAGTTATTCCAATTTCGCTTCCAGTGGAAATTAATATTATATCAAAATCTTTGGGGTCTTTTAATACGTAACCACCTTTTGTTATTTTCGCAATTTGCTCACTAGTTCTATTTTGAAATTTGCACTTTTGTCTTGATAAAATTAGACATGTGGGTCCATCTTTATTTTCGATTGCAAACTTCCAACCCATTGCTGTTTCTAAAGTATCACATGGTCTAATAACAGTATTATTTGGCATATCTCTCAGGCTATTTATATGTTCAATAGCTTGATGAGTTGGACCATCCTCTCCCAAACCGATTGAGTCATGTGTAAAAACAAATATATTATTTAAGCCCATAATTGCACACATTCTTATTGCATTTTTGGAATAATCAGCAAAAGTTAAAAAAGTTCCACCATATGGTATAAAACCTTTGTGAGCACTAATTCCATTCATAATAGCTGACATTCCAAACTCCCTTACTCCATAGTTTATGTAATTACCGTTCTCATTGTCTTTTATGTTTTTTGAACCAGTCCACATTGTGAGATTTGAAGCGCCAAGATCAGCTGATCCACCAATCATTTCAGGCAATACCTTAGCGAATGCTTCTATAGAATTCTGTGAGGCTTTTCTCGTGGCAATATCCTCTTTTTTTTCATTACAATCTTTTATAAATTCACGTGATTTACCCAACCAGCCCTCAGGTAGTTTAGATTTAATTCTCCTTTCAAGATCAGCTGCTTCTTTTGGATACTTTTCTCTATAATCATCAAATTTTTCATTCCAGTTATTTTCAAGCTCAGTTCCTTTTTCAATATTATTCCACGCATCATAAACGTAATCAGGAATTACGAAAGGGCTGTGATCCCAGCCAATATAGCTTTTTGTTAATGCCGTTTCTTCTGGCCCAAGAGGGGACCCATGTGAACTTTCTTTTCCCTCTTTATTTGGCGAACCATAACCTATTTTTGTTTTACAACATATTAGTGTTGGTTTATCTTTTGATTTAATTGCTTCATTAATGGAATTAGATATAGAATCAAGAGAGTGCCCATCAACATCTCTTATCACATTCCAATTGTAAGACTCAAATCTTTTTGCTGTGTCATCTGTAAACCATCCGTCAACATTACCGTCAATCGATATTCCATTGTCATCATAAAAAACAATTAGTTTGTTAAGTGACAATGTGCCAGCTAGTGAACAAACTTCGTGGGAGATTCCCTCCATTAAACAGCCATCACCAGTAAAAACATAAGTTCTATGATCAATAATATTATTATCATGCTTATTAAATTGTGAAGCTAGAGTTTTCTCAGCAATTGCCATTCCAACAGCATTTGCTATACCTTGCCCGAGTGGACCAGTTGTTGTCTCCACACCATCAGTTAAATGAGATTCTGGGTGTCCAGGTGTTTTGGAGTGTAGCTGTCTGAAATTTTTAATTTCTTCTATATTTAAATTATAGCCAGTTAGGTGAAGTAAGCTATAAAGCAACATTGAACCATGCCCATTTGATAATACAAATCTATCACGATTAAACCAATTTGGATTTTTTGGGTTATGTCTTAGGTGCTCTGACCAGAGAACCTGGGCTATATCGGACATCCCTAGAGGCATCCCAGGGTGCCCAGATTTTGCTTTATCAATCGCGTCCATAGACAATGCCCTAATGGCATTTGCCATATCTTTTCTTAGATTATTGTTAATTTTTGCTGCCAATCTTTGTTTCTTTATTATTTAATAGATTCTTAATATTCGTTTTATGCATGTATATTACTATAATTGCTAAAATTAAAAATAGTGAAGTTGCTATTATTTTTTCATAACTAAACCATGTATAAATAGGTAAAAGAGCAAATGAAACTATAGCAGATAAAGCTGAGTACCTAAATAGAAATGCTGTAATGAGCCAAGTCAAAAGACAAATAAATCCTAAAATAATATCAAAAGCTAAAATAACCCCAAATGAAGTTGCTACCCCTTTACCACCTTTAAATTTATAATAGATAGGAAATATGTGACCAAGAATGGAACATAACCCAATAATTTGGATATAAATCTGGTCTTCAATAAAAAAAAATGCCACAAATACCGGAAGAAAGCCCTTGAACATATCAAAAATTAAAGTTGCAAGAGCAAGAGTCTTATTGCCTGACCTTAAAATGTTGGTTGCCCCAGGATTTTTCGAGCCATATTCCCTAGGGTCTTCAAGTTTTAAAATTTTAGAAAATATAATAGAACTATTCAAGGAGCCAAAGAAATAGGCTAAAAGAATTAATGGAAATAGGCCTGTATAGAAAATGCTCAATTTCACCCTCTTATTTTATAATTGTTATACTAAAATCTATGAATAATCATTATAAAGATATAATTTCAGAAAAATATAAAAAAATTCTTTTCATACATGGATGGGGGTTTACAAGACAAATATTAAAAGATAATTTTGACACTGCTTGTTTTGGGAAAGCACTTTTTATTGATTTGTATGAATACATGATTGAAACAAATGGGAATCTTCAAGCCGCTGCAAAGAATATTTTAAGAGAAAATGAAGATATTGATTTGATTATATCTTGGTCCCTCGGATGTTTCTTAGCAAAAGAGATAGAATACATTATACAAAACGATTATACGAAAATGATCTATATTTCCTATAACCCAAAATTTATAAAAGATGATGTTTGGAAATTTGGTCTTAAATTAAGTGATGTTGAAAAGCTTCAAACTGATCTTAAAATTAATAAGGTTGATGCGCTAAAAAATTTTTACCTTTTAGCTCTTGGAAATTTAGAAGAAAAAAAGTACTTTTACAAATATATAACTCAAGATATGAATAAGATATTGAGTATTAATCAGTTAGGCTTTGATTTAGGATTAGAAATATTAAAAAAAAATAATCTAACAGCTACAAAAAAGAATGAACTCGTGAAAAGTTTATACATTTATGGCGAATGTGACTTAATAACCCCAGTAAGTGTAGCGTCTTTTGTGAAGGGAAATGAACCGCATGCTTTTGTTAAAATCATCAAGGAATCAACACATATACCTTTTTTAACACATCCTTTAAAATTCTCTAAAATACTAAAAGGATTTTTATGATAAATAAAAAAAATAAGAAATTTGCTGATAACTATGTTGACTCTGCAGTTGTTCAAAAAGAAATTATAAAAAGATTAATTCAAAGATTGTCATTCATAAATATATCGCCAGAAAGAATTTTAGACATTGGCTCAGGTATTGGCCTTGGCACTGAAAAACTTTTTGAACATTATTCACAATCTGAGTATTTTATGTTGGATAAATCTTTCCAATCTCTAAATTCCGGCTATATTGCAAATGAAAACATATCGATGGTATGCGCAGATTTTAAAAACATATGTTTTAAGGATAACTCATTTGATTTTATTTTTTCTTCTTCAGCTCTTCACTGGGACCTTGATGTAAAATCTTCTTTTCAAGAAATTTATAGAATATTGAGACCTGGAGGACTATTATTATTTTCGACCTATGGGCCTGATACTTTAATTGAACTTAGGTCCGCTTGGGCACAGGTTGATGATAATAAACACGTCAATGAATTTTATGATATGCATGACATTGGGGATCTAATGTTAAATATAAACTTTATTGATACTGTAGTTGATGCGGAAAAAATTGTCATCGATTATGATAATGTAAAGCAACTTCAGTTAGATTTAAAAAATATTGGTTCAAAAGTTATGAAGGATCCTAACAAGCTATCGAGTCTATCAGCTAAAAGCAAAATGAAATTGATGTACGCAGAATATGAAAAATTTAAAAATACTTCAGGAAATTTGCCTGCTACGTATGAAGTTATTTACGGATCTGCATGGAAAAAATTTAATGTTGTTAATTTGAATAACTAAGCTAGACGATAAGAATCTTAAATTATTTTTTATAGAAAGCATTGATTATATGTAGTAACATACCCTCAAAAATAATAGGGGTTATTAAATGTCAGACGATATAATTTCAAAAAAAGGAGAAGTTGTAGGCCAATGGAATGGCGAGAGTGTTGAGGACCTCAAAAAAACACTGTTAAGTATAAAGCAAGATTTGAGAAAGAAGGGTGACAAAGTTGAGCATACTGGCGTACCGCATAGTGAGCAATTTCCAGATGATTTGAAGGATTTCACAGCCTATATACTTTGGGGAGTTGATAAAAGTGGTAATGTCTTAGTCGGTTCTGGGGCGAATAGAACAGAAACTGTTGAAAATATTAGAAAATTCTATGCTAATGAAGAAGCAAAAGCTTCTATTGATAGGCACAATTTGGAAGAGTAAATCTAACTGACTATTTAGGTTTAATTTTCTCGAACGTTAACTTCCTTTACCTTGTTTTGTAAGGTTTTAACATATATTTTGGTATAATATTTGTACAATTTTCTTATAGATTAATAAGATAGTATTTTCAAATATAGTAGATATTATGATTACGAGAAGGGTATGCGAGTGTGAGGAATTTATCATAAGTGGTAATAACTCTTTATCACTTCAAGGTAATGTGGTCTTTATATTTTTTATTGCCCTAATATCCTTAACAATAGCAGCTTTATTTCTGTTAAAAGGTTACTGGATTATATTGCCTTTTGCTGGTTTTGAGATGATTTTATTGGCAGTTGTGTTATTATACTGCTGCCATAATAATTCATTATATGAAAAAATTCAGATATTTGAGGACACTGTAAATATTTCCTCAAAATACAGGCAAAATAGGGGTGAGTTTAAAGTCAAAAAGTATTGGGCATCAGTCATTTTGAGCAAGCCAAAGCTTAAAGGACATTCTCACAGACTTTTTATTCGTTCTAAAGGGAGAGAAATGGAAGTCGGTATAATGCTTGAAGATGAAGAGAGACTAAAACTTGCAAGGATGCTAAATAATTCACTAAGTAAAAATGGAATAAGTTAATGAACTTTTTAAACTTAAAAAAACTCTCAATCCTAATATTACTATATATATTAGGCTCGAATTCGTATGCTGGTTGGTTAGATCTTAACATGCCGAAAGGTGTTACAGATATTAGTAACGAAGTTTATGGTCTTCACATGCTCATCTTATACATTTGTATCGGAATTGGAGTTGTTGTTTTCGGAGCTATGTTTTGGTCTATATGGGCACATAGAAAGTCCAGAGGAGTAACTCCAGCAACATTTCATGAAAGCACAAAATTAGAATTTATTTGGACCATCGTTCCTTTTGCAATTTTAATAGGTATGGCTGTTCCTGCTACAAAAACTTTAATCAAAATGTATGATACTAGTGAATCAGAAATACATATAAAAATTACTGGATATCAATGGTTATGGCAATATGAATATTTAAACACGGATGTGTCTTTTTACAGTAAATTGTCAACACCTTACAAAGAGATCTATAACCAAAAGGAAAAAAATGTTAATTATCTTCAAGAAGTAGATAATCAACTCGTACTGCCAATAAATAAAAAGATTAGATTTTTACTCACATCAAATGATGTACTTCATGCTTGGTGGGTTCCAGATTTAGCATTAAAGAAAGATGCGATACCTGGGTATATAAATGAAATGGCAGTTGTTATAAAGGAACCGGGAATATACAGAGGAAGGTGTGCAGAATTATGTGGCAGACATCATGGATTTATGCCTATTGTGATCAAAGCGGTTGAACAAAATGATTATGAAAAATGGTTAGCAAATGGAGGTAAGGCTGAATCAACTGATTTAGCTTCAACACAAAAGTAAACGGAGAAAATTTATGAGTACGGTTGTAAAAGATACACATCATGAAGAGCATCCATCAGGAATAATGCGATGGATAACAACGACAAACCATAAGGATATAGGAACGCTCTATCTTTGGTTTGCAATGATTATGTTTTTCATTGGAGGTTTAATGGCTTTAGTCATTAGATCTGAGCTCTTCCAGCCAGGTCTTCAATTTGTAGATCCTCAGTTCTTTAATTCTATGACAACAATGCATGCACTTGTGATGATTTTTGGGGTTGTGATGCCTGCTTTCACGGGACTTGCGAATTGGATGATTCCAATAATGATTGGTGGTCCTGACATGGCTCTACCAAGAATGAATAATTATAGTTTCTGGATAATGCCTTTTGCTTTTTCTATGTTGCTCTCAACTTTGTTTATGGATGGTGGCGCACCTGCAGGTGGTTGGACATTATACCCGCCATTAAGTCTTCAAACTGGAGATGCATTTCCATTTTTAATATTTGCGATTCATTTTATGGGCTTATCTTCAATTATGGGTGCAATAAATATTGTAGCAACAATATTAAATATGAGAGCACCCGGCATGACTTTAATGAAGATGCCGTTATTCGTCTGGACATGGTTAATTACAGCATTTTTACTTATAGCTGTGATGCCTGTACTAGCTGGTGGTGTAACAATGCTTTTAACCGATAAGTTTTTTGGAACAAGTTTTTTTAACGCAGCTGGCGGCGGCGATCCAGTTATGTTTCAACATATATTTTGGTTCTTTGGTCACCCAGAAGTTTACATATTAATTTTACCATCTTTTGGAGTTGTATCGGCAATTATTCCAACTTTCGCCAGAAAGCCGCTTTTTGGATACAGCTCTATGGTTTACGCTACTGCTTCTATTGCCTTCTTATCTTTCATAGTATGGGCTCATCATATGTTCACAGTCGGAATGCCACTTGCAGGTGAAGTATTTTTCATGCTTGCAACAATGTTAATAGCGGTTCCTACAGGTGTAAAAGTCTTTAATTGGGTGACGACTATGTGGAGAGGTGCAATGACTTTTGAAACTCCAATGCTATTTGCAATTGGTTTCATTATTATGTTTACAATCGGAGGGTTTTCGGGATTAATGTTGGCTATTACGCCAGCAGACTTTCAATACCATGATACTTATTTCGTCGTGGCACATTTCCATTATGTACTAGTACCTGGATCTATATTTGCAATTATGGCCGCGTGTTATTTTTGGCTTCCAAAATGGACAGGAAATATGTACCCGGAAACTTTAGGTAAAATTCATTTTTGGCTTTCAACATTTTTTGTAAACTTAACATTCTTTCCGATGCACTTTGTAGGGTTAGCTGGAATGCCAAGAAGAATACCTGACTACTCACTTCAATTCGCAGATTATAATATGATTGCAAGTATTGGGGCTTTTGGATTCGGCTTTGCTCAATTAATATTTTTATATTTAATAATTAAAACAATCAAGGGTGGCAAGAAAGCAACCGACGAAGTTTGGGAAGGTGCAGAAGGCTTAGAGTGGACTCTTTCTTCACCTCCACCATATCATTCGTTTAATACACCACCAGTGATTAAATAAATTTAGTGGGGTTTTTTTGGAAACACGTCAAAAAGTAAAATTAACAACAATATTATTAATAATTATTGCTTTGACAATTTACTTTGGATTTTACTTTATTATGTTGAATAGGTGATTAATGGTAAATAGTAAAATAAATAAGATTACAGCAAAAAAACTTTTTTTTATTTGTATTGCAATGTTTCTATTCTCTTTTGCTTTAATACCTCTTTATAATGTTATATGCGACGTAACTGGTTTAAATGGAAATACATCAAACTTAAAGGAAAAAGCAAATACTTTTTCTGAAGCTACTATCATGGAAAGTAATGATAAACTTAACATTCAATTTATATCACATGAAACAATTAAGAATAAATTAGCATTTAAACCAAAAGAGTTTGAAATGACTATTGTGCCAGGAAAAATTTACAGCACAATGTATGTTGCAACAAATAAATCAGACTTGAAAATTATTGGCCAAGCGGTTCCGAGTGTTTCTCCAAACGAGGCAGCAAAATATCTCAAAAAATTAGAGTGCTTCTGTTTCGAGCAGCAAACATTTAAGCCTGGAGAGGTTGTAGAATTACCTTTGTATTTTGCAATTGATGAAAAAATGCCAAAAAGAATAAAAACTGTGACGCTATCTTATTCTTTTTTTGAAACTGTAGATGTTTCAAAGAAATAAATAAAAAGAAGGGGGACTTATAATGTCAGATTCAGGAAGTTACTACATACCGCATGGAAGCAAGTGGCCAATCATTGCCTCAATTGCAGTTTGCACGGCAATGGTTGGAGGATCAACTCTACTTAATGGAAATCCAAGCGGTAAATATATTTTATTTGTTGGTTTAGCATTAATAGTTTACATGATGGTTGGTTGGTTCAGTACAGTAATTTCTGAGAGCGAGGAAGGATTGTATGACGCGCAGGTTGATACCTCGTTTAGAATGGGAATGATATGGTTTATTTTTTCAGAAGTGATGTTTTTTGCAGCTTTTTTTGGAGCACTTTATTATGTAAGGGCTTATTCTCTTCCATGGCTTGGAGGTGAAGGCACAGGTTTAGCTACAAATACATTTTTGTGGCCAAATTATGAAGCTGTTTGGCCAAATAATGCAAATGGGCCAGGTGAAATTGGCGGAGATTTCAAAGTTATGGGAGCGTGGGGCCTTCCAGCAATTAATACAGCTATACTTTTGACAAGTGGCGTTACGCTAACTTGGGCACATCATGCCCTTAAAGAAATGAAAAGATTCCAATTAATTATTGGCTTGGGTTTAACTGTTCTTCTAGGGGCAATATTTATGTATTTTCAAGCTCTAGAGTATGGTCATGCATTTAATGACTTAAATTTAAACATGGGAAGTGGAATTTATGGTTCAACATTCTTCATGTTAACTGGTTTTCATGGTTTCCACGTTACAATTGGAACGATAATGCTATTAGTCATTCTGGCTAGATGTATATATGGCCACTTCAATCCAAAAAATCATTTTGCTTTTGAGGCCGTTGCTTGGTATTGGCATTTTGTAGACGTCGTATGGTTGGGGCTTTTTGTCTTTGTATATTGGCTTTAATTATTGACCTATGCCATGAGGCTGAATATAGCCGTTTGAGTACATGTAAATTAATATTATAAATAAAACAACGGATAAGCCTATTCTAACTTTCAGTGCATTTACAACTCTTTTTTTGTTACCCTTATCCTTAACCAAGAAGAATAATGAGCTAAAAAGGCTAATTATTATGAGAGAAAACAGAAGTATAAATATTATTTTAAACATAGAAAAATTTTAAATGAAACTTAAACTACTTTCTATCATCATTTTTATATCATGTATATCGTTATTTTTATCTTTAGGTTTTTGGCAATTAGACCGAGCGAAAGAAAAGGATAATATAGTTAACTTATACAAAAATAGGCAACAAGCGAAAATAGAAAAACTTACAACTATAAGTGACAATAATATATCAAATTTACACTATAGAAATTTTGTAATTAAAGGAAGTTACATCAATAAAGTATTTTTAGTAGATAATAAAATTAAAAATAAAAAACCTGGTTTTAATGTTATATCTCCATTTAAGTTAATGAGTACTAGCGAAGTCATCCTTGTCGACAGAGGTTGGATAGAGCTTCGTGGTGAGAGGCAAGACATAGTAAAAAACTTCAATTATTTAAATACAGAAGGTATTGAAAAAAATGTACAAGAAATTAACGGGTATATTTACCCAAGAGTTAAGAGCTATACTATAGGAGATATTTTTATAGATGATAAATGGCCAAGATTAATTCAAGCAATTAATTTTGATGAAATATCAAAAGTTTTAGGTTCGCAAAACTTTCTTATAAATGGAGTTACTTTTAGGCTAGGCCAAAGTAATAGTTTTGGCTTTAATAGGGAATGGAAAATTGTTCATATGAGTAGTAGCAAACACTTGGGGTATGCTTTTCAATGGTTTAGCATGGCAGCTGCTCTTGTAATTTTAATTTTGATTTATTTTGTGAGAAAAAAAAATGGTTAGAAAAACTGACTATTCTTCTTTGATAAAAACAAGACTTTACCTTTTTCTGATAATTTTTTCTTTTTTAGGGCCTCTTTTGTTGGCAACTATTATGTATAAATATAGTGATTTTGTCCCAATTGCGCCACCAAAGTCATACGGAAATCTTATTGATCCAGTAATCACAATGAGTCCTGAGGATGATTTTGATAATATATTAGAGAAAAAAAAATGGACATTTATGTACGTATATGAAAATGAAACATGTGACCTTTTATGTGAAGCAACACTGTTCGTAATGCAGCAGGTTAGGGAATCTTTGGGCAGAGAAAGGCAAAGAATTTCAAATATACTTGTTATAAAAGATAATTTTATAAATGAAGATAATAAAAAAATTATTAATAAATACGATAAAATTCGAATTCTACAAGTGATAAAGAAAGATTTTTTTAAGAAATTAGAAAAAAATCATCTATATATAATTGACCCTTTGGGTAATATATTTATTTTTTATGATAAAGATTTTAGTGCAAAAGGCTTAAAGAAAGACATCAAGAAAATCTTGAAAGTTTCAAGGATTGGTTAGAGGAGTATGGATAAACTAAATTACTATTTATTATTTGTTATAACGGTCACCTTTACGGTAATAACACTTGGTGCGTATGTTAGACTGTCACATGCTGGACTAGGTTGCCCAGACTGGCCTGGCTGTTATGGCTTTTTAATCGGCGTGCCTGATAATGCTGTTGAAATTGCTCAAGCTGAGAGTGCTTATGAAGGATCTAATGTAGATATTGGAAAAGCATGGAAAGAAATGATTCATCGTTATTTAGCTGGTTTTTTGGGAATTTTTATTTTTATAATTTCTTATTTATTTTATAAACATAATAAAAATAAACTTTTTGGTATTTCTTTTTTTGTTTCCGCGTTAGTAATATTTCAAGCAACACTTGGAATGTTCACGGTAACTTGGCAATTACAGCCTTTGATCGTAATGTTTCATTTAGTTGGTGGCTTGGCAATAATATCTTTACTATGGTTAATTTTCCTTAGATATAATAAATTTAATTACTTTAAACCAATTACAGATATAAGATTTGATATTCCAAAAAGAAATATAAAAAACTTATATGTATTTGCTTATTTGACTCTAATAGTTTTAGTAATGCAGATAATGTTAGGTGGTTGGACAAGTACCAACTATGCTGCACTTGCTTGTGCCGATTTTCCAAGATGCAATGCTTCTTGGTGGCCGCAGATGGATTTTTACAATGCCTTTGTCGTGGAACTTGCCACAGATTTAAATTATGAATTTGGGAGATTAGATAGTCCAGCTAGAGTTGCAATACATTTCACACATAGGATATGGGCTATTTTTGCGACTGCAACAATAATTTTATTATCTGTATTTTCATTTTTAATAATTAAATCGCCATTTCAAAAAGTATTATCATTATTATTAATTTTATTTTTGGGTATTCAAATTTTATTAGGTGTGCTTAATATCAAGCTTGGTTTACCAATATTGGTAGCAGTAGGACATAATGGTAACGCTGCTCTTCTTTTAATGTGTTTGGTTACGCAACTATTTTTTATTAAGAGTATTAAAAATAATACATAACTACAAATGTTTGAAATTAAAAACTATAAAGCATATATAGAATCTTCAAAGCCTAAGGTAGTTATGTTAATGATCTTTACATCATTTATTGGAATGTTGCTTGCCAATCCACTGGAACTGAATTTAGAAATTTTGATACTAGGAAATATTGGCATAGCATTAATGTCTTTATCAGCTGGCTCTATAAATCAGCTTTTAGATCAGAAAATTGATAGCATTATGCATAGAACGAAAAGTAGACCTCTGGTTTTGGGTGTTCTATCCACAAGAAACGTAATAATTTATTCCTTTATTCTAGCTTCGGTAGGTTTTTATATATTATACTTTCGTATTAATACTTTAACTGCATGGCTTACTTTGGCATCTTTAGTTGGCTACGCTTTTATCTATACTTTATATCTTAAGAGAAGTACACCGCAAAACATAGTAATTGGTGGGGCAGCTGGTGCTACGCCACCATTACTTGGATGGACGGCAATTACAGGGCAAATAGATTATATAGCTGTAATATTATTTTTAATAATTTTTACTTGGACACCACCACACTTTTGGGCATTGGCCTTACATAGAAAAGATGAGTATTTCGCAGCGAAGATACCAATGTTACCTGTGACTCACGGCGAACAATATACTAGAGTTCATATGACTTTATATACATTTATGCTAACAATAGTAAGTTTTTTACCATTTATAATAAAATTTTCTAGTTATTTCTATCTAGCTGGGGCTTTTATATTAAATTTAATTTTTCTATATTACGTTGTTAAGATGCAAATTCTCAGAGACAATACGCTAGCTAATAAAGTATTTAACTATTCTATAGTATACTTATCAGGATTATTTGGATTTTTACTTGCGGATAGATATTTAGTATTACTATTGTAGGTTTTATAGACTTACTTTAAGTTTAGCAATAGTCTCAGTTTCAATTTGTCTTACTCTTTCTCTAGATATCTCATACTTTTTGGATAGATCTTCTAAAGTAAGCTTTGTCTCAGCTAACCACCTACTTTTAATAATGTCTTTACTTCTCTCATCTAGATTCTCTAAAACCGTATATAGCTTTTCACTAAGCAAATTCTTTTCATTATTTTCTAGAAGTTGATCAGGTTGAAGTTCTTTACTTTCTAAGTAGATAGAGGGAGTAACTTTATCATCATCCTCTTTTTCATCAATAGCAACATCATGATTATGCAATCTTTTTTCCATTTCCATAACATCTTTAATAGGCACATTTAAATCATTCGCAATAGATTTTGCTTCTTCGGAAGTTAAGGAGGCTAATGAGTCCTTTTTTGATCTTAAATTAAAAAATAATTTTCTTTGTGTTTTTGTTGTGGCTACCTTTACAATTTTCCAGTTTTTAATCACAAATTCATGAATTTCAGATTTTATCCAGTAAACAGCAAATGTGATAAGTTTCAGATTCTTCTCTGGATTATATTTTTTGACAGCTTTCATTAGGCCAACATTTCCTTCTTGAATAAGATCATTTAAATTTAATCCATATCCAGAATAGCTTTTAGCAATGTAAACAACATACCTTAAATTGTGTAAAATTAATTTTTTAGCGGATTCAAGGTCATTTGAGTTTTGTAGCTTACGTCCAAGCTCAACTTCCTCGTCAGTCGTAAGAACTGGTATCGCCATCACATGATTTATGTATGTATCGATACTTCCAGTGCAAGATGGAAGAGATGAATATTTGTAATCAATTTCTTTTGTCATACAATTTGATAATTTGTTAATTAATTAGCACTCATTATACAAGAGTGCTAATTATAAGCAACACGTTGAATTTTATACAATAAAAACAATAACTTATATATTATAAAATTATAATATTTTAACCTAGATAATTATAATGTCTTAACAATAGTTTTAAATATTTTTCTATCTTAAATATCTTTAATAACTTAAATTCCCACTTTAATTTCTCAATTAAAACAAAATAAAGAGTGTATAGCTTAATTAGTAATTCTATTGTGCTATTATAAGATTTAATAAATTTTTAAAAAAATTGAAGGTATAATTTCGGATCAATCAACAGAAAGAGCATTATGAGATATTTTTTTACAATAAATATTTTCGTATTTTTTTTGTTTTTAGTAATCCCATATTCGAGGGCGGAAGTTATGGAACAAACTTTAGAAAATGGTCTGCAAGTAATTCTTAAAAAAGATAAAAGAGCACCAGTTGTCACAAGCCACATATGGTATAAAATCGGTTCTGCAGATGAATATAGTGGTAAGACTGGGCTATCACATGCACTTGAGCACATGATGTTTAAAGGTACAAAAAAATATCCTGGTGGAATTTTTTCCCAAACAATCGCGAAGCTTGGTGGCAAAGAAAACGCCTTCACAAGTAAGGACTATACTGCATACTATCAAACTCTTCCTTCTCAATATTTAGAACATGCGCTTAAGTTTGAATCAGATAGAATGAATAACCTGGTTATTAAAAAAGAAGACTTTCTTAAAGAGATAGAGGTAATAAAAGAGGAAAGAAGATTAAGAACTGACGACCAGCCAGAGGGAGTTGCATATGAGCAGTTATATGCAAGTGCATATAATAATAGTTCGTACCATGACCCTATTATTGGCTGGATGGAAGATTTAAATGCAATGAGCGAGCAAGATATTTCTGATTGGTATGATAATTGGTATGCTCCTAATAATGCTACAGTAGTTATTGTTGGAGATATTGATTTTAAAGAAACACTACAACTTATAAAAAAATATTACGGGCCGAAAAAACGAGTAAAGATACAAGATAGAACAATTAGAGATGAGCCCGTGCAATATGGCGCAAAAGAAATTTCTATACAAATAAAAGATAAACCATCGTATATTATTATGGGTTATAAAGTACCAAGTCTAAATTCAAAAGATATTGATACATCAGAGTGTTACGCATTATCGGTACTGTCTGGCATACTTAGTAGTGGACAGAATTCAAGACTTCAAAAAATTCTTGTTAGAGATAAAAAAGTAGCAAGCTATGCGGATTCTGGTTACTCTATGTTTTCCCGAAATGACCCATTATTTTTAATTGATATCAATCCTCTTGTTGGTGAAGATACTGAAAAAATACAAAAAGAGCTTGATGCAATTATTGTAGACCTGCAGACAAATCTTGTACATAAGAAAGAATTGGACAGAATTAAAGCACAGGTTTTAGCATCAGAGGTGTATCAAAGAGACTCGATTGATTACCAAGCAAGAATTCTAGGAATGATTAAAACTTCAATAGGAGACATTAGTCTTATTGATAAATATACCGAAAATATAAATAAAGTTACAGCATCACAGGTTAGATCCGTTGCAAAGAAGTATTTAGTTTCAAATTTAAAGACAATTGTTACTGTCAATGATGAAAAATAATATCGCCGTATTTTCAAAAATATTTTTTCTAATTACTATTATGAATTTTTCAAGTATAACAAAAGCAGACGTAAAAATTTTATCTTACGAGACAAGAAACGGTGTAAAAGTATTATTTTCAAAATCAGAAAATATTCCAATGATCGATATCAAAATAACCTTCGACGCTGGATCAAGTAAAGATGGAAGTCTCAAAGGCCTTTCTATGCTAACACATAATCTTTTAGATGAAGGAACTTCGAAGAAAAAATCAGAAGAAATAGCATCGATATTCGAATCTACAGGCTCAGTTTTTAATACCTCTGTAAATAAGGATAGATCAACTATTTCATTAAGGTCGCTAACTGATGAAAAATATTTTAATCCTTGCTTGAAAATGTTTCTGGAAATATTGTCAGATAGTTCTTTCCCAATAAGTGAAGTTAATCTTCAGAAAAATAGAACTATTTCGACTATTATTGAGAACAAAAGTGATCCAAGTGAAATTGCGTCTAGTATATTTTTCAAAGAAATTTATGGAGATCATCCATACGCTTCACAATCAATTGGAAACGAAAATTCTGTAAAAAAGATAAATAGAAAAAATATATTAGATTTTTACCAAAAACATATTTCCTCGAGCAATGCATCAATTGCTATAGTTTCCTCTTTACCTAAGGATCAAATTATAAAAATATCAGAAAAAATATCAAAATCTTTAGAAAGAAAAGAAGTTGAAAATATATCAAATACTAAAGAAATGAAGATATTAAAAGAAAAATATATTTTCAAGAATTTTAAATCTGAGCAAGCACATATTTATATTGGTTCAACATCAATAGAAAGAGGGTCAGACAATCATATACCATTATATGTGGGAAATTATATTTTTGGTGGAAGCGGTTTCAGTGCTAGGTTAATGAAAGAGCTAAGAGTAAAAAGAGGTCTAACTTATGGAGTCTACAGTTATGTCTATCCATTAAAGGAGAAAGGCCCATTTTTAATAGGGATAGAAACTAAAGCTGAGCAAGCTCAACTATCTGTAAAGCTTATAAGAGAAATGTTAGCCGAGTTTGTTGAAAAAGGCCCAACAGACGAAGAATTGAAGCATGCTAAAAACTCGATTATTAATGGATTTCCTCTAAGAATAGATAGCAATAGTGACATTCTTAACTATTTATCAATGATAAATTATTATAACCTGCCAAAAGACTACCTTAAAACTTTTACTTCTAAGATATCAAAAGTAACCAAAAAGGATATAATCAATGCATTCAAAACAGAAATTGATTTAGACTCCATCATTACTTTGGTAGTTGGAAATGAAAAAGCCAAATAATAAATTTAAAAAATCAAAAGTTAAGCTAATATCTGGCAGTTGGAAGGGTAGAAGCATTCAATTTATTGAGAAAGATAAATTAAGACCAACAAAGAATATAATCAAAGAAACCTTATTCAATTTATTACAACATGATATTGAGGATTCAATATGTCTAGATATGTTTGCAGGTAGCGGTTCGCTTGGATTTGAGGCAGCTTCAAGAGGAGCAAAATCTGTTTACATGATTGAAAAAGACTCAGATATAGTTAGATGTTTAAATGAGCAAAAAAATATACTAGAAGCACATAATGTAGAGATTATTAAAGCGGATGTCATGACTTATGAAATAAATTTTTTAAATAAAGTTGATATACTATTTTTAGACCCACCTTTTTCTGAAAATTTATTAGGAGATGTATTAAAAAAACTTATTGAATCAAATGACTTAAAAAGAGAATGTTTAATTTACATTGAATTTCCATTCAATAAAAAAGTTGCAAAACCTTTTGATTCTCCAGAAAATTGGAAGCTTTTGAAAGAAAATAAAAGTGGCGAAGTTTCCTACTTGTTATTCAAAAATAATGCTCTATGATATAATCTTAATTTTGGTAGATTATATATGAATATTGCAGTTTATCCAGGAACTTTTGACCCATTTACAAATGGACATAAAGATCTTGTTCAAAGAGCTTCTTCAAATATTTTTGACAAGATTTATGTGTGTGTTGTAGAAAAATCAAATAAAGATACTTTATTTACATCAGCTGAAAGAATTGAGCTTGCTAAAAAATCTTTAAATGGCGTAGAAAATGTTGATGTGGTTGGTTTTAATGGGCTACTTGTGGATTATGCAAAAAAACTAAATGCAAGTGTGATATTAAGAGGTCTTCGTGTAGTATCTGATTTTGAGTATGAATTTCAAATGTCTAGTATGAATAAAAAGCTTAATCAAAACATTGAATCTATATTCTTAACTCCCTCTGAGTCATACGCTTTTTTGTCATCATCTTTGGTTAAGGAGATAGCCAAACTTGGCGGAGATGTGACACCATTTGTCAGTAATGATGTAAAGCAAGCTTTGAAGAAAAAATTTAAACAATAGTCTTGACATAATAAATATATATATTATAATATTCTAATATATTATTATTATTATTTATTTAGTGGAGATTTTTGTGATAGAGCTCGTTTTAATGTTTGCAGTATGGATTATTGCCTCAGTTTGTCTTTACAAACAGTGCCTTGGTAAGTAACTGTTTTTATAAGGAAAGTATGCCACGGATGGCATCTCCTTCAAAAAATTAAAGTCCTCCTTTTTTATTACTAGTTAAAATTAGCAGCCAAAAAGCTGCTAATTAAGCTATATTAGTTTGACTAGAAACCCTTATTTGATATAGTTAAAAATCCCACTTTGGGAATTTAAGCTTAAATAATAATAAGGAGGCTTCAATGAGAAAAATAAAAACACTTCTAGTAGCTGGTGTAGCATTGATTCTATCAGGTTGTGCAACGGATCAAGCTTTACTAGATAGACTAGAGTTAGTTGAAGAAACAGCTAAACAAGCTATATCTGCTGCTGATGCAAATTCTCATAGACTAAATCAAATGTTCTATGAGCAGCAAAAGAAATAGTTTCATTACTTTTGACAATTCTTACAATAAAAAGAAGATCTTTGATTAATTTTTATTTGTAAAATGTCACTTTGACAATTATGGCAGGGCAGAGATGTTCTGCCATAAACTTTAAAGTCATACTGAAAATACCCACTTTTTCCATCTGCATTTATATAGTCGTTTATAGAAGACCCACCTTTTTTAATCGCTCTTCGCAAAACCTTTTTGACAGATTTTGATAAGTCTTCACAATTTTTTTTTGTAAGTTTTTTAGAGACTTTTTGAGGTCTTATTTTTGCAAGAAATAATGCTTCAGAAGCATATATATTTCCAACACCTACTACAATATTTGCATTCATTATTAAATTTTTGATCGCAATATTCCTTTTTCTAGATTTTTTAAATAAATAATCTGAATTAAAATCTTCACTTAAAGGCTCAGGGCCAAGACTTAAAAAAAGACGATTATCCTTCAAAGGAGATTCTTTTGAAAAAAATATCATTCCAAATTTTCTTGGATCATTAAATCTAAGCATATATCCTGAATTCAATCTTAATTCAAAATGATCATGTTTCTTTTTAATATCATTTTCTTGGGCAATTCGCAAAGTCCCTGTCATTCCAAGGTGTATTGTCAAAAAGAATTCTTTTCCATATATAATGATATATTTTGCTCTTCTTGAAACATCTATGATTTTTGCATTAGCTAAATTTTTACAAATATCTTTATCGATTTTCCACCTCAATTTTTTAACTGAGATATTACAGTTTAATATTTTCTTATCAACGAGATATGGTCTGATACCATCAATTGTTGTTTGTACTTCAGGAAGCTCGGGCATTTACTTTATATATTTTAAAATTTCTTTACTTAATTCTTGATTATACTCCAATTTAACTACCGGGATGTTAGTATAATTAGAAATCTCAGAATAATTATCAAGTGGTGTATTTTCAGACATATTATTTAGAACAATTACTTTAAGATCTAAATTTAATTTCTTAATTGCTTGTATCGATAGTAATGTATGGTTAATACATCCTAGGGTATTTTTCACAACTAAAATTATTGGAAGCTTTAAGCTTTCTGCTAAATCGGCTGTTAATTTATTTTGAGCAATAGGCGAAAAGAAACCGCCGCAGCCCTCAACAATATTTATGAAATTCTTATCATTTTCTTTATTTTTATCAATGAAATCTAGAATCTGATCAATATTTATTGATTTACCCTCCATCTCAGCAGCTTTTGGTGGAGAGGCATAGGCTTTGAACATATATTTACATATTGTAGTTAATGGTGCATTTTCTAATTTTGAGAATTGAACTGCATCTTTTGGAATTATATCACCATTTGGTTCAATGCATCCTGATTCAACTGGTTTTAGGAAATGAAAATCTTGATTTTCTCTTTCTAGTAAGGCCCCAAACTTAAGCATGAACCAGGTTTTACCTACATCTGTGTCAGTCCCTGTGACTAATAAACCTCTCATAAGTACTCCCAATTATTTTGTCTTCATGTGATAATAATATACATGAGCATTAAAAATATAAATAGAAGAAAATCACTACCAGTTAAAGTTGGAAACGTTATTATTGGTGGGGATAATCCGATTGTTATTCAATCGATGACTGATACTAATACTTCAGATATAGAAAAGACGACGGAACAAATAATTGCCCTTTCAAAAGCTGGTTCAGAAGTTGTAAGAGTTACCGTAAATGATTCCGATGCAATCAAAGCAATCCCATTTATTAGAGATAGACTTCAGAAAGCTGGAGAAAATATTCCAATTGTTGGTGATTTCCATTTCAACGGTCATATACTTTTAGATAAATACAGAGATGATGCTTCCTATCTTGATAAGTTTAGAATTAATCCTGGAAACGTTGGAAAAAAAAATAAAAAAGATAAAAATTTCACAACAATGATTGAAGCTGCATGTGAGCTAGATAAGCCTGTTCGAATAGGTGTTAATTGGGGGAGTTTAGACCAAGAGTTATTGGCTGATAAGTTAGACCTTAACAATAAATCAAAAAAACCAAAATCTCTTGATGATGTCATGTGCGATGCGGTTATTACTTCTGCATTAGAAAGTGCAAATTTAGCAGAGTCTTTAGGGCTTAAAAAAGACCAGATAATAATTTCGTGTAAATTGAGCAAAGTTAATATGCTTATAGACGTTTACAAAAAAATTTCGGAGATGTGTAATTATGCACTTCATTTAGGGTTAACAGAAGCGGGTAGCAACGAACGAGGTATTGTATATTCAGCTTGTGCTTTAAGCCCCTTATTATTAAATGGAATTGGAGACACTATAAGAGTTTCGCTAACAACCGATATTGATGGAAATAGAACTAAGGAAGTAACTGTTGCAAAGTTGATACTTCAAAGCTTAGGCATTAGATACTTTTTGCCTGATGTAACCTCCTGCCCAGGTTGCGGCAGAACAAGTAGTGATTACTTTCAAAAATTAGCATTTGATATAGATCAACACATTAAAGAAAGTATGCCCGTTTGGAAAAAAGATTATCCAGGAGTTGAAAACCTAAAAATCTCAGTCATGGGATGTATTGTCAATGGTCCTGGAGAAAGTAAACATGCAGATATTGGGATTAGTTTGCCTGGTAGAGGTGAAAATCCAACCGCACCAGTTTTTATTGATGGTGAAAAAAAGGTCACACTTCAGGGGGATAACATTACTAATGATTTTAAAAAAATACTTTTTGAATATATAGAGAACAGATATAAATAAGAATTATTTAATTCTAGAAAATCTTTCTAAGGCTTCGTTTCTACTTATTTTTAAATCAACAATAGGTTTGATAAATTTATTATCTGATAACAAATCAGAAGATCCATCAGCAGGATATAAATCAAAGTCGTCATCTAACCATTTTTTTGAATAATTATTGTCAGGGTCGAATTTTTCAGCCTGCAAGATTGGATTAAAAATTCTAAAGTATGGAGCAGCATCAGTACCGCAACCTGAAACCCACTGCCAGCCCATTACATTATTTGCTATATCGGCATCAACCAATGTGTCTCTAAACCATTTCTCGCCCTCTTGCCAAGGTATAAGTAAGTTTTTTGTTAAGAAAGATGCAGCTATCATTCTGGTTCTGTTATGCATCCATCCTGTCTCCCAAAGCTCTCTCATTGCAGCATCAACTATTCTAATACCTGTTTTGCCTTTCTTCCATAAATCTAGATTTTCTTCATAGTTTTGTTTCCATTCAAATTTCTCATATTTCTTATTGAAAGGCTTATCAATAACATATGGGAAGTGATGAAGGATATAGTAAGAAAACTCTCTCCAATATAGTTCTTTAATATAGTGTTCTTCATGTTTGCTTAACATATGATTTTCATGAAAATTAAAATAATTAATAATCTGATTTGAAGTAATTTCACCAAATCGCAAGTGCGGAGAAATCTTTGAAGTTCCTTCTGTACCAGGAAAATTTCTTATATCTTTGTACTCTGAAAGATAACCTTTAAAAAAAGATTCAAGTTTTTTAACTGCCTCTAGCTCACCTGGTTTCCAGTATTGATCAAGCTTTTTTGACCAGCCATTATTTTTTTTTGAAAAAATTGACAATATATTCATTTGAGGCTCGTCTAAATCATAAGTTTTGATAGGCTCTGTTGGGAAAGTCAAAACATCTTTTTGAAAATATAGTGACTTACAGTGTTTATAGAAAGGGGTATATACTTTGTAAGGCTCATTACTTTTATTGAGTATTGTAGATGGGTCAGCTAAAGTGGCTTTATTGAATGTATTAAAACTAACATTAAGTTTTTTCAAGTTGTTTTCTATATGATCTTCCGCTCTTGAAAAACTTGGGTGCTTATTTCGGTTTAAGTATAATGCTTCAAAGCTATATTTCTCTACAATTTTAGTAACTGTACTGACTAGCTCTCCATCTAAAATGTGAAGCTTAATACCTTTTTCGGCGAGCCTTGATTGTAAACTTGTTAAGCTTTTTTCTAGCCACCAAAGATTAGCTGAACCATGAGTCTCAGCGTACAGTTTTTCATCATAAACAAAAACAAATGTGGAGGTGATGCCATTTATGGCTGAAGCATTTATGGCATCATTATCATTGAGTCTAAGATCATTAGAAAAAAGTACTAGTGATTTCATCTTTTGGCTAGTACTTTATTCCCTCAACCTTTGCTAACTTGATTAAAACTTCTTCGATTAAGAATCTTGACTTAGCTGAAGTAGTCTCAAGTTCTTTATGCAATTCTGCGTCCTTAGCATTTCTCACTTCGCATTCAGATGAGTATTTCTCGAAAGCTGTAAGTTTAAAAATCAGATCAGCTAAGTGCTTTGGGCACTCACAGTTTATTGTGCTTCCTGCAGCTACAATATTGTGTATGTCCTGATCTGTTAGAAGTCTAGCAGTAGACTCGGATTTCATATAATTTGGAAAATTATTTGAACACCAGTCTGTAATCTCAGAGTGATTTAATGGTAATTTTGTTATACCTGTATCATGAGTTTTCAAAGCAATTATGTCACTTTCTTTACCAAAATCATAAGCGCATAAAAGTTTTGACGCCTTTGATTGTTTCATAAGCTTTTGCAAAACCTTAAAGGTACCTTGATTAATTGTAGGTATCTCAGCAATAATAAAGTCAACTTTGCAATGATAGTTTGACTTAATATTTCTAGGATCTTGCACAACATCTATCATATTTAGACGCATACTATCTAAACTTTTTTTATCAAGTATTGTTTTGCCTAAAAGTATGAAGTTTAAATCATTCTTACCAGTACTGGTTATAGCAGACTTACAGCTTGAGATTCTTTTTTCAAGATTCTCGTAATTTAAGTTTGCGACAGCACTTATAGCATCACCATTATCAACTAGCTTCTTAATTAAAAGGAGTCTATCAATGTCTGCTTGTGTATATAGCCTGTCACCAGCGTCAGTCCTAATTGGCTTTACAACCTTGTATCTTCTTTCCCAAGCCCTCAAAGTTTCTGGACGAATACCAGTTATTTGAGTTGTTAAACCAATCCTATAGTTTTGCTCTATATTTTCCATTTGTTCCGAATTATTCATAAAACTTTAAACCTATACATAAAAAGTTATTCATGCTCAAAATATATTTCAAATACAAGATAAAATCAAGTATTATTTATATTTATCTATACATAATCTATATTTTTGTAAATAATTGTTATTAAAAGAACTTTTATAGCAATTTTTGTATAGATATATATGTACATTATTAAAAAATATGTTATATTAAGTTCAAGTTAAATGATTTTGTACATCCCCTGGAGCACCTAGCTCCGCACACTTAGTAGCCGGTTTTTCCGGCTACCTTTTTTTAGAAAGGGAATTTGCAAATTAAAAAAGATATATAGGAGAATGATATGTTTGGATTTGGTAACGACAAAAATAAAGTTTACAAAGTAACAATTGCTAATACAGGTGAAACATTTGAGGTTAATGGAAAAATTAACTTACTTCAGGCTGCTAAAAATGCTGGAATTGAGTGGCCTTGTGAATGCAAAAGTGGCGGTTGTGGAACGTGTAGGGCTGTTCTTAAAGAAGGAAAAGTTAAAGAACTTTCTGACTTTGCATATACTCTAGATGGAGATATGCTCGACCAAGGATACATTCTTGCTTGCCAATCATCTTTGAAGAGCGACATAGTGGTAGAAGTTGACAAAAATCAAACTAGTATCGCTCAAATGAAAAAAGCTGGCTAATCATTAAATTCAAGTTCTAATCCAAACGGTTGCTCTGGGATTTCGCCTGATTCTGAATCGTACGCAATATTCCCAGACACGATTGTCTTCAAGACCTTTGTTTTAAATGGAACATCAGAAAAAGCTGACCATCCACATTTATGCATCACCCTGGTCTCATCTATCTCTCCTTGCCCCATAAATTCTATTAAAACTAAATCTGCCCAATATCCTTCACGAACAAAACCTCTATCTTTTACGTCATAACATATTGCCGGATTGTGACACACTTTCTCAATTATCTTTTCTAGCGAAAAAATTCCATTGTGGTAAAACTCCAATAGAGCTCTAAATGAATGTTGTATTACAGGCAAACCTGCAGGAATGTCTTCGTATTTATCTGCGGTTTTTTCCGATATTAAATGTGGTGCGTGATCAGTAGCAATTACATCAATAACATTATTATTTACCGCATCAATAAGAGCTAACCTATCGGCTTCTTCCTTAATTGACGGATTACATTTTATAAAACCTTTTTTCCTTGCATAATCTTTTTCTGAATAAAGCATGTGATGAATACATACTTCTGCGGTAATAGATTTATTTTCTACATAATTGTTTGAGAAAAAATCTAATTCATCTCTTGTTGTTAAATGTAATACATGTAGACGAGAACCAAAGTTTTTTGCAAGATTTATAGCTAATGACGATGATTCAATGCAGCATTCTCTGCTTCTAATTTGTGTATGCATCTCAAGCGGAATATTATCACCATACTTTTCTTTCGCAATCTGAAAATTTTTATCAATTATTGGTGAGCTCTCACAATGTGTTGCAATAAGTTTCGGAGCATGAATAAATATT
>CACJPG010000004.1 GCA_902595225.1 uncultured Thiothrix sp.
AATTTCAGCAATTGGTTTTTTTGCAACTTTTTTTGCAATCTTCTTCTTTTTAACGACAACTTTTTCGTCTGACGTATTTTTTGCTGAGGATTCTTTAATTTCGTCCTCAGTGATGACCGGTTTGTTTGTTTTTAAAAATTCTTGACCTTTTATTATAGCTTGTGAGATTTGTTGACAGTATAGATCGATCGCTCTCATTGAATCATCGTTCCCAGGAAAAAAGTAATCTATATCTTCAAAGGAATTATTTGTGTCAACAACTGCAATGATTGGTATATTTAATTTAACAGCTTCTTTCACAGCAATGTCTTCATAGCCAACATCAATAATAAATATTGCGTCTGGAGTTGACTTCATTTCTTTGATACCACCAAGACTATTATTCAATTTTTCAATTTCTCTAGACTGAAGTAACTGTTCTTTTTTTGTTAATTCTTGATTCTCTTTTATTGATTCTTCTTCAAGAGCTTTCAATCTTTTAATAGATTGTCTAACAGTATTAAAGTTTGTAAGCATTCCTCCTAGCCAACGGTGATTAACATATGGCATATTACAACTACTTGCATATTTAGATATGCTGTCTCTTGCAGCTCTCTTAGTGCCTACGAATAAAATTTTGCCGCCCTCAGATGTAATTTTTTCAACGAATGTGCATGCATCATTCATAAGGGGAACTGTTTTTTGAATATCAATTATATGGATATGGTTTCTATTACCATATATATAAGGTGCCATTTTCGGGTTCCAAAAACTTGTCTGGTGTCCAAAGTGAACGCCTGCTTCAAGCATGGCTGCGATACTTAAATCTTTCATGTTGTCTCCAAGGGTTAATAATCACCTAAATAAGCTATCAAACTCTTATATGAGCACCCAAAGATAAGCTTGTAATATTTAGGCTAGTTTTGTCTAAATTGCGTATGTTTTATAGCATAGACTTAGTCTAAGAACAATCGTTATAATACATTATATTTCATTAAAAAATCACTAGTTATGATAAAAAGCTCAGAAGAAGTAGCAAAAATGAGATTGGCTGGCAATCTAGCCTCAAAGGTCCTAATAATGATTGAAGATTTTGTTAAACCTGGTGTGACCACACAGGAACTTAATGATATTTGCCATGATTATATTGTTAATGAACTTGATTGCATTCCTGCGCCATTAAATTACAGGGGCTTTCCTAAATCCATATGTACTTCTATAAATCACCAAGTCTGTCATGGTATTCCAAATGAAAGGGTTCTAAAAAAAAAGGATATACTAAATATTGATATTACAGTGATAAAAGATGGTTTTCATGGAGATACGAGCAAGATGTTTTTTGTTGGAGAGCCGACAGTTCAAGCAAAAAGACTTGTAGATTTAACATATGAGGCACTGAAAATCGGGATTAAGACCGTAAAACCTGGTGCAACTGTTGGAGATATCGGAAGTAATATTCAAGACTTCGCCGAAAAAAATCATTTTTCTGTTGTGAGAGAATTTTGTGGTCATGGAATTGGTAAAGATTTTCATGAAGAACCGCAAATTCTTCATTATGGTATTAAAGGTGAGGGAGTTGAGCTAAAGGAGGGTATGACTTTCACCATAGAGCCAATGATTAATTTTGGGAGAAAAGAAATTAGAATATTACCAGATAATTGGACGGTTGTTACAAAGGATCATAGTCTTTCGGCACAATGGGAGCATACTATTCTTGTGACGAGAGATGGTTATGAAGTCTTGACTATTCGTCCGGATGAAAAAATATAATGTTCAAAGAAAATCTAATAAAAAATTTTTCATTTCAACATAATAAAAAAAATCTTATAAATGATTATATTTACGAAAGGTTTGAAAAAAATAAAAATATAAAAAAACTCCTTAAAAGTAAATCATATATCATTGATAGGCTAATTAAAAAGGCATGGAAAGATAATAACTTAGATAATAAAGAAGCGAGTCTTATTGCAGTTGGGGGCTATGGGAGGAGTGAATTATTTCCATTTTCTGATATTGATATATTAATTCTAATACCTGACTATGATGACGAAACATTATTAAAAAATATAGAAAAATTTATCGCTGATATATGGCACTTTAAAACATCGGTGGGACATTCGGTTAGAACTCAAAAAGAATGTATAAATGTAATGAATTCAGATGTGACTGTATACACCAATTTGCTAGAAAGTAGATGGATTTGCGGAAATACAGAACAGTACGAAAGTTTAAAAAAAAATATTTCTGATAATAATAAGTGGTCAAATCAAAATTTTTTATCTGCCAAGAAAAAGGAACAAGAAAAAAGATATAGAAAATACTCAAATACTGGCTATCTTTTGGAACCAGATATAAAAGAGGGCCCTGGGGGTTTTAGAGACTTACAAACTCTAATTTGGATTTCAAAGAAATATTTTAAAACAAACTCTTTGGCAGATTTATACAATATTAATATTATTTCAAAAAAAGAATATTTATTGTTATTACGCTCGCAAAGATTTCTATCAAAAACAAGATTTTTTTTACACTTGATAAATAATAAACCTGAAGAAAGATTATTTTTTTCGAATCAAAAGAAACTTGCAGAGTTTTTTGGCTATTTCTGCGATACAAATAAAGGCGTTGAAAGATTCATGCAAGAATTTTATAAACATATTTCTGTAGTAAAACAACTAAATGAAATATTAATAAAGCATATTGAAGATATTAATGGGAAGAAACATCTTAAAAAGGATTTTTTGAAAACTGATGCTGATTTTATTATTAAAAATAATAATGTTTATGCGAGAAATAAAGATGTTTTTACAAAAAATCCAACTAAAATTTTTGAAATTTTTACACTAAAGGATGATAAAGGGGAGCCATATGATATATCTGCAAATACAATAAGATATATCAGAGAGAGCCTACACTTAATTGATAATGATTTTCGAAGCAGCAGGACGAATCGTGATTTTTTTATAAATTTATTTTATCAGAAAACAGGTCTTGCAAGATGTTTAAGAAAAATGAATGACTATGGAGTTTTAGCAGCATATTTAAAACCTTTTTCAAAAATAGTTGGGATGATGCAATTTGACTTATTCCATATTTACACTGTTGATGAACACACCTTGTCAGTTCTATCAAATGTAAGATACATGAGCTCAGAGGAATGCAAAAAGAAACATAATTTTGTTTACGAAATTTTCAAAAGAATTCCATCGCCTGAGATACTATACCTTGGTGCATTATTTCATGATATTGGAAAAGGTAAAAATAAAGATCACTCAAAAGTAGGTTCGAAGGAATCTTTAAAATTTTGTGAAGATCACGGAATGAGTAAATATCAATCCCAGATGGTAAGTTGGCTTGTAGAGAATCATTTAATTATGTCGCTAACAATTCAAAAAAAAGATATAAGTGATTACGAAGTTGTTAAAGAATTTGCTGATATAGTAAAAACTCAAGAAAGGTTGGATTATTTATATTTATTGACTATTGCTGATATTAGCGGTACAAACCCAGAATTATATACTGATTGGAAAGACTCCCTTCTTAAAGAACTTTATTTATCAAGCAAAGCTTACTTTAGAAGAAATATTTTTGAAATTACAAAACCTGATAGGTACGTGCGTAATTTAAAAACTTCAGTTAAAAAAAAATTATCACCACAAATTGATAAAAATCTGTTTGAAGACATATGGTCCTTTTTAAATACTGATTATCTTAGAAGACATAATGATGATGAGGTGGCCTGGCATATAGATCTTATTGCAAAAAATGGATTAAAAAATGTTGTCTCAATAAGAGAAAATCAATTTAAAGGCTGTACCGAATTATCAATATATCAAAATGAAAGAAAAAATATTTTTTCATATATTGCTAATGTAATTGATAATCTAAATATTAATATTGTTGACGCAAAAATTATTACACTAAATAATAATCAAGCTATTGATACTTACTTACTTCTTGATATAAACGGGAGTTATATAAAAGATGAGCATACTTTAATTTATTTGAAAGATAAAATTGAAAACATAATTAATGCGTCAAATTACAAAACCAAAAAAATTACTAAGAAACCAACTGAAAATATCGCAAATTTTCAGAAATTTATAAATATTGAAATATCTAAGAAATTAGATGACCTTCTTGTGGAAATTAGCACTTTAGATCACCCTGGTCTTTTGTCCAAAATATGTGAAGCATTTGATAGTTTTGATTTAATGGTAAAAGATGCGAAAATATCAACTTTAGGTGAGGAGGCCAATGATATTTTTGTGCTATTTCCATTTAATAAAGAAGAAAAAGTAACTTCACAAAATATTATTGAATTGAAAAATAAAATTAAACTGAAGATATCTGAATTATATGTTTAGTATCGAGAGGACATTATGATAAAAAATATTATTGAAAAAGGGTATGAAGATCTCAATAACTCTGTGGATATATCAAAAGATGAGGATTTGTTGACTGCTGTTAATCAAACATTATCGGATCTTGATAGAGGGGAGATCAGAGTAGCAGAAAAAAGTGATAATGGATGGATTGTTAATGACTGGATAAAAAAAGCTATATTGCTATATTTTTCACTAACTGATAATTCTAGATTACCTGGAGGTATTTCAGACTTTTATGACAAAGTACCCTTAAAATATAATAATCTCTCTGAAGAGGAGGCTAAAGCGAATAAAGTAAGGATTGTGCCAAGGGCAACAGCTAGGTATGGTTCATATCAAGCTCCGGGAGTTATTTTAATGCCATCATATGTTAACATCGGTGCGTATGTAGACGAATATACAATGGTCGACACATGGGCTACTGTTGGGTCTTGTGCACAAATTGGAAAAAATGTTCACTTATCTGGTGGTGTGGGTATTGGTGGAGTGCTGGAACCTCTCCAAGCAACTCCAACCATTATTGAAGACAACTGCTTCATAGGCGCAAGATCAGAGATAGTCGAGGGAGTTATTGTTGAAAAAGGTTCTGTCATATCCATGGGAGTATACATCGGGAAAAGTACTCGGATTTATGATCGTATGACCGGTGAAATTACCTACGGGATAATTCCAGCTGGATCTGTGGTTGTTTCAGGTAATCTTCCTTCAAAAGATGGTAAATATAGTATGTACGCTGCAATTATTGTAAAAAAAGTTGATGAAAAAACTCTTTCAAAAGTTGGGATTAATAACATATTGAGGGAACTAGATTAATGAGTGGAAAATTAAATGTTTTGGATATTGCTACAAATCTAATTCAAAAAAAATCCATAACCCCAAATGATGATGGGTGTCAGGAATACATAAAAGACGAGCTAAAAGATTTTAATTTTGATTGTGTTAATCTGAATTTAGAGAATGTATCAAACATTTGGTTAAGACGAGGCACAAAAAAACCACTTGTTGTTTTTGCTGGACATACCGATGTAGTTCCACCAGGCAATCTTAATGAATGGAAAACAGATCCGTTTGAAGCAGAGGTTATTGATAAAACTTTATTTGGTCGTGGCGCATCTGATATGAAGTCTAGTCTTGCTGCAATGTTATCCGCTACACAAAAATTTATAACTGAAAATCCTAATCATAATGGCTCAATTGGTTTTCTACTTACTAGTGATGAAGAAGGGCCAGCTAGATATGGTACTAAAAAAGTAATTGAGAAATTTAAGAAAGAAAATATGTCAATTGAATTTTGTATCGTTGGCGAACCGACAAGTAGTAAAGTTTTTGGAGATACTATTAAAAATGGAAGAAGAGGATCACTTTCCGGAAAACTAAAAATATTTGGTATTCAAGGGCATATCGCTTATCCAGAGCTTGCTAAAAATCCTATTCATATCGCTGGTAATTTTATTGAAATTATAAATAATTATAAATGGGATGAAGGAAATGAATATTTTCCGCCAACTTCCTTTCAAATATCTTCTATTTATTCTGATAAAGTGGCATCAAATATGATCCCTAGCTGGGTTAAAATAGAATTTAATCTAAGATTTTCTAATGAATTAACCCAGAAAAATATTGAGAAAAAATTTGAAGAACTGCTCACAAATAATGAAATTCAATACGAGATTGATTGGAACTGTTCCGCGGAGCCTTTTGTAACTGAACAGGGAAAGCTAACTGGGGTATTTCAAAAAGTAATAAAAAATAATCTTAATATTGAAACAAATTTATCTACAAGTGGTGGGACGTCTGATGCGAGATTTATATCAAAACATGCTGATGAAACAATAGAATTCGGACCTTTAAATGCAACTGCTCATAAGGTTAATGAAAATATAAAAGTAGAGGAGTTAGAAAAACTAGAAAGTATTTATTATGGGATATTACGCGAGCTTTTATTATAAGTCTCTGTCACAGTTTAAACAAAAATCTTTCCAATGTTCTTTATCTGATTTTTCTAAGTAATTAAAAATTTCATCTTGTAAATCATTGTATTTTTTTTGAGAGATATTTGATGATATTAATAAATATCTCAAAAGAACTAAATAGGTATTTATAACATCTGTTTCGCAGTAGTCTCTAATTTCTTTTATTTTATTATTTAAAAAATATTCTGTAACTTTACTTCCATCAATTCCAAATTTTCCTGCTGCACCAATTAATTGCGCGATTTCGTCAAGAGGCGCTGGTTTTTTATAACCCGACAAAACTTCCATTAAATCTAAATGTCTATCATGATACCTATGATGATAATTATTCCACTTAAAATTTTTGTCGTCATCACCTTTGTCCCAATATTTTATTGAAGAAACTTTGTGATAAAGAGCTCTGTAATGAATTACTGGGCTATCAAAACCTTTACCATTCCAACTTACAAGCTGTGGTTGATATTTATCAATACCATCAAAATAAATTTTTAAAATATCCTTTTCTGATGAATCCTCGTTTCCTAAAGATAAAACTGATAATTTATTTTCGGTTTTATACAGCACGGATATTGCAACAATTTTATGTAAATGAAGTGGCTGAAACATTGATCCATTTTTCTGAAATTGGCTATGTTCCATAGCCTTAATAATATCTTTATTGCTAAGGTTGCTAAGATTTAAAACTTTTGCTCCTGCTTCCGTGTCTGGGACTGTTTCAATATCAAAAACTAAATAATTCATTTATTAAATATCCCTGTTGAAATATATCTATCACCACGATCACAAATTATTGAAACTATTAAAGCATCCTTAGCTTTTTTTGCAATTTCTAAAGCAACGTATGTTGTTCCACCTGAAGATGGGCCAGAGAAAATTCCTTCCTTTGTCGCAAGTTCTCTTGCAGTACTCTCTGCTTGTTCTTGTGTTATATAAATAATTTGATCAATATTTTCGTCAGAAAATATTTTTGGGATGTATTCTTCTGGCCACTTTCTTATGCCTGGGATTGAAGCACCCTCTTCAGGTTGAACGCCAATAGTAACTATATCTGGATTCATGGATTTTAAATATTTTGAAGTTCCAACAATAGTGCCAGTGGTACCCATTGATGCAATAAAATGAGTTACTTTTCCACTAGTTTGTTCCCAAATTTCTGGACCAGTAGTTCTGAAATGCGCATCAACATTATCGAAATTTGCAAACTGGTTTAAAACAAGACCTTTTCCCTTATTTTGTAATTCAAGCGCAAGGTCTCTAGCACCTTCCATACCTTGTTCTTCTGTGACCAGAATAATTTCAGCTCCATAGGCCATCATTGATGCTCTTCTCTCAATACTCATATTATCTGGCATAATTAAAATTAATTTATAGGCTTTAATTGCACAAACCATGGCCAACGCAATTCCAGTATTACCACTCGTTGCCTCAATAATTGTATCCCCAGGTTTTATTTTTCCATTTTTTTCTGCGCCTTCAATCATGCTCATTGCTGCTCTATCTTTTACAGAACCCGCAGGATTATCTCCTTCAAGCTTCACGAGCAATTCATTTTCTGATTTATTCAATCTCTGTAATTTAACGAGAGGAGTATTTCCAATTAGGGAGCTTATGGTTCTATATTTCATAATTATTTCGAAATTATTAAAGCATTGGCAATAGCATATTTCCTCTCATCTGATAACGAAATATGAATTTCCTCTTTTTCTGTAAGATTAAATTTTTTATGGTTTTCAATTTTTACAAATGGTCTACCAAGATCGTCATTATTTATAGATAAATATCTTAGGATTACACCATTTCTAATTCCAATACCAATAGCTTTTCCGATAGCCTCTTTAGCAGCGAATCTTTTTGCGAGAAAGGAGATTTTTTTATTTGAAAATTTATATTTTTTAAACTCATCATTACTAAGAATTTTTCTGGCAAAATTATCACCATATTTATTATAAATTTTTTTTACTCTTTTAATTTCAACAATATCATTTCCTATACCCAAAATATTCATTTTACGCGCTCTCGATTAAGTTTTTCATCTTTCTTATTGCCTCTGATAAACCTAAAAAAATAGATTCAGCAATTATAGAATGCCCAATATTTAATTCATTTAACAATTTAATTCTAGCAATTTCTTGAACATTAGTATAATCAAGTCCATGACCAGCATTTGTAACTAAAGAGAGTTGATGTGAGTATTCAGTAGCTTCATCTATTTTTTTTAAGAAATATTCCTTTTTGCTCTCATTTGCTTCTGCATACTGACCTGTATGAATTTCAATTGCATCAGCTCCAAGTTCTTTTGCGATTTTAATCGTTTCAACGTCTGGCTCTATAAATAAAGATATCTTCGCATTTGATTGTCTTAGACTATTCAATGCTTTTTCGAGACTTTGAAAATTCTTTTTTATATTTAAGCCTCCTTCTGTTGTAAGTTCTTGCCTTCTTTCAGGTACAATACATATAAAATCAGGTTTGATGTCGTTAGCTATTTTGCACATTTCTTTCGTTGCGGCCATTTCAAGATTTAATTTTGTTTTTATATTTTGTTTTGCAATTTTTATATCATCAAACTGAATATGTCTCCTATCTTCTCTTAAATGCATAGTTATGCTATCTGCTCCGCTGCTTTCAGATATTTTAATAGCTGTCAACATATCTGGGTAAGGAGTATATCTTTGTTGCCTTATTGTTGCTACATGATCTAAATTAACACCAAGTTTTATCATAAATTTACCTAATATTTAAAATTTGTATATTTTAATATTTCTCTTGTCATTATTTTTTTCGGACGTATATAATAATCTATTAATCTTTTCATTAACACCCTGGATTCTTTTAGACGAATTTCACTATATGGAATTTTCCCCGATAAAGCCAAAAGTGTTTCTCCTGAATAAAACTGCTGTGATTGCGAATTTAATCTCGGTCCATGCTCTGGGTCATAGGAATATTTCCGATTTTCTTCAACTTCATTATCGTGAACGTCAATATCAAAAATAATATAATTTCCAATTAACCTTAGCAAACCAATTTCAAAGTTATTAAGGTTAACAAGTAAATTCTCTTCCTTTTTTAAATTATTAATATGAATATAATAATGATCGTAAAGCGTTTCTATCTGATAATCATTTCGAGCTAAATAATATATAAGTTCGTTAAAATAAAGGCCAATAATATAAAAATCCTTATCTAAAATGTTTTTTGAATCTATTTCATAATTTCTTAAAAATTTAATGTCACCTTTCCCTGACCAATCAACTCTATATGAGGTAAAAAGCTCTAATTGAGATTTCTTTTTATTTGATTTTATACCTTTATGGATAAAAGTGATTTTTCCATAATCTTTTGCGATAGCATCATACAAATTACTAGATTCTCGATATGATGAAATTTTAATAATGTATATTTTAGAGTCTTCCATAATTACTCATAAAATTTCAAAAAAGATTTTTTTTCTTTCCATTTTGGGTCATATTTAACAAATATCTTGAGAAAAACTTTTTTTTCAAATAGCTTTTCTGCGCATATTCTAGAAGCTTTACTGATTTTACCTAGCATCTTTCCATTTTTTCCGACAACAATACTTATATGATTTTTTTTATTCAAATAAATTGTTGCTGCTATAGATACTATTTTTTCGTCATCTTCAAATTTGTTAATTTCAACGTGAAAGGAATATGGTATTTCCTCAGTTAAATATCTGATACATGATTCCCTTATGTACTCAGCTATAAAAAACTCAAAAGATTTATGACTAATTATATCCTGCTTTGAATAATTTTTTTCCTTTGGAAGAAAAGTTTTTATAACTTTTTTTAATTTATCTATATTTTTTGCTTTTTTTGAGCTTACTGGAATAATTTCATTGTAACATTCTGTAAATTCTTCAGGTATTTCTGACAGAATCCCCATCAACTTATTTTTATCTTTTAGTAAATCAGTTTTATTAAGAACTAGTATCTTTGGTATATCCAAATCTTTTATATTCTCAAAAACTTTCATATCATCCTTGTCAACTTTATTATATTTGATCAGATGTAGAATCACATTTGAGTCATAGATTGCGCCAAGTGTGTTTTTGTTTAGGAATCTATTAAAATCTTTTTTAATATTAAAATTTAAGCCTGGCGTATCGATAAAAACAAATTCCGCTTGATCCTCTGTTAGTATTCCGTCTATTGTATGTCTAGTTGTTTGAGGTTTCCTTGTGGCTCCTGCTAAATGTTTTTTCACAAGTAAATTAAATAGTGTAGATTTTCCTACATTTGGCTTACCAACTATTGAAATATTTCCTCCAACAATCATTTATCTTTGTCCATAATACTCAATTTTTCTAAAGCAGTTTCTGCGGCCTTTTGCTGAGATTTTCTTTTACTAGATCCTAGTCCTTCTGTAGAGATATTATAGTTATGAATTTGACATAAAGTTTTAAAACTCTTTTCATTTTTTTGATTAATTTCGATAGTTACATACTCAGGTAAATCACAGTTTTTAGCTTGAAGTAACTCTTGTAGCTTTGTCTTTGAATCTTTTAAGTCATCATCTTTTGGTAATGTTTTTAGATAATTTTCAAATATCTTATATATAAATTTTCTAGAGCCTTCATAGCCATCTTTAATATATACAACAGCGATCAAAGCCTCCAAAGCATCAGAAATTATTGAATCTCTTCTGCTTCCTCCGCTTTTTTTTTCACCTTCACCAAGAATAATATTGCTTCCTAAATTGTAATTTAAAGCAATTTTACTTAAAGTTTCTTTCTTCACGAGATAAGATCTTTTTCTACTGAGCGATCCTTCATCATCATTTGGGAATTCATTATATAAAAATTCTGCGATGATAAAACCTAAAATGGCATCACCAAAAAATTCTAACAACTCATTATTTTGATTACTGGCGCTTCTATGAGTGAGTGAATCTAAATATAATTTTGAGTTTTTAACTTTTGATGATAATAACTTTTCTATACTCTTACTCATTAAATTTATTTTATTGAATCTCCAACTCGATTAAATTTCATACTAAACTTTTCGCTATTGAAACTAAACCAAATTAAAAAAGCTTTTCCTACGAGGTTTTTTTCAGGAACAAAACCCCAATATCTGCTATCACTACTATGGTCTCTGTTGTCTCCCATGACAAAGTATTTGCCTTCTGGAACAATAAAAGTCTCATCGTCTGGAGGGCTCATATTGTCATTTAAAGTTACATACTTTTTCTCATTATTATCCTCTTGAAAAATCTCTATTGAGGGTCTTTGAAAATCATCAATATAATTGTGTTCTTTTTGTGGATTTTTTATATACTTCACCCCATTAACAAAAATTGTTTTATCTATATAAGATACTTTGTCGCCAGGAATACCTATAATACGTTTTATAAAATTGATTTCCTCATTAGCAGGATATCTAAAAACAATAACATCGCCTCTTTTTGGTTCTGATATATCCAGAATTTTTGATTTTGTTATTGGCAGTCTAATTCCGTAAATATATTTATTGACTAGAATATAATCCCCAATAAGCAAGGTTGGAAGCATCGATCCAGACGGGATTCGAAAGGGCTCTGCTAAAAAAGATCTTAAGAATAAAACGATAAGCAGAATGGGTAAAAAGGACTTTGCTTGATATGCTATCCAATCAAACGACTTACTCTTACCACTATATCCTTTTTTACTAATTAATATTAAAGCAAAACTAACAAAAATTAATAAAACTAATATAAATTCCAGATCTATGCTGTTCACCTATTTTTTTTAATAATTAATCTTTTTTTAAGACAGATAAAACATCTTCAAGCTCTGAAACAAGTTGATGTACTAGTTGTGATGATAATGTATTATCGTTATTTGCATCCTCGCCAGACAATTTTTTTCTAGCACCCTCAATAGTATATCCTTGTTCGTAAAGCAAGCTTCTGATTTGTCTTATTAGCAAGACATCATGTCTTTGGTAGTATCTTCTGTTACCACGGCGCTTAACTGGAGATAACATTGGGAATTCTTGTTCCCAATATCTTAGTACATGAGATTTTACGTCGCAAAGGTCACTTACTTCCCCTATTGTAAAATATCTTTTACTTGGAATAGATTCATTGCTTTTATTATTCGTTACTAATTGCATTATTTTCTACTCGGGCTTTAAGTTTTTGTCCAGCACGAAAGGTTACGACTCGTCTTGAACTAATCATTACATCCTCGCCAGTTTTTGGATTTCGTCCAGGTCTTGCTTTTTTGTCTCTAAGAACGAAATTTCCAAAACCAGATATTTTAACATCTAATCCTGAAACTAATATTTCTGAGATTTCTGAAAAAAATATTTCTACAAACTCTTTTGCTTCCCGCTTATTCAAACCTAACTCTTCGTAAAGCTGCTCGGCTATATCTGCTTTTGTTAGTGCCATATCTTTACCCACAATAAAAGTTATTTTCTTAGTTCGATATTGAATTTTTCAATCAAATTATTCAATATTTTTTCAATATTTCGATCTGCCACCTCATGGGTGAGAGTTTTTCTCTCATCTTGAAAAATAAATCCAACTCCAAGACTTTTTTTTCCATCAGGAATACCTTTTCCTTCATACAAATCAAAGAGTAATATTTTTTTTAGTGAATGTACATTAATTTCTTCTACTAATTTACAAATTTCTTTGTAACTAACACTAGTATCAATCAAAAAGGATAAGTCTCTTCTAATATTTGGAAATTTCACAAAGTTTCTGAATCTTTCTTGCGAATTATTTTTAATTTTTTCAATAAACTCATCCATGGAGATTGAAAGCACAATATATTCTCTCTCATTTCTTGAAATATGGTATATTTCATAAAGAATATCATCTTTCTTCAGACCAAAAATATTTGAAATATCTTCAACAATACTAATCATGTCGTATCTATCAAATTTATCTTTGTTAGACATCCAGCTTTCATCAAATTTATTTCCATATACAACACAGGTGAGTATATTCTCACAAGAGTTTCCATAAATTTTACTTATTTCAAAAAAACGATAAGAATCTCTTGGATTCATATTTATATTATGCTCAATATTCTTGATTAAAGATGTTGATATATTGCTTCGTAATTTGATTTGGTTTGAACTCATGAAATTTGATATTTTTTTATGATGAATATAAGGAACATTTTTCCAGTCAAAGTCTTCTGAAGTTTCCTCATTTGTAAAAGAATAGTTTATGCATTCTGAAAAACTGCTTTTATATAAATAATCTTTGATTTGGTTTGTAACAGATATTGGCAAATAGTTCTTATTCACCTTTAAATCAATTTTTTCAGAAATAATAGGAATATTATCATAGCCAAATAATCGTCCTACCTCTTCTACATAATCTGAATGAATTTCTAAATCAAATCTATAGCTTGGATTTCGAGCTTTCCTACTCTTTTTATCATAATTACAACCCAAAGAAGATAATATAGTTTCAATTTCTTTATTAGATATATCAATACCAAGAACTTTTCTAATTTTTTCAAAATCAATTTCCACTTCATGGGGAATTGGCAGGTGATTTTTGTCTTCATAAACTTCAATATCAGAAAATTTATATAAGCTGTATTTAGAAATGATATTTTGTAATAAAATTAACGCATTTTTAGGTAAGTCAAAGTCAACACCCCTTTCAAATCTTTGAGAGGACTCAGTCTGAAGTTTTAACTCTCTTGCCTTATTGGCCATTAAATTTGGAGGAAAGAAAGCGCTTTCTATAAGAGCATTTTTTGTGCTAGAGGATATTGCACAATGCTCTGCCCCTATAATTCCAGCAAGAGAAATAATTCCATTTTCGTCACAAATTACGATATTTTTTTCTCCGAGTTCGTATTCTTTTCCATCAAATGCTTTAAATTTCTCTCCACTTTTTGAAAATCTTATAGATATTTCTCCCTTTAATTTATCAAGATCATACGCATGCATCGGTTGACCTAAATCAATATTAATATAATTTAAAATATCAACTAGGGGGTTTACCAGACCAATTCCAATATCTTTTAAATTTTTTGCAATGACCTTTGGAGTTTCAGAATTTTTTTCTACATTTTCTAAAAACATGTATGAAAATCTTGGACATATTTTTTTATTATTTATGTTTAATTTTAAATTTTTCAATTCACATGATGCTGATTTTTCTTTTATTGCGTTCGATTTTTTTTGGCTGTAATTGTTACTGATGCAACAAAGTTCTCTTGCTATACCGGTCACAGATAAGCAATCGGATCTATTGGGCGTTAAATCAACGTCAATTAAAAAATCATTTTTTAATGGAGTAATTTCATCAACCTCCAATCCTGCCATAGTTAAATCATCACAAAGCTCCTCAATGCTAGTGTTTATATTAGTATGTTCCTCGAGCCAGCTTTTAGTAAATTTCATAATTTAACTCTCTTGAATTGTTCTAGAAACCTTAGATCATTTTCATAGAATAATCTCAGGTCAGAAATTCCAAGCTTCAACATTGCAAGCCTCTCTACTCCTAATCCAAAAGCATATCCACTATATATTGACGAATTTATATTAGCCATCTCTAGGACGTTGGGATGAACCATCCCGCATCCTAATATTTCAAGCCAACTTTTTTCTCCCTTATTGTTAAAATACTCTATATCAACTTCCGCAGAAGGTTCTGTAAACGGAAAGTATGACGGGCGAAATCTTATTTTTAAGTCTTCTTCTTCAAAAAAACTCTTTAAAAAAATATTAATGATTGATTTCAAATTTGAGAAAGAAACATCTTTATCAATATAAAGTCCTTCGATTTGATGAAACATTGGGGTGTGAGTTATATCTGAGTCTTTTCTATAAACTTTTCCTGGAGCGATAATTCTTATAGGAATTTCTTTCTCTCGCATTGCTCTTATTTGGACTGATGAAGTATGAGTTCTCAATAAATTACCGTCCTCAAGATAAAAAGTATCGTGCATTGCTCTTGCTGGATGAGACTCTGGAATATTTAGTGCAGTGAAATTATGAAAATCGTCCTCAACTTCTGGGCCCTCTACACATTCAAACTTTAAAGCTTGAAAAATATCAATAGAATAATTCATAATTTTTGTAATTGGGTGCAAACTTCCAATTGATATCTGTCTACTTGGCATCGTTACATCAAAATTGTCGATCTTCTTGTTTGCTTTACTTTTGAGTGATTTTTTTTTCTCTTCAAGGGATGAATTAAGACTATTTTTTGCCTGGTTAACGATTTTTCCAAAATCAGCTTTATTCTTACCATCAAGCGTAGATAGTGATTTCATGAGAGAGTTGAGTTGGCTTTTTTTACCTAAGAATTGTACTCTAGCTTTCTCTAAATCCTCATAGTTCTTGATTTCCTTTATGGACCGAAGCGCTTTATCTAAAACTTTTTCTAATTCGGTTTTTAGTTCTTCAACAGACATCAGGCTGCTAGCTGTGATTTCGCCTCTTTTGCAATTGCTGCAAAAGTCTCAATATCATTCATTGCTAAGTCTGCAAGGATTTTTCTGTCAATATCAATGTCTGCCTTATTAAGCCCGTTTATTAGTGAGCTATAACTTAAATCATACATTCTTGCGGCAGCATTAATTCTTACTATCCATAGTGATCTAAATGCTCTTTTCTTTTGCTTTCTGTCTCTATACGCGTACTGACCAGCTTTTGTTACTGCCTGAGTAGCAACTCTATAGACGTTTTTTCTTGCGCCATAGTATCCTTTAGCTTTTGCTTTTACCTTTTTATGTCTTGCGTGGGCTGTAACACCTCGTTTTACTCTGGACATTTTAATTCTCCGTTTAGCTGTATGGTAACAGTTTTTTTACTGCTGGGGTATCGACTTTATCTACAATATCTGGAGACCTTAGCCCGCGCTTACGTTTAGTACTTTTTTTTGTCAGAATGTGATTTAAATGAGATTTTTTACATTTAAATTTTCCAGATGAAGTAGATTTAAATCTTTTAGCTGCACCTCTATTTGTTTTTAGTTTTGGCATAATTATTCCTATTCTTTATTTTTTCGGGGCGATGACCATAACAATCTGTCTGCCTTCAAACTTAGGACTTTGCTCAACTTCAGCAATATCTTCTAAGTCTTTTTCAATTCTATCAACTTGCTTCATTCCAAGCTCTTTATGTGCTAACTCTCTTCCTCGAAAGCGTATTGTAATTTTTGCTTTATCTCCATCAGTTATAAATCTTCTTAGATTCGTAAGCTTAGTTTGATAATCGTTTTCCTCTGTACTTGGTCTAAGTTTTACTTCTTTAACCTGTTGCTGTTTTTGTTTCTTTTTTGCTTGTTGCGCTTTTTTATTTTGTTCAAATCTAAATTTACCATAGTTCATTACTTTACATACTGGAGGCTTTGCATTTGGAGTTACCTCAACTAGATCAAGATCTGCTTCCTTTGCTATCTCTAACGCATCGTCTATTTTTACAACTCCTAAGTTTTCTCCTTCAACACCTATTAATCTAACTTCCGGAGTTTTAATACTCTGGTTTAATCTTGTATATTTATCTGAACTAATCTTTTATCTCCTATACTAATTAACTTTAATTCCATTATCTTTAAGCTTCTCAATAAATTCTGTTGCACTGATTAAATTATGTTCAGCGCCATCATACTCTCGAACTGAAATTTTACCGGCAGAAACTTCTTTATCGCCAATTATTACAATATAAGGAACTTTTGCAATAATTAGTTCACGGATTTTATATCCAATTTTCTCATTTCTCAAGTCAAGAGAGCTGCGAAACGCGTTTTTTTTAAATATTTCGTTTATATCCTTAGCAAACCCAATATGTTTATCAGATATGTTTACAATAACTAGTTGCTCTGGACATAGCCAAAATGGTAGTTTTCCACCGTAGTGTTCAATTAAAATCCCAATAAATCTTTCCATTGAGCCAAGTATAGCTCTATGTATCATTACTGGTACTGCTTTATCTCCATTTTCATCAATATACTTAGCAGATAATGCAGAAGGCATAGAAAAATCTAATTGTACAGTTCCGCATTGCCACTCTCTCGAAAGAGAATCAGTAAGAGTAAATTCAATTTTTGGCCCATAGAATGCACCCTCACCAGGTAAAGTTATAAAATTCGGAACATTTTCCTTTAGTGTATCTGAAAGAATTTTTTCGGATTTATTCCAAATATCCTCGCTCCCAACTTTTTTTTCGGGTCTAGTTGATAAAGCCACTTTTATATTTGTAAATCCAAGCTGCTCATAAACCTTGAATGTAAGTTTTATTAATTTTGTAATCTCATCATAAAGCTGCGATTCGGTACAAAATATATGAGCATCATCTTGGACAAATTGTCTTGCTCTCATTAATCCATGAAGAGTGCCCGATGGTTCATTTCTGTGAACAAGTCCAAACTCGCAAAGTTTTAAAGGAAGTTCTCTATAACTTTTTAATCCTTGATTAAAAACTTGTAAGTGCCCTGGGCAACTCATAGGCTTTACCGCATAATCTCTTTTTTCTGAATGAGTAGAAAAAATCATATCTCCAAACTTATCCCAATGGCCAGATTTTTCCCATAAAGTCCTATCTAATATTTGTGGGGTGTTTATTTCTTCGTAACCAGAGTCAGAATTAACTTTTCTCATAAAGCTTTTAAGTAGCTGGTAAACTGTCCAACCTTTCGAATGCCAGAAAACCATTCCGGGTGCTTCCTCTTGAAAATGAAATAAATCTAATTGCTTTCCAAGTTTTCTATGATCATTTTTTTCAGCTGCTTCAATTTTTTCAATATAAGAGTTAAGCTCTTCTTTTGTATCCCAGGCAGTACCATAAATTCTTTGCAACATTTTATTGTCAGAATTTCCACGCCAATAAGCTCCTGAAACTTTTGTCAATTTGAAATGTTTTAAAAATTTTGTGTTCGGAACATGAGGACCTCTACACATATCTATATATTCCTCATGAAAATATAATGCTATTTCCTCGCCTTCAGGAATTTCATTAATAATTTCTTGTTTATAAGGTTCATTTCTTTTTTTAAAAACATCAAGGGCTTCTTTAGGTGTAACAACCTTACGAATAACATCATAATTTTTTTTTATTAATTCTTTGATTTTATTTTCTATTGCAGACAAATCTTCGACATTAAACGACTTATCGCAATCTATATCATAATAAAAACCATTTTTTATCACGGGACCGATAGCCATTTTTGCTTCAGGATAAAGTTGTTTTATTGCATGCCCTATTAGATGAGCAAAGGAGTGTCTTACAATTTCGACCCCCTCTTCGTCAGTTTTTTTTATAATCTCTACACGTGTGTTATCGATTATTTCTACAGATAAGTCTCTTAATTTGCCGTTAATTTTTCCCGCAACTGCAACCTTAGCAAGAGAGTTGCTAATATTTTTTGCAACCTCAAACAAGGTTGTGTTTAAAGGAAACTCCTTTTCCTGTCCGTCTGGTAATGTAATTTTTGGCATTCTAATATTTTATAATATAAAATCATTGGTAGGCACGATTGGGCTCGAACCAACGACCTCTACCATGTCAAGGTAGCGCTCTAACCAACTGAGCTACGCGCCTTTATAATAAATGTTAATATAACATTTTAACAATAATCGTGCATAATAGTATTAACAAATATAGTAAAAATTATGAAATCTATCAGTAAATACATATCAATATTCTTAACTTTAATTTTGGTAAGCCTGCCATTAAAAGCTGAAGAATTCAAAAACGATGAACCAGTTTATCATATAGTTTTAATTTGGTTGAAAACTTATAGAAATGAAATGAGAATTAATAAAATAATTAACGCGAGTAAAGAGCTGAAAAATATTCCAGGAGTGTTAGAGGTAACTACTGGAAAAGTGCTTAGAAGCTCAAGAGTAATTGTAGACGACACTTTCGATGTCAGTGTAATAATTAAATTTGCATCAAAAGATTATTTAAATGATTACTTAGTGCATCCTATACATGTCAAGCTTGCAAACGAAGTTCTAAAACCATTAGCGAATAAAATCACAGTTTACGATACTGTTATACAGGAATAAGAGAGAATTAATAAAGATGGAGTTGATTTTTCATAAATCAGAAAAATATATTGATGAAGATATATTTTACTATATAAGCGATCAAAGAGATAAACACTCTATGATCAAACCGAAAAAAGAAAATTTGATTAGTATGACAGTAGATTCAGAAAAACTTTTACCTCCATGTAAAAATGAAATAACAAATGTTTTTTACCCCTTTAAAAAAAATAGTATAGATAAAATTTACATTGGATTAAGTTTTCCGCTTTTTTCAAACAATTGGGCAGCAGCATATCTTAGATATCTTTTAAAAGTGATTAAAAGACAAAATGGTTCCATTATTCTTCCTGTTTACCCGGAAGAACAAGCAAATGAAAAAGGCATGTGGTCAAGAAGCTTTTTGGAAAATATTTTTACAAGTAGAACTGGGTGGACTGGTAAAAATAATGTTTGGGCTGAAAATGATGGAGTAATGTCTATGAGAATTGGCAAAAACTTTCCAAAAAAACCAGATAGTACATTAAACTTTTACTTGGATGAAATTGGGAACCAATTCTATCGGAATCAATTAAATGGTGGAAACAAAGAAAGCAAAGAAACAATAAAGAACATTTGGTTAACAAGCAAATACAGTTCAATTGTAGAAAAAGTTATCCAAGACAAATTTCAAAAAGATAATATTGTTTATACAGATATTTGTGATGATTCATCTTTAGCTTTTGAGGTAAGCGTTAGTGATTATATATCTGTGAAAAAAACAATTATATGTACTGATGATGACTCATTATATGATGATTTATTGAATTACTTTTCCTATAGAAGTAAAAATGATTTCACATTACTTTCTAAATCAAAATTGCAGACTTTAGATAAATATCAGCCAAATGTTGTTTCAATCATTAATAATAAAAATAACGACGAGTATTTAGAAGCTATTACTAAACTACTGCCTAAAACAAATATTATTTTTTATGGCACATTTTCTGAGAATTTAGAAAAATTTTCTGCCTCTTATGATATATCTATTTACTCCACTATTGTTGCCACAAAGCTTGAGACAGGAAAGACTATTAACCACTACTCTGATATCATTGAGGAAGAAATAAATTTAGAGAAGGATAACTCTTTAGCTAAAATGTATTTATTAACTCCAAAGTAGCATGCTAGGTAAAAAGTATTCTAGAAGTTTATATAATCCACTATCTGATAAACCTTATAAATTATCGAGATCTAGAATTGATAACTTTCAAAATTGTCCGAGATGTTTCTATATGCATGAAAGAAAAGGTGTAAAGGCTCCTTCTGGACCGGCATTTAATTTAAACAATGCAGTAGATAACTTATATAAAAATGAATTTGATTTTTATAGAAAAGAAAAGAAACCTCATCCTATTATGATTAAAAATAAAATCGACTGTATCCCATATGAAAATGAAAATTTAGCAGAATGGAGAAATTCATTTAAAGGAATTAGATACCATGATAAAAAAACAAATTTTATTATATTTGGGGGTATTGATGACGTTTGGATAAACAAAAATGAAGAATTACATATAGTTGATTATAAAGCCACAGCAAAACAAAATTTTAAACCAAATTTTGATACCGGATGGGAAGTTTGTTATAAAAGACAGATAGAAATATATCAATGGTTATTCAAAAAAAATGGATTTAAGGTTTCGGATATTGGATACATAATATATGCAAACGGAAAGTCTGACGAAAAAGAGTTTGGTGGAAATCTTATGTTTGATGAACACCTTTATACTCTTAAGTGTGATACAAATTGGATAGATAAAATTTTAGAAGAAATGTACGAATGTTTAAAGTCTGAAAGCCTTCCAAGAACAGGTGGTGGTTGGAACGGCCAAGGTTGCGAACAATGTGCATACAAAAAACAACTTTATGAAATATTTAAGTCACACGTCTCATGAATATTAAATAAATACGGAAATAAAATATGGCGCCCAAGCATAAATTAAAATTATTATGAAGCCGATTTCAAAAATCATTACTTTCTTAAATAATATAGACTCAATTTCTGATTCCGAGGAAGAAAATCTAACTATTACCATGACAATATCAAAAAGCAAGACCATAATATAAATTGGAAGTGCAGCTGGTAATCCAAGTGTGAGTAAAGTTTTTATGGTATTGTCTAAAACAAGCTCAGTATCTTTATCTTGAGCAAAGATTAAAAAAATAAAGCCCAACAAAATAAGCAAAAATCTTAACAATCCGATTTTTTTTATGAATGTATTGATAATCCTTTATCCCTTCATATAATGTTTCATCAAAACTTCAGCAACCTCTGGTCTAGCAAACTCTTTTGGAAGGCTTTCACCTTTTGATAACATTTCCCTTACTTTCGTTCCAGATAAGAGAACGAAATCTTCTTTAGTATGGTCCTCAACATCTCTCATCATAACTACCTTATTAAGCTTTTTAGAGTATGCAGTATGATCAGCTTTAAAAATCTTAATTAATAAGGCATCATCAGGTATACTATCAAAAATATCTTGAGCATCAAATGCTCCGTAAAAGTCTCCAACTCCAGCATGGTCTCTTCCTACAATTAAATAACTACACCCACAATTCTGCCTAAACACGGCATGAAGTAGGGCTTCTCTTGGGCCCGCATACAACATATCGAAGCCATAGCCAGTTATCATTACATAGTTTTCTGGAAAATAGTGCTCAACCATTGTTCTTATTGCAGTGTCACGGACATCGGCAGGAATGTCTCCTGGCTTAAGTTTTCCGAGAAGCATATGTATGAGAATACCGTCCGCACTTACTCGCTCACCAGCCATTCTACATAATTCCTCATGTGCTCTATGCATCGGATTTCTTGTTTGAAACGCTACAACATTTTTCCAACCTTTTGACTCAATAGATGCTCTGATTTGCATTGCTGTTCTAAAAGTATCTTTAAAATCTATTTCAAAGTAACTAAAATTTAATACTTTTACACTTCCACTTAAAAGAGTTTTTCCCTGATCGTAAAAAGTTTTTACCCCTGGATGTGATTGATCTTTTGTTCCATAAACTTTTTCTACAACATCGTCAATCTCACTTTGCTCTAATTTCTCAATCTTATCAATTTTTTGAATTGCTAAAATTTTCTCACCATCTACGTTTGGATCAATTATTGCAATCTCTTCTCCTTCTTCAAATTTAATTTCTTGATTAGAAATATTTACAACTGGTGTTGGCCAAAATAATCCACTTTTTAAACACATATTATCTGCTACCGACAACAGATCATCTTTATTCATAAATCCGTCCAGCGGTGTAAAGTAACCTGCGCCAAGCATTACTAAGTTTGCTGCAGCTGCTGAAGTTACTTTTAACTTTTTCATAGACTCAGCTGCTTTTAAGAGCGATTCTTTTTCTTCATCTGTATTTACTATTTTTGGCGTCAGCTCTTCAGAGCCATGTGGTTTTATCATTTGTTTCCCCTCCGATACTTTTAAAATACCTTATTATAATTTCTTTATTATTCTCATTACGGTATGATTGGCATTATATTAATATAATATAAAATAAAACACACTTAAATTAAGATGAAAAATTTTATAGCCCCATCAATATTGTCAGCAAACTTTGCAGAGCTTGGTAAAGAGGTAGATGAAGTTATATTAGCAGGTGCTGATATTATTCATTTTGACGTGATGGATAATCATTATGTTCCAAATTTAACAGTTGGTCCCATGGTATGTAAGTCCTTAATAGACTACGGCGTCAAGAAACCAATTGACGTACATCTTATGACAACTCCAGTTGATGAACTTATAACTCAGTTTTGCGAAGCTGGCGCTTCAATGGTATCTTTTCACCCTGAAGCAAGTCAGCATGTTGATAGAAGTATTGAGCTTATTAAAAGTAAAAATTGCAAAGCTGGCATTGCTCTAAATCCTGCATCACCTCTGTCATTACTTGATCATATTTTAGAGAAAATTGATTTTATCTTAATTATGTCTGTCAACCCTGGCTATGGTGGTCAAAAATTTATAGAAAATTCCCTAGAAAAAATTAAAAAGTGTAAAGAAATGATCGATAAATCTGGATGTAATGTTGAGATCGAAGTCGATGGAGGGATCGGAGTTAAAAATATTAAAAGTATTAGCGATGCAGGAGCAAATATCTTCGTTGCTGGTTCAGCCATATTTAATACCGAAAGTTATAAAGAAGCCATTTCTAAAATGAAGCAAGAAATTTCTGCAAACTAATCATAATGCAAAAAGATGATTTCATAAAACTTGCAAACGAGGGTCATTCAAGAGTATCTGTTAATAAAGTAATAAAAAATATAGGTGCAAGTCCGCTAGATACATATAAAAAATTAGAAAGACAAAACTCATTTCTTTTTGAGTCTGGGTCGAATAAGGGGAAATGGAGTAGATATTCAATTATCGGGACAACTTCGAATGAAAGAATAAAAGTTACAGGAAATTTAATTCAATATGTTGATGGTGAAAAGATAGAGGAATTTCAAGCTGATGATCCGTTAAAATGGATTGAAAACTTTTATAATGAAAATAAAGTAAAAAATTTACCAAAAGATTTGCCATTTACGGGAGGTCTTGTTGGTTATTTTGGATATGAAACAATTCAATTTATTGAAAATAAAATTCAAGTGAATAAGGAAGATAGCCTTGGAGTGCCTGATATCTTTTTATTTGTTTGCAACGAAATCATAATTTTTGATAATGAGGAAAATGTAGTTCACATTGTTCTTAATAAAAGAACCAATCAAGAAGATAGTTACGAAAGTGCTATTAAAAGAATTGATGATCTTGAAAAAATAATCAAACAAAAGACAGCTTTCAAAAATTATAAAAATTCGCTCTCAAAAGATTCATTTTTATCGTCATTTAAGAAAGAGGATTTCTTGGATGCAGTTATAAAAACTAAAGAGTATATCTCTGAAGGTGATGTAATGCAGGTTGTATTATCTCAAAGGTTATCAAAAAAATTTGATGGCGACCCGTTAAGAATGTATGAAGTATTACGAGATTTGAATCCGTCTCCATATATGTATTTTCTAGATATGGAGGGTTTTCAAATAATTGGCTCCTCGCCCGAAATCTTAGTTAAGTTAGAAGATAAAAAGGTCACTGTAAGACCAATCGCAGGAACAAGACCAAGAGGGGTCAATAAAAAACAGGATCTTGATAACGAGAGCGATCTTTTAAATGATCCGAAAGAATTGGCTGAGCATCTAATGCTAATTGACCTTGGTAGAAATGACATTGGAAGAATTTCAAAAGTCGGTACTGTGAAACTTACTGAGAAAATGATAATTGAAAGGTATTCACATGTGATGCATATCGTTTCAAATGTTAGTGGTGTTATTGAAGATGAAACAAGGCCACTAGATGTATTGAGAGCTACGTTCCCAGCCGGCACAGTATCTGGTGCTCCAAAAATCAGAGCGATGGAGATTATAAATGAACTTGAACCTTTGAAAAGAGGCATATATTCTGGAGCAATTGGGTACTTGTCATGGACTGGCGATTTAGATACAGCTTTATCAATAAGAACAGCTATTATCAAAGATAATTCGATTCATGTTCAAGCGGGTGCTGGGATAGTTTATGATTCAGTACCTGAAACAGAGTGGGAAGAAACAATGAATAAAGCTATGGCACTTTTAAAAGCATCTGAGAAAGCTAATGCTGCAAGTGAGGAAAATAAATGATATTAATGATCGATAATTATGATTCATTTACTTATAACGTTGTTCAATATTTAGGAGAACTTGGTAGTGATGTAAAAGTTGTAAGAAATGACATGATTTCTATAAAAGATATTGAAGTTATAGAGCCTGAAAAGATTGTAATTTCACCTGGGCCCTGTACTCCTAATGAGGCTGGTATTTCAATTGAAACCATAAATCATTTTTATAAAAAAATACCTATATTGGGCATATGTCTTGGTCATCAAAGTATAGGTGCTGCATTCGGAGGCAATATTATTAAAGCAAAAAAAATTATGCACGGTAAGACATCAAAAATTCATCATAATCAAAACTATATTTTTCAAAATTTGCCAACGCCTTATACAGCAACTCGATATCATTCTCTTGTAATTGAAGAAAAAACTATACCGGATTGTCTAGAAGTAATTGCAAAAACAATTTCGGAAGATGAAAGTGATGATGAAATAATGGCAATTAGACATAAAGAACATCACACTTATGGTGTACAATTTCATCCTGAATCAATAATGAGTGAGCATGGACATCAAATATTAAAAAATTTCCTAGATATAAAATGAATATTAACGAAGCTATAGAAAAAATTTCATCAAGTAATGATCTTGAAAAAGAAGAAATTAAAAAAGTTTTTTTAAGTATTATGAAAAATGAATGCAATGATGCTGAAATTATATCATTTCTAATGACCTTAAAAACCAAAGGTGAAAGCGTTGAAGAAATTACTGGAGCGGCAGAGGTTCTCAGAGAAATGTCTCAAAAGCTAGAATTGCCATCTGATAATTTAGTTGATACTTGTGGAACTGGAGGGGACGGACAAAATACATTCAACATTTCAACTGCTTCCGCAATTGTTGCAGCGGCTGCAGGGGTAAAAATTGCAAAGCATGGTAATAAATCTATTTCAAGTAAGTCTGGAAGTGCTGATCTCCTTGAACATGCTGGGATAAATATCGATCTTGACGAAAACCAATCAAAGAAATGTTTCGAGGATCATGGAATTACTTTTATGTTTGCTCCGAAATATCATAAAGCAATGAAAAATGTCGCAAAGGTTCGAAAATCAATTAAGACAAGAACTATCTTTAACGTTTTGGGTCCATTATCAAATCCAGCAAATGCCAAATATCAAATACTTGGGGTTTACGATAAAAAACTTGTTAAACCAATTGCAGAGGTTGCGAGAGGGCTTGGGATTGAAAGAGCCCTAGTTGTTCATTCTGAAGAGGGTTTAGATGAAATATCATGTGAAAAAGATACATATATAGCCGAATTAAAAGATAATCAAATTGCAGAATATGTAATTAATCCAAAAGATTTCGGTTTAGAAATATGTTCTCTTGATAATCTTAAAGTTAAAACAGTAGAAGATAGCTACAAAATATTTTTAGGGATGCTAAAAAACAATAATAAAGAAGCAGTCAATATTGTTTGTTTAAATGCAGGCGCTGCAATCTATGTAAGTGGAATAAAAAATTCCCTCGAAGATGGAATCAAACACGCAAAAGAGGCCATAGAATCAGGTGAAGCATTAAAAAAATATCAAACAATTGTAAATTCGATGCCAGAAAAAGCAAAGACCCCAAAAATTCTTGAAGAGATATTACAAAACAAAGAAAAAGAAGTTAATGAAAGAAAAATAAAAATTCCTTTAGAAGATCTAATTGAGATAGATTATATGAAGTCTTTTAAAAGAAAATTTAAACAAGCTCTTCTACAAAAGCTTGAACAAAATAAACCAGCTGTGATTGCTGAAATTAAAAGAGCATCGCCAAGTATGGGTGAACTTAATATGAATATTATGCCAGCAAAAGTTGCATCTGATTTTGAAGAAATGGGCGCAGCATGTTTATCGGTGTTGACTGATGCAAAATATTTTAAAGGTTCGGGTGCTATTTTAGAAATGGCAAAAAAAGGATGTAATCTTCCTATACTTCGCAAAGATTTCATTATTGATGAATACCAGATTGATGAATCAGTTGTAATGGGGGCAGACTGCATACTACTTATTGCAGCGGCACTTGAAAAAAATTCTCTTGAAAAACTTTTTAAAGAAGCAAAGCAAAGAAATCTTGATGTCATTGTGGAAGTTCATAATCATGATGAATTAGAAAATGCACTTGAGATTGATTGCGATATTATTGGAATTAATAATAGAAATCTTCATACATTCGAAGTGAATTTAAATACAACTATTGAATTAGTTAAATATATAAAAGATGATCAACTCATTATTACAGAAAGTGGTATACACAACAGTAATGATGTGAAAACTATGAATGCCTGTGGCATCAATACTTTTTTAGTTGGGGAATCTTTGATGACAGCAAAAAATCCAAAAGATAAATTTAAAGAAATATTTATTAGTTAATTGAAAATCGAAATTAAAAATTGCAGTCAATGTGGGTCAAGCAAAATTGATTTTGCTATACCGCCCGGTGATAATAAGAAAAGATATATATGTCGGAGTTGTAATTTCATACACTACCAAAATCCAAATATTGTTGCAGGATGCATTTTAGAATGGGAAGGAAAAATTTTACTTTGTAAAAGAGCAATTGAACCAAGGCTTAACTATTGGACCTTGCCTGCAGGTTTCTTAGAAAACGAGGAACCACTTGAATTTGGGGCGGCAAGAGAGAGTAAAGAAGAAGCAAACGCTTATTCAAATGATCTGAGAATTTTTTCAATATACAGCTTAATTCACATTAGCCAAATCTACATCATGTATTATGGAACCCTAAAAGATGGAAAACATAGCCCTGGGCTTGAAGAGTCTTTTGAGACAAAATTATATGCTCAAGAGGAGATCCCGTGGGATGAGCTTGCATTCCCAATAATTACAGAGAATTTAAAGTTATTTTTTGATAAAGAAAAAACTGATAAACCTCATACCGGAACTGTTGATAAGGTTGGCGATGAATATAAAATAATTCGCAGTTAATTTTATGGATATATCTGAACAAGCAACATATTGTCCTTATTGTGGAGAAAGTATTTCAATTTTAGTTGATGGCTCATTAAATTATCAGGAGTATGTCGAGGATTGTGAGGTGTGTTGTAGCCCGATAATAATTAATATTGAAATAACATACAATGAAGATATCCTAATAAGTACTAGAAAAGAAAATGAATAAAATATTTGGATATGGACTTAACATTTATACTTGCTGTAGCCCCACCTCTTTTAATAGTTGCTTATATAATTAAAGCTGATAGATTTCCCGAGCCAAAAGGAACCTGCTTTCTAACTTTCGTTGCTGGAACAATTATTATTGTGCCTGCAGCAATATTGAATGATAAATTAATTCCCGATGCAAGCTATGCTTATTTGGCAGGCTTCACAGAAGAAACTTTAAAATTTTTGACCATATATTTTTATGTTAGTAGAAATACAAACTTTGATGAGCCGATGGACGCGATTGTATACGGAACTTTGGTCTCTTTGGGTTTTGCAACGTTTGAAAATCTTCAATACGTTTATTACTCGGGTGGCTCTCCAGATGCGGTTGCAATCATAAGAGCATTTACCGCAATTCCTTTGCATGCTTGTTGTGGAATTATTATGGGCTATTACTTTGGTTTATATATGTTTAAAAATAAAGACACATTAAATTTATTCAAATCTTTGTTCTTTGCAATAGGCTTTCATGCATTATATAACTATTTTGCTACACGAAATGTTTTCCTCATGATTGTTGTTTTAATAATCTTAATTTCATTTGCAAGAAAATTACATGGGATATTAAGAAAAGAACAGATTCTACATTAATTATTTTTATTAGTTATGTTTTGCCTTTACTTTTGCATTTCCTTATACAATCCTTCGCACCACTCCATGTCTGATTTAATAATACCTGACCAGTATTTACCATTCTTTGTAAAAGCCTCCTTGCCATCTTTAAAATAAATATCTACAAATTTTCTTGTCTGTGTTGAGGAATCTTTTTGAGCTTTCTCACTAGAAATATTGTAAATTTTTTCACGAAGTAACCATGATATTTGAGTTAAATTTAAATAACGATCTAAATACAACTTTGCCGTCTCCTTGGCTTTAGTAGAACCTTCTTTTTCTAATTGTGCCCATATGTAAGAAAATGCTGAAGAGCATCTTTCAAAATGGTAAAGCATAGAAACATCACCTTCTGTTGGTACTTGATTTAAAGGCGTAAATTCATAAGCATTAATATTTTGAGAAAAGAATAAACTTATAAATATTGCTGATATTTTTATTTTATTAATTGGCGGTTCCTTTATTTTTTTTTGTATGAATCTAAATTACCATGAAATATTGATCTTTTCAATTTGCACATGGCGGCGAATCTTTGACATATTCTTCTTTATCTTTCCACTCATTATTGGTAAATAGATGAAGTGATAAAGCATGTACTCCGTTTTCTAATTCAAACTTTAAAAGCTCATTGATTCTTCTGTGTCGTTGAACTAATTTCATATCTTCAAACTCATCAGAAACTAATATAACTTTAAAGTGCGATTCAGTATTTGGTCCGCTATGCATATGGCTTTCATTAATAACTTCAAGATGACTTAAATCAAAATTATCGCTTAAAGTATGCTCTATTTTTTTTTCTACGCTCATTAATTTATTCCAAATAAATTGGTGTAATTTTTGTAAGTTATATCACATATATGATCATAAGATTGATTTCTGTATTTTGCTACCGTTTTTGCAATCTCTGTTAAGTAAGCTGGTTTATTAAAGCGTTTCATCTCAGATGTAATGTGTGACTCTCTTGAAGATACAAAAGGAGATAAATATGGAGAATCAGTCTCAATAAGGAGCTTGTCATCGGGTATAATATTGATGAAATCTCTAAGATGCTTCCCTCGTCTATTGTCGCATATCCATCCCGTTAAACCTATATAAATACCTAAAGATAAGTAATCTTCTAATGCATTTTTTGTTCCAGTAAAGCAATGCACTACAACCTTCTTACAATCATTAATATTTTCACTTAATATTTTATGCATCTGATGGAAAGCATCTCTTTCATGAACGAATAACGGAAGGCCTGTCTCTTTTGCTAAATCTATGTGTTTTGCAAATACCTCATGTTGGATTTCTGGTGAAGAAAAATTTCGATTAAAATCTAGTCCGCATTCCCCAACAGCTCTAACATTTTCACATTTGATCAATTTTTGTAGTTCTGCGTAACTATTCTCATCCCACTCTTTAGCGTTATGGGGATGATAGCCAGCTGTTGAATAAAAATTGTATCTTTGTGCAAGTCTTTGACATTTCTTGCTAGATTTTAAGTCATTCCCAACTAAAACCATTTTGGTGATGTTTTTTTGATTGGCCTCTTCAATAATGGAGTCTTCATTACCAGAAAAAACCTCGTCTGTAAGATTTACACAAATATCAACTAAATTTTTGCTCATAAAATTTTGCTACAGTCACAATATGTTCTGTCAATTGAATTAATTACAACTTGGCAGTTCGGGCACAAATTTTTATACGTAGGGTTTAATTCTTTATCTATCGTAATTCGATCATCAAATACAAAACATTCTCCATCCCAATGTTTACCATCTGTTTCAATTAAATAATTAATAATACCGCCCTTTAATTGTCTAAAGGAGTTAATACCATTTTCAACTAGATAACCTTGTGCTTTTTCACATCGAATTCCGCCAGTACAAAACATAACGACTTCCCCGTTGATATTTTTTAGCTCATCAGATTTGTTAGCAAAATCTTCAAATTTTAAAATATTCAAATTTTTTGCATTTTTGAAAGTACCTATATTAATTTCATAATTATTTCTTGTGTCTAACAAATAAATTTCTTTTCCGTCATCGAGTATTTTCTGTAATTCCTTTGGCTCAATATAATTTTTTTTAATTTGCCCTATGTTTTTAATATTTTTCTTAATACTTATTATTTCAGGCTTAATCTTTATTTTTAATTTCTTGAAAGGTGGTTTGTCTGAATATGTGTGTTTAAAGTGAATGCCTGAGAGTATTTTGTGATTTTCAAAGAATCTTTCTATATCGCTAATTTTATCTTTAGGTCCTGCCAAATTGATATTAACCCCCTCTTTTGCTAAGTAAATTGTCCCGAGGACTTTACTGTCGTCACAGACTTTACTAATTTCTTTAAAGACTTCGTTAGGAGAGTCAATATCTACAAACTTGTAACCTGTAGAATTTAGACATAGCTGCTTTCTTTTGCTCATCAAAAACCTTCTGTAGAGGTAAATAGACCAACTCTTAAGTCTTTTGCCATATATATTTCTCTGCCGTCGACAGACACAATACCATCCCCAATACCCATGATAAGCTTTCTAGTGATTAATCTTTTAATATTGATTTTATATGTAACCTTTTTAGCAGTTGGAAGAATTTGGCCAGTAAACTTTACCTCTCCAACTCCTAAAGCTCTTCCTTTACCTGGATATTGTGACCAGCCTAAGTAAAAACCAACAAGCTGCCACATAGCATCTAGGCCAAGGCAACCTGGCATAACTGGATCGTTTATAAAATGACAATCAAAGAACCATAAATCCGGCTTTATTTCTAATGATGCGTCAATATAGCCCTTATCATATTCACCGCCTGATGAACTAATTTTTGAAATCGTATCAAACATCAGCATGCCAGTATTTGGTAATTGAGCATTTCCCTCGCCAAACATATTCCCTTTTGCGCACTCCAAAAGTTCCTCGTGCTTATAAGAGTTTTTTTGTTCTATCATTAAGTTTGCTCCGGTTGCGCGTGCAGTATGACAGGTTTAAATTCGGTTAATACCTTTATTCTATCTAAAGCCAACCTCAATTCTCCAATATTATTCACCGATGTAAAGCCAGTCTCTTTTATAACATCTTGATATGATGATGTAGTATCTCCAAATATTAAAATTTCATCGTCTTTTATAAGGCTTCTAATTTTCCTTAACTCATTAGGTAAAAACTGCTGATTACCATTAGGGTCAACGACTACCATAAGTAAGTTACATCTTCCTTGCTCATAACTAAATAAAACTTCATCTGCTGAAGTTGATGTGCCGACATAAATTGGCATCCAATCAGAATCTTCGCAAACCAGGCATAATCTTAACATACTTAAATTATCATTATGTGAAATTGGAGAGATTATTAATACTTTGTTGCTAAGAGGTTTTTTATTTTTACTTGAGTTAATAAGTAAAAAGGATTGCATAAGCTCTACAACAAATTTTTCCTGTGATTGACGAAAAGATCCAAGTCTGCACTCATCTCTAACGTGCTGAATTAAAGGTGCAAATAAATCTTCAAGTAAAAATACTGGACCAAGCTCTTGGTAAGCTACTTCGAATAACTGAATTAATTTAGATGCATCCAATTCTCTAATTGCTTCAATCGAACCATCGAAATGTTCCATTACTGAACCAGTACTTGGTCTATTTGCAAGAGAAGCTTTCCCAACTGTTGCGGATTCATCAGATTCTATTAAGTCTTCTAAATTTTGAATATTTAATTTTGCAATATCACCAATTCTTCTACCCCCACTTATTATTCTTTGGAGAAGCATTAGTTTTTTTACGTCATTATCTGAATATAATCTTCTCCCATTCGAACTCCTGATTGGTTTGACTGCTTTATAACGTCTCTCCCAAGCTCGAATAACATCCGTACTTAACCCAGTCCTACGCGATACTATTTGTATAGGATGTTTTGTTTCACTCATTTATAATTCCTTTGTATAATAAGCTTTGTAGGGCATTTGATATTTAAAACAGAAGAGTGTACATAACATAAACAATCTGATAATGTCTTTTGTTATATATTTGTCAAACATATTGTCAACCTTTTGTTATAGATAATAGTTTGATTATACATATCTGTAAAGCTATTGTCCATAACAATAGGTAAATAAAAATGCAAAAAAGTATTTCCTTTCTTTATGGGTTTGCTATACTAATTCGGTACTTTTCATTCATTCTGTAAGGAGGACGTAATGAAAAAATTTTTAATAAACGCTAGATACTATCTGGCACCACTTTTGATCTTTGCATCGCTATTTGGTGTGATCGCTGGTGGACCATGGGTATGGACAGGTGTATTTTTACTTGGTGTAGGTATCATCGTTGATACTATCACTCCTGCTCAAACTATGGGTGCTGGATTTGATGAAGACGGTGACACAAATGGAAACCCAACATTGTTAAACATAACAATGTACGCAATGTTAGCTGTATTCGTAATGATACAAATAGCAATCGCTTGGAGAATCTTCCAATACGTAAATGGTATTGAATACACAGGTGCAACTGCATCATTCTTAGGAATGACATATTACACCGGTATAACAGGAGCACAATTAGTAGGTGCTGTTGTTTCTTCAGGTATATTTGCTGGTATCGGAATTATCTATGGCCACGAACTAGCTCATACAAAGGGGTTCAGTTTCTTGATTGCTAGATGGATGATGGCATTAAGTGGATCAGCACATTTCTGTTACGCGCACGTATACAACCATCACTTAGAGTTAGGATGTGAAAACGATCCTGCAACAGCTCCAAGAGGAAGAAGTATATATGCACATTTACCTAAGTCACACTTTGGACAAAGTAAGTTCCTTTACACAATGGAAAAACAACGTCTAAAAAGATTAGGTGTACCTTTCCTATCATGGCAAAACAGATGGATTAGAGGTTATGCAATGTCATTACCGACAATCGCGTTATTCTGGTACGCAGGTGCATGGACAGGTATCGCATGTATGGCACTAATCTGGTTAATCTCTAACTTTGAGTTAGAAGCATTAAACTACTTAGAGCACTACGGCTTAATCAGAGAAACTGGTTCGCCAATCGACTACAGACACAGCTGGGATAATTCAACATTATTCACAAGCTGGTTCTTTATTGAAATTGGTAGACAAGCAGATCATCACGACCGAGGTGAAACACACTTCTGGGAGTTAGATGAAGTGGGAGCGCCAAACTGTGGTAATGGTTACTTTACATTATTCGCAATGGCTTTAATTCCACCTTTATTCCACAAATACATGAACGAGCAATTAGCTAAGTGGGACGAAGAAGAAGCTTCAGAAGGCGAACTAAAAATTGCTAGTGAAATGAATAAAATCGCTGGTTACACTGGTTAACCTTTAAAGTTAGTTAGTAATATTAAAAACGCCCCCTAAAAAGGGCGTTTTTTTTATGAAATAATATATAATAGGAAATAACATATAATAGAAAAGTGTTTAAACAGGGATATTAATTATGCTTAAAAGTCTGAGTGGTCCAAAAAAATTCATATACATTATAATATTCATGGCAGTTGTCTTTTCTGCGGTCTCCGCATATAACAAAGAGCCTTATACCGAGGGTATCTTCTGGCAAGTAAGTAAAGATGGTGAGGTGCTTGGTCATATTTATGGAACTATCCATATGAATGACGAGAAAGTAACAAGAATCAATAAAGAAGTGATGGAAATTTTTGACAATTCTGTTGGATATTCAATTGAAGCCTTTCCAAGCAGTCACCTATGGAATCCTTATCATGGTTTTGAAAATATTAAACAAAGAATGATGTTTAGTGATGGAAAAACTTTAGCAGATGTTGCGGGTGAAAAAACTGCCCAAGATGTCTTTCAAATATTGACGAAGAATGGTGTCAGCGAAAAATACGCAACAAAAATAAAGCCCTGGGCTGCAATGTTTAGCATCTCTGCAAAGTCAAAACATACTGGACCAATTGTTGACCATAAGCTTCTTGATTTAGCAAGTATCCAAGAAAAGGAGATTTATCAAATTGAGTCGCCTGAAGAGCTTCTTGCTGCTTTTTATGCAATGCCAATGGACTCGCAGGTTGCCTTATTAAAATCAAAAATAAAACATTTTCCAGACATTCAGGAAACATTAGATGATATGGTTGTGGCTTATTTAAATGAAGATCTCCAGGCACTGATGGAGGCAAGCACTAATTTTGTTGATAAAAATAATAGCGTAATGAATAAGCACTTAGAAATTTATCTAAAGCATTCTGTTTACAATAGAAACCATGTCATGGCGCATTATATGCTACTGCCTTTTTTATATGGATTAGATAGATATAAAGGACAAGGTGGGACATTTGTGTGTATTGGTGCACTCCACTTATTAGGTGAAAAAGGTGTCTTATATCTATTAGAGAATCAATATGGGTTTGATATAAAAAGGATAAAGATTAAATAAAAATTTTTTTTTATTATACTTTTTGATTTTCTTTTACATTCAATAAATCAATTAAAATTGCAATTATCAAGTTTAAAATAGTCAATTTTCCAATAAAAACATAACTTAAAATGTATATCCAGGATAACGAATGATGCTCCATTAAAGGATAAAGGAAATAAGTAATCGTATCATTTGCTAAAAGTATCGCTATAAGGCTTAAAACTGCGCTTCCAAGGTTTCCCCATTGAGGAGGAAGTGTTTCTCCATAAAGCACAATACCAATTATTGCATAAACATATGTCAGGATAATAATAATGCCAAAAACGTATATAATTTTTATTCCTGTGTTAACGATTACACTAAAGTTTGTGATTGCAATTTTAGGAACATATTTAGTGATTTGTGGTTGAGATAAAATCCTAAATAGTCTTAAAACTAAAAGATTTGATATGAAAGTTATAGGCAAAAAAGATATAACTATTACTATTGCGTCTATATAAATTCCAACATATGAGAATTTATCTCCAACTATAGATCTACTATCCCAAACACTGTGACCAAAATACCTTATAATTATTTCAAAAAGAAAATAAAATGAGCAAATTAATTTTATTATGTAAGCATATTCACTGAAAAAAGAATCGTCTGGAACAACAGACATTGCAATAACAATGGACACAAACACGATCAAACCAAGAGAAAATAACTGAAAAGTTAAGCTGTTATTAACCTTTGTGCAAAAATTATAAAAACGTGACTCTAAGTCTATTTTTGGCATCAGAATAGCCTTCTTTCTTTAATTTTATAAAAACTTACAAAAAAAAGCAGTCCTTTGCCAAGGGGATCATCTGATCATCTAGGAGTCAGATCAAAATCCTACCAGCTCAAAGCCCCACCAGTTTGATATTCAGTAACTCTAGTCTCAAAAAAGTTCTTTTCTTTCTTAAGATCTAAGACTTCAGACATCCAAGGGAATGGATTTTGAGCATTTTTAAATTCTTCAGGCAAACCAATTTGGGTTAATCTTCTATTTGCTATGTATTTCAAATATTCTTCAAACGTTGGTGCAGTTAGGCCTAAGATTCCTCTAGGCATAGTGTCATAAGCATATTTAGTTTCTAGCTCTACTCCCTCAAGGATTAATTTAACCATATCTTTTTTAAAATCATCGTTCCATAAATGAGGGTTTTCTAGCTTTATTTGGTTAATTACATCGATACCAAAGTTCATATGCATAGACTCATCTCTTAAAATGTACTGGAATTGCTCTGCAACCCCTGTCATTTTATTTCTTCTACCCATAGAAAGAATCTGAGTAAAGCCAACATAGAAAAATATTCCTTCAAAAACCACATAAAAAGCAATTAAGTCTCTTAGCAGTCTTTGGTCATTTTCTTTTGTTCCTGTTTTGAAGTTTATGTCTCCAAGGCTTTGTGTATATGGCAAAGCCCATTGTGCTTTTGTAGCAACAGAGGGAATTTCACGGTACATATTAAATAATCTGCTTTCATCCATGCCAAGAGATTCAATGCAATATTGATATGCATGTGTGTGAATTGCTTCCTCAAAAGCTTGTCTCAGCAAATATTGTCTACACTCAGGATTAGTAATATGTTTATAAACTGCAAGAACTAAGTTATTTGCAACTAAAGAATCAGCGGTTGAAAAGAAACCTAAATTTCTCTCAATCACCATTCTTTCGTCATCAGTCAAACCATCTTCGCTCTTCCAAAGAGCAATATCTGCTGTCATATTTACTTCTTGGGGCATCCAATGATTATTACATGCTGACAAATACTTACTCCAAGCCCAATCGTACTTGAAAGGAACTAGTTGATTTAAGTCTGCCCTACAATTTATGATCTTCTTGTCATCAACTTGAATTCTTCCTGCGCCAGTTTCAATATCTTCAAAACCAGTTAGTCCTGCTTCTTGAGGATCATCAGCGGTGATTGCTGTTTGTTCAGGCTCTCTTTTAACTTCTTCCTTTTTAATTGGTTCTAGCGTCTGCGCTATTGGGTCGTCCCATATTGATGACATAATATTTACTCCTAAAAATTACTGACAGGCCTCGCAGTCAGGGTCTAATATCGAGCATGCTCTGCTCTCTTGATTCTCGTTATTGACAGCATTTAGTTTGCCATCAGCCATTGTGCTTTTTTCAACATGGGTAGCTCCCATGGTTCTTAAATAATAAGTAGTTTTTAAGCCTCTAACCCAAGCCAACTTATATAAGTTATCCAGCTTAGGTCCCGATGGTTCCGCCATATACAAATTAAGAGATTGACCTTGATCAATCCATTTTTGTCTCCTTGATGCTGCTTCTACTAACCATCTTGCATCAAGCTCAAATGCAGTTGAGTATAATTCTTTTAAATCATCGGGAATTCTATCTATAGTTTTCAAGCTACCGTCAAAATATTTTAAATCGTTAACCATTACTTCATCCCAAAGGCCTCTCTTTTTTAGATCATCAACCAAAGATAAATTAATAACTGTAAATTCACCTGATAGGTTAGATTTCACATATAAATTTTGATATGTCGGCTCAATACTTTGTGTAACTCCAGTTATATTTGAAATCGTAGCTGTTGGTGCAATTGCCATGGTGTTCGAGTTTCGCATTCCAACAGATCTAATTCTATCTCTCAATGATTTCCAATCTAAATTTTGTGATTTATCAACTGAAATATATTTTTGTCTTTGTTGCTCCAATAATTCTATAGAATCTATAGGCAATATACCTTGCGACCAAAGAGATCCTTCATATGACTCATAAGTTCCCCTTTCCTCAGCTAAATTTGTAGACGCTTTGATTGCAAAATAACTAATGTACTCCATGGACTGATCGGCAAACTTAATCGCATCATCACTGGCATAAGGAATTGAAAGTTTATACAGTGCATCTTGGAAACCCATGAGACCTAATCCTACTGGTCTATGTTTTGCATTCGAATTCCTGGCTTTATCAACACTGTAATAATTATAATCTATGACATTATCCAGCATCCTCATTGCTGTATTAATTGTTTTTTCTAGTTTATCTACCATTATTCCATTTTCATCCACATGCGCTGCAAGATTAACAGAGCCTAAATTACAAACCGCGATTTCTTGATCAGATGTATTTAAAGTAATTTCAGTACACAAATTAGATGAATGAACAACACCTGCATGTGATTGTGGAGATCTGATATTGCATGGATCTTTAAATGTAACCCAAGGATGGCCTGTTTCAAATAACATACCAAGCATTTTTTTCCATAGATCTAAGGCATCAACCTCTCTAAATTTTTTTATGTTTCCAGATTTAGCTTGAGACTCATATTCTGTATATTTTTTTTCAAACTCTTCACCAGATATTTCGTGCAATTCCGGAACTTCGTCAGGCGAGAATAAAGTCCATTTTTTTTCCTCAACTACTCTTTTCATGAATAAATCAGGTATCCAGTTAGCCGTATTCATGTCGTGAGTTCTTCTTCTGTCATCACCCGTATTTTTTCTAAGATCAAGGAATTCCTCTACATCAAGGTGCCAAGTTTCAAGATAAGCACACATTGCTCCTTTTCTCTTTCCTCCCTGATTCACTGCAACAGCAGTATCATTTGCAACTTTTAAGAATGGGACAATACCTTGAGACTTACCGTTAGTACCTTTTATATGAGTACCCATGCTTCTAACCCTTGACCAATCATTTCCCAAGCCGCCTGCAAATTTTGATAGCATTGCATCATCTGTAATACCATCAAAGATGCCACGCAGATCATCAGGAATCGTACTTAAATAACATGATGAGAGCTGCGGGCGAAGAGTTGCGGAGTTAAACAACGTTGGAGTTGAGCTCATAAAATCAAAAGAAGATAAAAGCTTATAAAATTCTATTGCTTTTTCCTCTTTATTATTTTCATTATTAGCAAGTCCCATTGCTACACGCATAAAAAAAGCTTGAGGTAATTCAATTGTAGTACCATCTGTTTGGATAAAATATCTATCATAAAGAGTTTGAAGTCCAAGGTAAGTAAACTTCAAATCTCTTTCAGAATCTATTGCATCAGCAAGCTGATCTAAATTATATTTGCTAATTAGTTCTTTATCTAATAACTCTAAGTTACAAGCTTTTGTGATATATTTTTTGAAATAATCACCATAGACATCTTTCATTTGATTAGAAGAAGCAGATAGGTCTTCACCATAAATATAGCTAAGTGCTTCTGTCCTTAAATTATCCAATAATAATCTTGCAGTGACGTAAGTATAATTTGGCTCTTTTTCTATAAGCACTCTGGATGACATTATTAATGCAGTTGAAACGTCACTTCTTGTAATACCATCATATATATTTTTACGAAGCTCACTCATTATTGGATCTGGAGAAACATCTTTTATCTCCAAACAAGCTTCATTAATAATTAATTCCAATCTCTTTGTATCTAAAGGGGACTTACTATCTCCAGTTGTTACATTAATTTCAGTATCACTTTTAGCTTCTTCTGGTTTTTCAGCAGACGTCCTTTCTAAATTTCTCTGTTCTCTATACAAAACATAAGATCGAGCAACTTTTTGATGTCCATCCCTCATGAGTGCAAGTTCAACTTGATCTTGTATATCTTCAATATGGAATGTTCCACCATCTGGAATGTTTCTAGTTAATCCAGCAAAAACATTTTTGCTTAATATTGAAACGGTTTCATGAATTCTTGATGATGCCGCGGCTTGATTTCCTTCAACGGCTAGAAAAGCTTTTGTCATAGCTACAGATATTTTATCAATATCAAACGAAGCGATACTTCCATTTCTTCTTACTACTCTGTAATTTCCAGGTGCAACTAGACTCAGTTCACCGATATCCTTCGGGCTCTGAATTGCATCTACAGGCCCAGGAGAAACTGATGAAATACCTAGTCCTAAATCTGACTCATTATTGTCCATTATCTTCCTTCCAAAATGTTATTTTTATTGTTTATAATAATTCTTAAGACTACTATAAGATGTGTTATACACTATAGTCAAGCACAATATGCTGTGTTTATCCATTGTTTAACATGGTTATAACCTGTGGATAAAATATCTCTAATTTTACTAAAAAGACTATTAAATTAGGGTTTTAACGAATATAAGAAAAATACAAGAAAATTGAATTTCTTAGTTATACAAAAGGGTCTAAAATAAACGTTATGAGTGATATTAAAGACATTCCAATTCAAGAGCTAGGAAGCGAAAATAGTGGAGAAAATTGCGCTGCTAATGAGCCTTTTGCTCTTAGAATTCTTGATTCAAGCATGTCGCCAGAGTTTGAAGTAGACCACATAATCATAATTGATCCGAGTATTACCCCGAAATCAGGAGATTTTGTGGTTTATGAGACTAGAAGCAGTATTATTATAAGAGAAATAATGATTTCTGATAAAATGATACTAAAAGCATACGACAAGAATCTTAAAGATATAGAAATTCAAGATACAAGCTCAATAATTGGCGTTATTACTCAAAGGTCAGGAAAAAGAAGAAAGTATCATAAAAGATATCATTAAAAAAAAAGCGCAGTGGCTCTGCGCTTTTAATACCACTCTAAGTTAGTGGTTGGAGGAAACTATATATACTTTCATAGGAGGAGTAATATATTAGTATTTTATGATATAGTTATATAGGTGTCAATACTTTTTTGCAGAAAAACAGAAAATGGATAATAGTGCTAAACAATATAAGATTTTAGATCCAGACAATTGCGCAATGTGCGGGATGTGTCTTAACCATTGCCCAACTTATAAGGTAAATAATAATGAATCTGAATCTCCGCGAGGAAGAATATCTATAATTCATGGCTTAAATGCATCATTGCTTGCACCAACTGAGTCTGCTCTAAAACATTTAAATTCTTGTACTCTCTGTTTAGCTTGTGAATCGGCTTGCCCGGCAAAAGTTGATTTCTATGGCTTAATTACTAAAGCAAGAGATAAGTATTATAAAAAGCAAAAGTTCTTATTTAAGTTAAAATCTTTTTTCATATCTTCAATTTTAACAAACCCTATATTAAAGAGGATTCTTTTTGAATTTATAAATTTCGCTCAAGATATATTTTTATATAAGAAATTTTTTAATATAAAGCAGAAAAAATATCATATTGATGCATATGATGAGACAGTAAAAAATGGAGATTCAAAAATTGGGATATTTTCAGGTTGCGCATCAGATATATTTCAAAAAAATGTTGCAAATGATTGCATAGAGGTTTTGAAAAAAAATAATATTAAGTCAGAGCTTGTTCAAAAAGTTGAATGCTGTGGATCATTGGATTATAACTGTGGAAGAATAGAAAAAGGATTGAGGTATAACAATATTACTAATAATGAATTCTCGAATGGAAAGTATAAAAAGGTTATTGGTTATGCAAGCGGATGTAGTTCATTTATAAATAGAAATAATAAAAGTAACATTTATGAAGATGCCACATCATTCATTTTAAATCTTTTATCAAACAAAATAGATAAATTCAAAGAAACTAATAAAAACGTATGTATTCATCGGCCGTGCACAACAAAGTCAGCCGAGATAGATTTTCAAAAACTTTTGTCTGTGCTTGAAACTATACCTAATTTAAAAATCTTTACGTTTGAAGATAATTACTGTTGTGGAGCTGGTGCACAAAACTTATTACATAATACAAAAAATTCAATAAATATTATTGAGCCAAAAATTGAATTTGTAAAATCAAATAAAATAGATCTAATTCTTACATATAATATTGGCTGCTCTTTAAATTTTATTAATTCAATTAATATTAATAACATGAAAAGAGTTGATGTAATGCACCCAATTTCTTTTATCAATGAAAGGTTAAAATAAATGAGAAATTTTTCAAAAATTGATAAAAGCATAATGAAAGTGAGTAAATTCCTTGAAACCTTTAATATCAAAAACTCTGGCAGACCATATCCTGCTAGTAAAATTTCAAATGAAAATCTCACTCAAGATGAGAAGAAATTGGTAACAAACCTTATGCGGGTTAATCATGCTGGGGAGGTTGCTGCTCAGGGCCTATATATTGGCCATGCTCTTGCAGCAAAGTCTGTTGAACAAAGAGAAATGATGCTTGAAATGGCATCTGAAGAAAAAGACCATCTTATTTGGTGCAATGAAAGAATAAAAGAACTTGGCGGAAAACCAAGTATTTTTGATCCGTTATGGCTAGCAGGATCAGTTGGCTTAGGAATTCTCTCAAGTATAACAAATGATAGAAACGCACTTGGTTTTCTGGAGGAAACAGAGATTCAGGTTGCTGACCATCTGAACTCGCACTTAAAACGCCTTCCAAAAAATGATGTCAAAACAAAAATTATTCTTGAGAAAATGAAATCAGATGAAGAAAAACATAGTGATACAGCTCGTCAATCTGGCGCAAGAGAGATACCTGAAAAGGTAAAAAAAATCATGGAACAAACTGCAAATATAATGAAAGAAGTTTCATTTAGAATATAGATTACGCATACTCTAATTTAATAATTTTTTCAATTTTCATCAATAAAAAATTCAGATCTTTATTGCTAATTATATATGGCGGCATAATATAAATTAAATTAGAGTAAGGCCTTAACCATATACCATTATCTACACATTTTTTTTGTAGAGATTTAACATTAACCTTATCATGCATTTCTAAAACACCAATAGCGCCAATCACCCTGAAGTCTTTAACAAACTTATTCTTTGAAATTTTTTCAAAGGATTTAAATATTCTATTCTCAATATTTTTAATTTTTTTCTTCCAGTCGTATGAAAGTAGTAGATTAATATTTGCAAGTGCTACAGAGCATGCTAGCGGATTAGCCATATATGTTGGGCCATGCATAAAAACTCCTGGAGCTTTATTAGAAATTGATTTAGCAATTTTTTTTGAAACCAGAGTTGCAGCCATACTCATATATCCACCTGTAATAGACTTACCTAGGCATAAAATATCTGGAACAATATTTGAATGTTGAAAGCCAAATAATTTTCCTGTTCTACCAAAACCTGTTGCTATCTCGTCTAAAATTAGTAAAACATTATGCTTATTACACAAGCTTCTCAATTCTTTTAAATATTTTGGATGGTAAATTCGCATTCCTCCTGCTCCTTGAAAAATTGGTTCAATTATCACGGCAGCTATATTTTTGTTTTTATTTTTTAAATTATTCTCTATCTCTTTTAGGCTCTTACTTTTTTTTAAATTAAAGATTCTCGAATCTTCTGGTTTTGAAACGTAAATTTGATTTAATAGAGTATTTTTAAAAATTGAGTGCATACCATTTATAGGATCACTCACAGACATTGTTGCAAAAGTATCACCATGATATCCACTTCTCACGGTTAAAAACTTTTTTTTTGAGTCTACTCCTTGTGAATGCCAGTACTGGATAGCAAATTTCATAGCAACTTCAATTGCAACAGATCCACTATCAGAAAAAAATACTTTTTGAAGTGACCCAGGGGTTATATCATTTAGCTTTTTTGCGAGTTTTACTGCAGGTTTGTGAGTAAATCCCCCGAACATAATATGTGAAAATTGCTTTATCTGATCTTGAATTGCTTTGTTTAATTTCGGATGGTTATATCCATTTATAACACACCACCAAGAAGACATTCCATCAATCAATTTTTCTCCAGATTCTAAATATATATTTGCCCCTTTTGCTTTTTTTACTGGGTATACTGGATTTTTATCAATAGCTGCTGCGTATGGATGCCATACATATAATTTATCTTCTTTAATCATTGTTACAAGTAAATATTTTTTTGTCCTTTAAATACAAATTTTGAATGCTCGTTCCCTCATACATTTCATCATACATTAAATTTTTATTAATATTAAATGTTAAAACAAATTTCTTTATAAAATTATTTTTTTTCTGAATAAAATATGCTTTAACTTCTGATTTGTTTTCATAATCAATTGAATAATCAAATTGATAACCATTAGGAAGTATATTTACTACTTTATAATTTTTATATATTTCAAAGATATGTTTTGATCCGTCCATTGTATTTTTACAATGCAACTGGATAATATTATCTGAAAACAGAATCTTTATTTCTAATAAAATTATAAATAATAAAACAATAGTTCTAATAAGCATATTTATTAAAAATTAATAAAGTTCTAAGGAATAACTTATATCAATCGCTTTTCCTAATACGATACAGCATGAACATTGTTTTTTCAGTGATAATTTTATAAATTTTTCTAGATTATCTCGATTCTTCTCTTCTGATTTAATTTTATAAGTACAATGTATTTTGCTAATTAAAGAAGGTTTGGTTTTTGTCCTTTCAGCTTCAACTTCTAAATTAAAGTTTTCTATCTTTATATTTTTTGTTTCGGCCATAGATACTATATCAAAGGCCGTACAGCCTCCCATTCCAGAGATAAGAAGTTCAGTTGGTCTTGCACCATTATTATTTCCCCCACTGTCAACTGGTCCATCCATCATTATTTTATTTCCGCTTTCAGTCTTAGCAGAAAAATTTACTCCATTAATCCATTCAATGTTTGTCTTCATTTAATCTTCTCTTATTATTTTATTATTTTCATAGCTAGACCAGGCGCTCCAAGAACCCACATATAGCTTTCCTTTCCCAAAACCACAATATTCCATTGCTAAATGATTATGGCAAGCTGTTACACCAGACCCACACATGTTAATAACTTTTTCTGCAGAATTTTTATTTGTGGCTAGAAACATTTTTAGAAGTTCTTCTTTATTTTTAAATTTTCCGTCTTGATTTAAATTATTTTTAAAAGGCATATTAATTGCCCCAGGAACATGGCCTGCTTTTTTATCGATTGGTTCTTTCTTTCCTAAAAATCTCACCTTTTCTCTTGCATCAATTAGCAGGAAATCCTCTTCATTAGTTAATTGCATTATATTTTCTGTAGCAACTAAATATTTTGAGTTGTATGAGTACTTATTATTATAATTTTCTGCCATAGCTGGAATAGAATCAGTCACAGGAAGCTTAAGGGATGTCCAAGACTTAAAACCTCCGTCTAATACAGAACAATTTGTTAACCCAACTAATCTTAACATCCACCATAATCTTGCAGACATTGCATTATTGTCATCATCATAAATAATAATATGAGTTTGATCATCTATACCATGTTTATTTAAAAACGCGGAAAAATCTTCAATATGTGGAAGTGGGTGTCTACCAGAATGCTCAGTTTCCTCAGAGGATAAATGAGATTCCAAATTTACATAAAAAGCGTTTTTAATGTGTGATTTCAGATAATTTTCATATCCTATTTCTTTTTTCAATAAATTAAATCTAACATCAAAAATTTTAGTATTTTTCTTTTCAATTAAGAGATATAGATCATTGGGCTGTATTATAATTTCATTCATTTATTTTTCTTGTATTTATTTACATAAATGACATAAAGATAGAAGAAAACTACAAACAAGCCAATCAATGAAATTATTTGCCCTTGTGTCAGAGATTCAACGTTTGCAACAATTGCTGATGCAAAAATTAAAATTGCTAATCCAAATCTATTTCTTTGCCATCCTCGCATAAGTACTTTTGATCAATTATTTTTTTTCTTTAAACCATGCTCCACTGCAATAACAGCAGCTTCAACTCTTGAATGAATATCAAGTTTTCTTAAAATTGATTTTACATGTAACTTAACAGTTCCATCAGATATTCCAAGATTTTTTGCAATCAATTTATTACTTTGTCCCTCTGCTAGTAATTCAAGTATTTCACTTTCTCTTGGAGTTAGAGTGTTTATTAAGTTGCTCATATTAATCTCATTGTCGTCTCCTTGATGAAACTTAGCTAATATTTGAACTAGATTTGGAGCAACGATTGTTTCTCCTTTAAGAACATCTCTTAAAGCGACAACCAAGTTATCAGGCTCCATATCTTTTAACAAGTAGCCACTGGCGCCATTTCTAAGTGCATCAATTAAATCCTTTTCGGCATCACTAGTTGTTAACATTACAATAGGGAGAGATTTATTTTTTTCTCTTAATTTCTTTAAAACATCAATACCAGATTCATTGGGCATCCTAAGATCTAATAACACAATATCAGGTAGATTTTTCTCTATAGATTTTATCCCTTCATCTCCACCACTTACCGATGCAATAACATCTATATCGTGTCTGACTAAGAGTCTCTGTAAACCTTCTCTAAATAAAGTGTGATCATCGATAATTGTAACTTTTATTTTCATTTATATATTTTAATTGTCTTTTTCATTAAAGGATAGAATAACACGTACACCCTCACCTGGCTCACTTTCTATATCTAAATGACCACCAATTTGTTGCGCTCTATCTCTCATAATGCTTAATCCAACGTGCTCTCCCGAGTCCTCATTATCATGGCCAATGAAGCAAGACTTTGCTATACCAATACCATCATCTTCAATGATTAAGGAATATTTGCCAGTCTGGTAAGACATTAATAAGACTCTGACAATTTTTGCTTGAGAATGTTTCTTAACATTTAGTAATGCTTCTTGGGCTATTCTTTTGATGTGCAGCTCATCATTCTTATTTAGTTTAATAACTGGAATTTTATTTTGAAAGAATATCTTTATATCATTATTCTCGGTTTTAAAGTTTTCAACTAGCTTAGAGATTTCACTGGCAATATTATCGATTTCCTGCGGAGATCTGAAATGCCCAATTAGTTGTCTGATCTCTCTATTTGCAAGCTCGATACTTTCTTCTAAAGTCTCAAGTTCATCTGTAATTCTTTTATCTGAATACAATTCTTCTGTTTTGTATTTTCTATTATTTTTCATATATATAATACCCTGCAAACTTTCGTCTAAAACTCTAACTTGAAGTCTTAAACTTGCTAATGTTTGTGCTAACGAATCATGGAGCTCAGATGCAATAAAAACTCTTTCTTCCATAATTGCTAAACGATTTGCCTCCTTATTCTTATCTTCTTTATATTTTGCGAATTGCTCTAACTGAACGTTAGTTTTATTTAATTGATTTTCAAGCATTTCAGAAACAATGTTTAAATTACTACATAGAGTTTTTAAATCTTTGGATTTTGTTGAACACTGAATTCTTGAAGACAGGTCGCCTGACATAATGTTAAGAACCCATTGATTTAAATCTTCTATAAACTCATCCAGTTCGCTTATTTTATTCTTTGGGCTCGACATAATTTGGATCTTTAGGATTTAGAAATATAAAATTGAATTGACCTTTTTCCATTTCAACATAATCTACAGTCATACCACTGCACACCTCTAGTGACGCTTTTGACATAATCACCTCAACACCATCCACATTAAGTGCTTCATCGTTACTAGTAATATTATCATCAAATCCTAAAGCGTAGTGAAAATTATTTCCATCTTTTTTCATGACTGCTATTCTAAGCTTAAAACCCTTATTTTCTTCTTTATCTATTTCTTTTTTAAATATTGATGCAGCTGCAGGTGAAATTTTAATCATTTATGTTCTCTCTAACAAAATTTACGAAATATTTTATCCACGGAGATTTTCTCGTATGCCTAAGATGAGAAAAATTTGCTAATAATTTTTTATAAACAAAACCATCGAAAGCGCCGTCAATGCCATGACCTCTATTAACCTTATAAGCAAAAGATTTTTTTTTACTTTTATCTAAAATCAAATCAGCATGGTGAAACTCATGAGCATTTATTATTAAGCTATTTTTAAAGCCCCAAGGATGATTCTTTAGAGATTGAACTTTTACGTGCCCTCTTCCAACAGGTCTTTTATTCATAATGGTTTTTGCTGGCAGCACCCCTGCCATTTTAAATTCTTTTTTATTATGCTTTATACTTTTTGTTAAATACATTAATCCCCCACATTCAGCATATACAGGAAATCCATCATTAATAAATTTTCGGACAGAATTGATTAAGGATTTATTTTTTTCAATTTGTTTTGCATATATTTCAGGAAACCCACCTCCAATAAAAAGGCCATCAATCTTTGGCAGTATTTTTTCTTTTATTGAATTGATTGGTACTAAATCAACACCAAGCTTTTTAAAATTCTCTAAATCATCATGATAGTAAAATCCAAATGACTTATCTTTGAAAATTCCTATCTTTATATTTTTTTTTGTACTTATATTATTTAATTTTCTTTCTGCGATAATTTTATTTTGTTTTTCAATTTTTAAGCCAATATCTTTAAAATTTTTAATATCTAGAGAATTAGAAATGATTTTTGCTAAATAACTAATTTTATCTTCAGCAAGATTTTTTTCATTTGCAGGAACCAAGCCTAAATGCCTTTCAGAAATTATAAGTTCAGTATTTTTTCTGATCGAGCCTAAAATTTTTAAATCCGTGTAATTATTCACGGCATTAATTAATTTTCCTTCATGTCTCTCGGTTTTAACTTTGTTTAGAACAACTCCTTTTATATTGCATTTTTTATTAAAATTCAAATAACCTTGTAAAAGAGGTGCTATGCCTCGAGTTATTCCTTCTGTATCAATAATTAATATTACCGGGGATTTTAACAGAATAGCCAAAGCAGAATTATCATCCTGCCCTTTATTACTTACTCCATCATAAAGACCCTTGTTACCCTCAATCAGATTAAAGTGTGATTTTTTAGACTCAAAAAAATTTTTGATCTCAGATTTTGTTTGTGTATTAAAATCTAGATTATAACATTTAGATCTTGAAGCTAGTGTCAGCCAACTTGGGTCAATGTAATCTGGCCCTTTCTTAAATGCTTGAACATTATAGTTGAAGTCTGAAAGTAACCTTGTTAATCCAATTGAAAAGATAGTTTTCCCAGAGGATTTATGGGCAGCAGATATAAATAAGCTATTCAATGTAACTTAATCCGCTTTAGGTTGTTTGTTATCTTGGTTTTCTTCGCTCAACTCTTCTTTAGATTCCTCATCCGCAGGTTCTTCTTTATTTTCTTCAATTTTTGGTTCTGGATCAGGAATTCCTGCTAGAGCAATTGCATCGTTATCAAGACTTTTTGGCGTGAAGTCTAAAACCATAATAGCAAAAAGATATATTGCTGCAGAAATACCTACACCACCTAGACCTAACATTAATTCGTATACACTTGGAATATATGCAGCCTCTACGCCATCATAAAATGTACTACTTTCACTATAACCTGGAAAAAGATCTAGTGGAAAAGCTTGCCCTGAAATTATAATTACATAAAGCATTGTAAACCCACCAAATAGTACTAATATAGATGCATATAAAATTCCAACGGCAGACTCAGATAATTTTTTATTGTATAAAATTAACAATGGAAATAAAGTTCCAATTATCATCTGACATCCCCAAAATAATAAAGAGTAAGTATTTAATGAAAATAAAAGAAAAAATTCATACCCATGATTTTTCGTGACATATAGATTTGTCAAATGTGATAAAACAGTTATATAAAATACAGTAAAAATAAAGTAAATTAAAAGTTTTCGGAATCTCTTAACTATCTCTGAACCCATTGGTATGTCTAATCCTCTGTCCATCCAAAATAGAATTTTGTAAAAAACTGCAGTGCCAACTAGAAGAGATAGAGCAATAAAAAGTGGTGCTAATAATGCTCCATTATATGCCTCTTTTGCAACCAGAAATGCAAAAATAGAGCCAGTACCAGTAGTAAGTGTAACTCTCCATGCAAAAGCAAAGGTACCAACTTTACCAATAAATTTGTTATATCTAGCTTCGAACATCATCCACAAATATAAGGCAACAACTGCCATGAAGCCGCTGTATAAAAATACGTTCCACGCAAATATTGATTTAAAATTAAAAGTTGTCATTGCAACTATCAGTCGATCAGGTCGCCCAAGATCTAGAACTAAAACAATTAAGCCACCTGTTAACAGACAAATAGCTAAAAGTGCGGATAGTCTTCCAAGAGGTTTATACATTTTTATATTAAACACAGATGATATTGAGGCAATATTTAAAACTCCAGAAGCCGCAATGATTAAAAAGATTGCAAAAACATGAGGTAATCCCCAGACAACCTGATTATTCATTCCAGTTATCCAATGACCCTCATGCTCAAGTGTAATAAAAGAATAAAACCCTAGTCCAATAAGAGATAAAGCGATAAGTCCATATATCAATATTGCTTTAGAAAACTCAACAATTACATAATCTGTTTTATCTCTCATTTATATTCCCCTATATCTTACAGCTGTATTTAGCCCAAGATCACTTCTGACTTCGGTGGTTTTATACTTATTTAATTTTTTCGAGATTTCGCTGTCTGGGTCATTTATATCACCAAATAAAATAGCTTGATGACCTTCTTTGCTGCAAGCTTCAGAACATGCAGTAGTATTTTCGCCATTGTCAACTTTATGAACACAAAGGTTACAACTTTCAACACATCCTTTTCCTCTTGGTGTATGTGGAACTTGATTTTCTAGGTTTTCATGAATGAATGATCTCGCTTTATAAGGACATGACATCATGCAATATCTGCAACCAATGCAAGTGTGTTTATTAACCAAAACTATGCCATCTGCTCTTATGAATGAGGCGCCTGTTGGGCATACATCAACGCATGGTGGATTTTCACAATGTTGGCACATCATCGGAATAGTTAAAGACTCCCCAGAAGATTCGTTTGTTAGTTTAAGTTTTCTTATGTATTGAGTATCAGTAGTAGGCCTCCCAAAGTCTTCTATACCATGCTCTTCATTACATGCTGTCACACACGCATTGCACTCTTCTGAGCATTGGTTTGCGTCAATTAAAAGTCCCCATCTATTTTTCGATGATGCTGGTTCATCGGGTGCTCTGCCATGAGCGAGTTCCTGAAGCATGACACCAGGAGCTAATGTAGCCATCCCTAGCATACCGCTTTTTTTCAAAAAACTTCTCCTGTCTAATTTTATCTTATATTTTTTCATTAGTTCTGTGCATCCTCTTCTTTTTTTGCGACTTTCTTGTATGGTTTAGATGCATGACAATCAAAACATTCAACTTGTGCTGCTGCTGCAATATGGCATGCCGTACAGAAATGTTCTTCAGATTTTGCGCTTGGATAAGTTCCGTCAGCTAAAGGCTTAATATGACAATTTATACAATTTTTTAAACTATATTTTTTTGTCCTAATTCCATTAACAACTGTTTCATGACTTTGATGATTTATAAATATATGATGTTGAGCGCGCATTACATCTGTAGGCTCCACACATTTATCACCCGACGACGCGTCTATATTATGATTAATATTTTCATGAGTTATTGATGAGCCACTGTAAAGAGCTAAAAAAAGAATTAGCGGAATCTTTATAGATAAAATCTTGTACATACTGAATCTCTCCTCATAATTCAGATAATGACTTCATATTTTCTAATTACCTAAATTAATGATCACCAAGAGCCATGTCGATGTAGCCTGTTGGACAAACATCAGAACATATATGACATCCAATACATTTTTTATAATCAGTGTCTACATACCTTCCAGTGGTGCTTTTATCCTTTTTCACTCTAAATACTGCGTCTTGAGGGCAATAGATTACACAATTATCACATTCAAAACACATACCACAACTCATACATCTGTTGGCTTCTTCAACTGCTTGCTCTTCTGTGTAGCATTTTAATCTTTCATCAAAATTACCAAGAATATTCTCTGATTCTGGCCCAACATCAGATCTAACATTTCTTGGTGTGTATGGGAAATGTCCGAGGAACATTTTATCCGTATCAATAATTTCTTGTGCCGACCTATCCTCATAGTTATGCACTGAAAACTCTTTACTATCACTTCCCCAATGTGAACCTGGTTCATATTCAGCTGGTTTCAATCCTGACTCTTTTAGTTTGTCTAAAAGATTAAAATGATGTACATCAACTTTTGGACGCTTTTTCATTTCTTTTGAATCAACCTGATTTAAATATTGGTCAATTGTCTCAGCAACAATTGAGCCCTGTCCTATTGCAGTAGTAAGCAAGTGTGGTCGTATGATATCACCTGCAACAAAATGACCAGACTTTCCTGGTACTGCATAGTGATTATCAGCGTCAATTAAATTTTTACCATTGTTAAATTCTTCCAATCCATCTAATACGCCGCTTTGTCCAATTGCTGCGACAATTAAATCAGCCTCGATTTCAAACTCGGTGCCTTCTATCTTTTCAGGTCTACCCTCTTTCATTGAACATTTTGCCATTTTAAGCGCATAAGCTCTTCCTGTTTTCTCATCAATTAGAACTTCTAAAGGCATTACTTCGTCCAAAATCTGAACTCCCTCTTTCATAGCATCGTGAACTTCATGCTCAGAAGCAGTCATTTCAGATTTTTTAAAAAGAGTAGTTAAAGTTACGTCATTGTGTATCCTCTCTTCAGCAAGTTTCTTGTCATGAGCTGAACCTTCTTTTAAAATATTTTCAGGCCTGATATCTTCGGATAATTCGCCTTTTGTAGTTCCTAAGCGTCTTGATGAACAAACAACATCAATGGATGTATCACCGCCACCAATACATACAACTTTTTTTGCAGTAACATGTAATCTTTTCTGTCTAGATGCCTCGAGATACTTAATCGCGGAAACACAATTTGGAGCATCACTATTTGGAACTGGCAATGCTCTTCCAGTCCAACATCCTATAGCCCAAAGGACTGCGTCATAATCTTTTTCTAAACTTTCAGCAGATATATCTTTTCCAACGACAGTATTTAACTTAACTTCGATGTGTCCCATAGCTAGAATTCTATTAATTTCAGGATCTAAATGTGAGTCTGGGGTCCTGTAACTTGGTATTCCAAATCTCATCATTCCGCCAAGTTTGTCATGAGATTCAAATATAACACTTGCATGCCCAAGTTTTCTAAGTTGATATGCTGCAGACATACCAGCAGGCCCACCTCCGACAATAGCAACTTTCTTTCCGCTCATTTCTTCAGTACATGAAAATGAAAAACCTTCAGCAATTGCTTGATCACCGATATATTGTTCAACAGCATTTATTCCTACAAAATCTTCAACATTATTCCTATTACATCCATCCTGACATGGTGCTGGACATACTCTTCCCATCATTGAAGGAAACGGGTTTGCTGTTGTTGATCTTCTGAATGCATATTCCTGCATTTTTATATCGGCAGGTGGTTTTTCTATTCCTCTTACAATATCTAACCATCCACGGATATCTTCTCCAGAAGGGCAACTACCTTGGCAAGGAGGCGTTCTATGAACATAAGTAGGACACTTATGTGATTTATCTTGTTGAAATATCTGCTTTCCTAGATTGTCATAAGTATGAACACCATCCTGAAATTTCCGAAAAGTCAGCTTTTTTTCAACTACATCTTTATTTGTTGCCATAATTATCTCCTTGTAAATCAATTATAAAGCACTACGCTGCTTCATCTATATCCTCTTGTGGGTGGTTTTCTTCATCATTTTCGTCGTTCTGGCCAGTAAGAATAATCGCATTACTAACCAACTGGTGGACACTTACAATTTGGTCCATAGTAAAATCATAATATGGGAAAACTTTTGAGAATTGGCTTTTACAAATAGCGCATATTGCTGCCATATGTGTAACTCCTTTTTCCTCAACTACTCGTCTAAGAGCCTCCATCCTAGGTAAAGCACCTTTAACTCTTAGCTCCATTAAGTCGTCAGTAAGTAGACCTCCGCCGCCTCCGCAACAGAAAGTTCCTTCTTTAATCGTATCTGATGACATATCATAAAAATTGTTACATGTTGCTTTTATAATTTCTCTTGGAATTAAAAATTGACCTCCAGCTTTATCTCCCATTCTTGAAGCTCTAGCGACATTGCATGAGTCATGATAAGTTAAGACCATATCATCATTAAGAGACTTATCAAATTTCAGTTTATTTTCTTGGATTAATCCATAAGTAACTTCGCAAATATGTTGTGGAACAGGATAGTTTGGGTCTAGAAAATCCCAAGGGCCTGCAAGTGTATTTAAAAAACTGTAAGCAACTCTCCATGCATGGCCACACTCACCAAATACAATCCTCTTTACTCCTAACTCTATAGCTGCTTCTCTAATTCTAACAGCTAGTTTTCTCATGTTATCGTAACTTCCAATAAACATACCAAAGTTTGCAGCTTCACTTGCATGTGAACTAACAGTCCAAGATATTCCTGCTTCATGAAAAACTTTTCCGTAACCTATCAAACCATCAACATGTGGTTCAGCAAAAAAATCAGCTGATGGCGTGACTAAAAGAACTTCAGCACCTTTCACATCTAAAGGGTATTTGACAGCAACACCTGTCTCTTCTTCAACATCTTCTTCAAGTCCTTCAAGAGTATCTTCGAGTGCAGGGCCAGGAAGACCTAGATTATTTCCAATTTTATGAACTTTACTGATAATTTCATTACAGTATTTTTGACCTACACCAATAGTATCCATGACCTCCCTTGCAGCCATTGAAATCTCTGCTGTATCAATTCCGTAAGGACAATATACTGAACATCTTCTACATTGTGAGCATTGATGGAAATAAGAATACCAATCGTCTAGAACTTCTTTTGTTAAATCTGTTGCGCCAACAAGCTTTGGAAAATATTTACCAGCGAATGTAAAGTACCTTCTATAAACTTTTCTATATAAATCTTGCCTTGCAACTGGCATATTTTTTGGGTCTGTTGTGCCGACATAATAGTGACATTTATCAGTGCAAGCACCACACTTAACACAAGAATCTAAATAAACTTGTAAAGATCTATATTTTCCTTGAAGATCAGCCATTTTTTTAATTGCTACATTCTCCCAGTCATCGACAAGCTCTCCAGGAAAACCTAATGGTTCCTGATGAGGCTCCTTTGCGATGAAAGGTTTACTGTGAGACATAACCCCTTTTTTTAATTTCGGGATTATTGGATATTCTCTAAGTTGTGGTGTATCAAATTTATTATCAGCCATTTTTCTTCATTAATTTGTTTTCTCTAAATCTCTAGCCCATTTTGCAATGTGTCTTTTTTCACGGGCATTATCAACCTGGTTTCTCGACGGGCTAAAAAATAATCCAGGAGCGTGTAACAGTTTGCTATAAGGAAAAATTATCATTAAAAAAGCAACCATTACTAAATGAGAAATTAATACAGGGTCAGACGGTATATTTTGAATATTAAAAGTCATCAAGCCTATAAAAAAAGATTTAACACTAATAACGTCTGCTCCTAAATAAAAACTCATTGCCATTCCAGTAGTTGTAATACATAAAAGTAAAACAAGAATTAGATGATCAGAAGGTGCAGAAATATATCTAACTCTATCAACAACTATTCTTCTCACTAACAAACCTGCAAGTCCAATTAACATTAAAATTGATCCATACTTACCAAAAGGTTGAATAATCACTACCCAAAACCATACTGGGTCAATAAAATATCTAAGATGTCTTAACATATCCAAGAACAAACCAAAGTGAAAAAGCCAACCAAAAAGCCATGTCACCTTACTTGACTTGAAGAGGCTTTCAAAGAAAACAACCTCTTTAGACATCCTAAAAACAACACCTGCCTGCGTTGTTGGCGCAGGCATTGTTGGAATCTTAAGTGGCGCAGGCGTATTTTTATACTGCAAGATTTTTGCAACAAGGCCATACGCTAATATTAAAAAAGCAATATAAAATAATGCAGCTATTAAAAGACTTAACATTGATATCTGCATATCCTAATTTTTTGTTTAAACGCAACCTGTTGGTTTAGGCAATCCTGCATACTTACAAGCTTGTTTCGCAGGCCCATATGGAAATAACTCATATAAATATTTACTATTTCCTTTGTCTTTACCTAATTTTTTACCGATTTGTTTCGTAAGAACTCTTACTGCAGGAGCAATTTGATATTCCTCGTAGTATTCACGAAGAAAATTTATTACTTCCCAATGGTTTTCCTCTAAAGGAGCACCATCGATTTCAGCCATTGCATTTGCAACGTCAGTATCCCACTCATTCAAGTTTGCTAAATACCCTTCTTCATCGGTTTCGTATGTTTTACCATTTACTTCTAGTCCCACATTTACCTCCAGTTATTAAAAAACTTAAAGCCAAGATTGAACAGTTTTATGTTCAGTAGTTAAATCAACGAACTCTTCGTATCCAACTATCTCGACACCCTCTATTACATTATTTAAAGGTAAGCCTCTGGCCTCTAAGTCAGGCTTCAAGACATACATTTTAAATTCTTTCAACGCATTTTCTATTGTTTCTGAGAATTTCGTAGACTTCATAACCGAAATTACTCCATCCTCAATAAATAAAATACTACTATCTTTAGTACATAGTTTTAAGCAAGATGAAGCAGTAGAATTTTCAAATGGTGATTTGTTAATTGTATGAAGCATATTCATATTAATTTTCCTACTAAAAACTCAAAACAACATCTTGTTGATTCATTATTTCTGATAACTCTGCTCTTGAAACTAAATTTATAGAACTTTTCTCAGCATAATCTTCATCTTCATCTTCCCAAACTAGTTCTTGTAAGTCCGACAAAGATAAACCTCTTTCATCAAGTGACTCTTTATCAATAAAAATTTTCTTTATTTCATAATCGCCAAGGGCAGAATATGTCGATGAGAAGTTTTTCATTCCAATTCCATCGGTTTGTTGATTTTTCATTAGTTGATAAACTCCATCATCAGTAAATGTTAAGCTAACGTCTTGATCAAAAGCTGCTGAAATTAAAACCACCTCAAGTGACTCCAAAGCGTAAATTGTTCCATAAGGACTCTTCCTATTTACATACATGAATTTCTTTACAATTTGCTCGTCGCTCACGATTTTAATCTCCAAATGTAATTAATCTGTCAGCTTGGATTCCTGCTTCTACAAGTTGGCCTAATCCTGAGATTCTAAAACCATCTTCAATATTGTCAGAATCCTTACCATTTCTCTCTGCCTCACCCTTATCTAAAATTCCTCTTCTCTGAGCAGCTGCTACACAAACAACAAGATCTATGCCGTGATCTTTTGCTAGAGAAGACCATTCTTTTGTAATGTTTCTATCATCTTGTGGAGGAGTCGCTAGTCTAGTGGCGTTGTTAACACCATCATTGTAAAAAAATACCCTGTAAATTTCATGGCCTTTTTTTAAAGCTGCTTTAACATATTGAAGTGCTGTATCTGAGGCTTGGTGCTGATATGGTCCTTCATTTATTAATATTCCTAATTTCAAAATAACTCCTCACTTAATTCTTAAAACCTAATATGAGTTGAGGCATTTAAACTATTTCTTGCACCTTTCCAATTATTAATATGGAATTTGGTAAATGGAAGCCCTGTAAGCTCGAAAAATCTTGGCCATCCAATTCTCTCAACCCAGTCACTAATTCTTTCCCAATCTCTAGCATCATCTCTGTATGCTCTTAAGATTTTTTTAACGATCGCTGTAGCTTCTGGCCATCTTGGTGGATTATTTGGAATACCAGCCGCAACTAATTTTTGGAAGGATGGTTTACCTCTTGCATTTGAGTGATTTCCACCTACCCAGACAGATAATTTTGTATGTTCTGCATCATTAATTTGCATTGGTGGGCAAGGAGGAAAGCATGCTCCACAACATATACATTTTTTCTCATCAACTTCTAAAGAAGGTTTACCATTAACCTGAGCAGGTCTAATGGCTGCTACAGGACATCTAGCAACAACTGATGGTCTTTCGCAAACGTTTGAAACTAAGTCATGATTAATCTTAGGTGGTTTTGTATGTTGAACATTAATTGCTATGTCACCTTGTCCCCCGCAGTTAATTTGGCAACAAGAAGTTGTCATGTGAACTCTGTTAGGCATATTCCAACCCTTAAATTCATCAATAACTTCATCCATCATAGCTTTAACTACACCGGATGCATCAGTTCCAGGGATATCGCAATGTAACCAACCTTGAGTATGAGATATCATAGCAACTGAATTTTTAGTTCCACCAACAACGAAACCATTTTTTTCAAGCTCTACAATCAAAGGTCCAACTTTAGATTCTTGATCAACCATGTATTCAATATTACTTCTAATTGTAAATCGAACATAACCATCTGCGAACTTATCACCAATATCACAAAGAATATTTAGAGTTGTAACATCAAGTATCCTTTGTGTTCCAGCTCTTACAGTCCATATTGCGTCACCGCTATGTGCAACATGTTTTAAAACGCCAGGTCTTGGATCTTCATGATATGCCCATTGCCCATAATTTTTTCTCATTACTGGGTGCATGTATTGAAATGCATCTGGGCAACCTGATTCAATTGGAGGTCTATTTTCTTGTTGTGCTTGCTCTGCCATTTTTTTCCTTAAGTGTAATTATTTATTTATGCTTTGCCTGCAGATTGAAGTTTATCCTTAAACCATTTTTCTGCTTCGTCATCCCATCCATCCATTCGAACATATGAACTCGTAGTTGGATCAGCAACCATGTTTGGATCAACATCTACACCGATGCCGTCAAGGAAATTTACTAAACCTATTCTTTCGATCATTTCTCCACAACGTTCGTGCTCAAGCCCATTTTCTGCCCAAAAGTCTATTGTTTCCTCGGCAAGTTCTGTGAGTTTCTCGTAATCCTCTTCTGTTTCTAATTTCATAAAAGGAACGATTACAGTTCCCATCAAGTCCCCAACTTTAAGTGTTCTCTTTCCGCCCATTAGAATAGTTGCGCCCTTATCATCACCTGGACTTAATGCTTTTGGCATAACATTTAAACAATGCATGCACTTAACACAATTTCTATTGTCAACTTCTAAAGTATCATCATCATTCAAAGAGAGGCAATTTGTTGGACATCTAGTAATTACATTATCAATAACGTATTTGCGACCTTTCTTTTCAACAAAATCTTTTACTTCCTCTTGGTCAACTTTCATGTCGTCTCTCCATGTACCGATAATTGCGCAATCAGCTCTTTCAATTGAGTTAACGCAATCGTTTGGACATCCTGAAACTTTAAATTTGAATTTGTATGGAAGGGCGGGTCTATGAACATCATCGGTGAAATTGTTTAATAAAGTCCTATGGATTTTAATTTCATCTATGTTTGATTGTTCACATCTAGCTGCACCGACACAACACATTCCAGTTCTTACGCATGGTCCTGCTCCACCGAGGTCCCAACCATATTCATTGATTTCATCAAAAAAGTGTTGGGTATTTTCAGTTGTTGATCCAATAAACATAATATTTCCTGTTTGGCCGTGAAAAGTTTGAAGACCTGATCCATGTTTCTCCCAACTTTCACCCAACTGTCTTAACATATCTGTTGAGTAGTAGTTTCCTGCAGGCGGCTGAACCCTTAATGTATGAAACTCTTTAGATTCTGGGAATGCATCACCCACTTCTGAAAATCGTGGAATTATTCCACTACCGTAACCAAATACACTTACTGTACCACCTTTCCAATAGCCCTTTCGTGTCTCGTAGGAATGTTCTAATTGTCCTAATAAAGAATTGGCCATCCCAGAAATTCTTTCACTTGGATGTTGGTCACGTAATCTTTTAAAACCAGAAATAAAACTTGGCCATGGGCCGTGCTCAAGCTCGTCTAACATCGGGGTTTTATGTTTATCTGCCACTCTATTCTCCTTTATTAAATATTATATTTATCTACAGATAATTTTATTTTATGAGTTATTTTCCACTATTTACATTGTCCCTTTGGGGTGTCATATATATCTCTAATGACGCATATTTTATATCTATAATGGGATATGTTTTAAAACACTCGATTTTTCTGTTTCACTAAATATATAATCTATTATGCTATCAAATTTTATATATATTACCACATGATCAAAACATGAATTCCCCTTTTTTATTGGAAAATCAAGCTGAGTATGAAGCATGGAAAAAAATAAAGCTATCTTCGTACCCAAAAAGTCTCTCAGATCTTTGTGTAAAAATAGATCAAAATAATTTTGGTCAAAATCAAATTAATGATTTAAAGAAAATTCTTAGCAAGTACAATTTTGTTTTGTATAAATTCGACTCAAAAATAAATGATCTTGTTCTTCAACAATTTTGCAAAAAACTTAATCTTGTCGAATCAATTTCAAATCCTTTATCAGATATGAATAATATTTCTAATATTACTGATAATTCAAATAAAACTCGTGAAAAAATCAAAGGAGAATATATCCCATATACAAATAAAAAACTAAATTGGCATACAGATGGTTATTATTACCCCACAAATTTTTCTGTTAAATCCTTTTTATTACATTGCGAGAATCAAGCAGAAAGCGGAGGAAAAAATCATTTAATTGATCATGAAATAATTTATATTTTTTTACGAGACCATAATCCAGAATTTATTGATATCCTAATGCAAAAAGATATTATGGAAATTCCTAAAAATAAAAATATTAGTTCAAGTAAATCGATTAAAGGTCCTGTTTTCTATATTGATAAAGAGAATTATTTAAATATGAGATATACGTCTAGGAAACAAAACATTGTTTGGAAAAAAGATGATATGATAAAAAAAATAAAAATATTTTTAGATAACTTCCTAAATGATAATGAAGAATATATTTTTAGTTTATTACTCGAGAATAACCAAGGATATCTAGCGAACAACGTCCTTCATCGTAGAGAAGAATACGTAGATGGAGAGAAAAAAAGACTTTTAAAAAGAATACGTTTTTTAAATAGGATAAATTAAAATGCTTACACTCAGCGAAATTTTAATAAAAGAATATAAGATGAAGTCTTATAAAGAGTTAAAAGAATTTATTATAAAAAAGATAGATGAAGGTGAAATGTTTTTATCTATTGATATAAAACCAAGCTTTGATGATACGCCAGATTACTGGGAAACCGATTTAGAAAATTTATTCACTTCACCTAGAAAATAAACCTATGTACTGGGAAGACGATGACCAAGATAGACAAAAGAAATCTAGCGAAAGTATTGTTGATGTTTCTTTTAAAGTGAATTGTAAAAAGATTGCAGCAGATCACGCTTACGACTTGTTTCTTGCCGTCTTAAAAAAATTTCCACATATTGAAAAAATTAATAATTTGGCAATTCACTCAGTTTATGGCGCAGAATCTGGTGCAGGCTGGGAAAGACCTGAAACAGAAATATATCTCTCAAAAAGAACGAGATTTTGTATTCGAACACCTATAGAACATTCTCAAGATTTTCATAATTTAAACGGAGAAACACTTGAAATCGGAGCCTATAAAATGACACTATCTAAACCTACAATTAAAGAATTAGTTATTACAGATACTCTATTTTGCAGGACTGTTGTGGTCGACAATAATCAAAATGAAGAGGAATTTTTAAAAGATGTAAGTTTGTCTCTAGCAACAATGGGAATTAATGTTAAAAAGATGCTTTGTGGTAAAGAACATATTGTGCAAACTCCTAGCAAGACTCTTGTGGGAAAAACCTTATTAATAACTGACCTTGAAAAACAAGATTCTATAAAATTGCAAGAGCTCGGAATAGGTATTGGAAAATTATTTGGATGTGGTATCTTTTTACCTCATAAAAGTATAGCTCCTGTAGCTGTCTCGAAGAGTAATGAATAATATGATTTGTCAGGGAGGTTAAAATGCCAACAATCGAAATAGCAGGAAAACAAATAGAAACCACTGAGATGGGTTACTTGATTAATGCCGAGGACTGGTCTGAAGATTTGGCTAAAGCAATAGCCGCCTCAGAGAAATTAGAGTTAACCGATAGGCATTGGGATGTAATAAATCATCTAAGAGATGAATTTTTTAATAATGCTGGTAATCAGCCTAATACAAGAAAATTGGTAAAACATTTTGAGAAGTTGTGGGGTGAAAAAATTGATGCAAAAGTACTCTACGACCTTTTCCCAGGAGATCCAAGCAAACAAGGTGGAAGAATATCTGGGCTTCCTGAAAGTAGAAGAAAAGGTGGGTACTAAGATTTAAGTAATTTCACATTATTGTGGATTTTATTTATTAGTTTGCATATCATTATAATTATTATTTATAAGGGTGGAATGTAATGAGTGAAGATAAACAAGAAAAAATTAAGAAGCTTCTTGCTATGCAGAAGAAATTTATAGCGCTCGACCGAGAACAAGGTGTCGAAGCTTCAGAGTATTTTTCTCCAGATGATGATTCAGAAATTGCCGGTTTCAGGGAAGAATATCGCGACTTAGCAATGGAAATTGTAGACCTCGCCCACAAAGATAAAGGCTCCCAAAAGTAAAAAAATGTATGAACTTACTATCATTCTCGGCGAGAATGAATACCCTTTAAAAATCAAAGAAGCGATAGTTAGCGAGGCTGGCCCTTTTTTTGAAAAAATGGACTCTGATATGAGTAAAGGCTGGCAGATGAGTAAAAGCTGGGTTGAAAATCCAAATCAGTTTCAGAAATGCCAAATCGTTGCAGATCGTTTATTTACTTCAATACATCTTAATAAGAAAAAGACCGCCATAATGATGGCAGCCTATATCATTAATCAAATGCCAAGTGTAAAAGTTATTGATATTGATATTTCTGGAAATATGGAAGAAACCACATTTTCTTGATTTAAGCAAAAACCACCCAAGTTGTGGCAATATATTTTTTACCTGATAACACCTCAGTTCCCCGATGTTTGTGTGTCCAAAAAGGTGGGAAAAGAATTAATTTTCCTGCTGATGGGCTAACGCTTAAATTTTGATGATAAAATTCTGTTTCCCCGCCTTGATTTTTGCCCATATCATTTAAATAGAAGATTGCGACTAACTGCCTATAGCTAAATTCATGACTACCGCCATCAATATGCCAATGGTAAAACTGTCCAGGTTCAGTTCTCTGAATTGCATAACCCATGTCTTTGAATGGACCTTGGAAAAAATCGATTTCCTTTTTTAATTTCGCTAATGATTTTGCCAAGACTGTAAAAAATAATTTATCGACTTCTTTCCAACCTTCTTTTCCACTTATAAATAAATCTGTTGATTTTTTAATATTTAAATCTTCTTCTAAATTTTGGCCAATCTTACCCTGATAATGCTCATCTTTATTTTTTTCAAAGAGATCAATAATTGTCTTGCAATCTTGCTGACTTATTGCATTTTCAAATTCGAATATAAAAGTATTTGGCTTTATCTCTTTCATTTGTAATGATATATATATGTAATTATTAATTTTTATAAGGTAATAATTTGAGTATACAAAGAATACATAGTGGTTGGAATCAAAAAGGAAAAAAAAGGCAAATAAGTCAAGTTGCAAGTGCTCTGGCTGTAAGCATATGGAAAATATCAAAAAAAACACTTTTAAATTTAGAGAATGAGGGTTTTGATACTGACACTTGGACGGATAGATTAGAAATACTAAGAGAAATTTCTTGTTTTCAAGTTTACGTTACAATGAATGAAATAACTGGTTTTGATGACGAGAAAAGAATTGACTTCATTACTGATATCGCAAAGAAACTCAATGAAACTATCAATATAAACCAAGTTGATTTGAAGATTCCCGAGGGAAATATAAAAAAGAAATTTATTAATCTTTTAAATGATCGATTGGAGGATTATAGCGCACTTGAATATATCGATGAGCCAAGTTACAAAGCAAGCATAATGCTTGGAAATCACTTAATGCAGCATATGGGCGAGCTTGATAATAATTGGATAAGAATGTACGTGATCGACCAAGAAGTTCCTAAAATACTTTTGTCGCTCAGAAAGCCAATAAAATCTTTAGTGAATAGATAAAACTACTTTTTTTTCCAATTGCCAATATTACTCAGGTTTTTTTCTTGGCCATCTTCGTATCCAGCATCATAGGCTTCTGTTGTTCGTTGCTCTTCCCTAGGTGGATGGCCTAAGAAGCCCCCTTGCCAACCAAGAATATACTCATCTTGAACATCTTGTTCTTCCATTTGTACTATGGCATTTCTATAAGTTTCATTCATTAATAATTCCCCTTTAGAATTCTATAAAATTCTTTGATTGTTTTAACGTGCATTATAAAAAAATTCTTTAGCTTTTCCACTATTAATAGCTTTTTTTATTAGATCGGCAGCATCAGTAAATTGAATCTTTTTTATAATTGATAGTGCAATTGAAGCCGTAAATATTAAAGTATCCTTGGCAGGACCATCCTTTCCATCAAGGGCAAGTAAGCCAATTTCAGCTGCTTTTTGAGAGAAATCTTCAACATTAATATCACTTGATATTTCATCTAATTTAATTTCCTCTACTTTTTCTAACTCCGGAAGTGGCACTGCTCTCATTTTATGATTTATATCAAGATCTTTTGCATTAAACTTTGTTTCTTTCATTTCACCATCATCATTATAATAAAAAATTTTGCCATCACCTCTTAATGATGGTGCTACGCCACCTTCTACACCTTTTACCAATATTGCTGAATCAAATCCCGAAACTTTAGCAAGATCTGAGTAAACTGGAGGGTAAGCTGCATGAACGTAACCGGTAAGCAAGTGTGTCTTTGATTTGCCACGTATCGGACCAACCAAAACCTCAATTGTTGTTAATATTGTTCTTTTTACCATCCTCGTTCTAAGTTCTACTAGTTTGTATAATGGCTGACAAAATTTTTCCTGATCAATGTATGCCCATCCTAAATTTTGTGTACTAAGAGCACTTGCTGCACTCTCTACATCTTGATCAACATTTATTCCTGCCGTTTTTAGTATTTTTTTTATAGTAAGGCCAAATTTTGGTCCGACTGTTTCAACACCATGAGTTACGCACGGTAATCCTACCGATGAAAAAACTGCAGGAAGAAATGCGCTCATTGGTGTGTTTCGAAGAAAACCATTATATGGCTCAGCAATATCGATCACCTCATCTACTGATGATGTAATTATGTTTGATTTATCTATTAATGCTTTTAACGAGCCAATATTTTCATCCATTGTCTCTCTTTTCATTCTCAAAGCAATCAGGTAAATAGCTGCTTGAACTGAATCAACATCACTTCCTAATATATCTAGCATAGAATTGTAGCTATCTTCTTCAGAAATATTTTTACTAAATTCTGGCCCAGTTGCTACTTTTTGAATAGCTCCTCTCAATATATTTTCTGACAATAGACTCTCCTCAAATCATTTAATTTTTTTATATTATATGTATATACTAGGAAATTAAATAGTGTTAATGGGATATACATATGAAAAAAAATGAAGTTGAGCTTAATAGTGGCTTGAGCGCATTTGAAGCAAAACATTTCTCTAGAGCAATGCAACTTTTGTCACCATTAGCAGAAGAGGGAAACACTGAAGCTCAACATAGATGTGCAATTATGTATCAAAACGGATTAGGCAACAAAGCAAATCCCCTGCTTGCTTTTAAATGGATGAAAGCAGCTGCAGAAAGTGGCCATGCATTAGCTCAACATGGATTAGGCTTCATGTATATGGAAGGAGACTGTGTTGAAAAAAATGGTGAAGCTGCTGTACATTGGTATACAAAAGCTGCTAGCCAAGGTTTAGTAGGTTCTTTGACTACTCTTGCAATGATGTATGAAGAAGGAAATCTTGTTGAGCAAGACAAAGAAAAAGCAAAAGAGCTTCTAAAAAAAGCTGGCTTTTGAAATAATGATGAAACGTGTAAAATTGTTCTAAAGTAATTATATGTTTGAGGTTAAATATGCATAGTATTTATCAAAGATTGAACAGACTTCTTTATGCTTTAACTCTTATTCTTTTTTTAATTCATCCATTTAATATTATTTATTTCTTTATTAAAGGAAAATCTTTTTTTAGTTATATAGCAAAATTATTACCTTATAATGAAAGCACAGTTGCACTTGCAGCACTTTTGATTTTCCCCCTATATTTAATAATAAGATGGGTCTTGACTGGACGCTTTACAATTAGACCTGCTTGAAGTTATTTAAACATATCAGTAACTGCACCTTTTGATGCAGAACTCACGAGTGATGCATATTTTGCTAGGATACCTTTCTTATACCTCTTTTTAAAATCTGACAATTTCGCAGTTCTTTTTTTAATTTCTGCTTTACTAATTTTTAAATCAATTTTTTGAAGTTGAGCATCTATAACAATTTGGTCACCATTTTTTATTATTGCTATTGGCCCCTTCATTGCTGCCTCTGGAGAAACATGACCAATAACAAAGCCATGACTTCCTCCTGAAAATCTTCCATCAGTTATTAAAGCGACATCTTCTCCTAAGCCTTTACCCATAATTGCACTTGTAGGTCCCAACATCTCTCTCATTCCAGGCCCTCCCTTTGGCCCCTCATACCTTATTACAACAACATGTCCTTTTTTTACTTTTCCACCTAATATAGCACTCATCGCTTTCTCTTCAGAGTTAAAAACAATGGCTTTTCCTTCAAATTTTAAACCCTCTTTGCCAGAAATTTTTGCAACTGCTCCTTCTGGGGCAAGGTTTCCATATAAAACAACAAGATGACTATCTTTTTTTATCGGATCATTCAACGGTTTGATAATTTGCTGTTTTGCTGGATATTTTTTTGTTTTACTTAAATTCTCAGAAAGTGTTTTTCCAGTAACAGTTAAACAATCACCATATAACATGCCGGCATCAAGTAATATTTTCATTAATGGCTGAATGCCACCAATTTTTACAAGTTCTGACATCATGTATTTTCCACTTGGTCTTAAATCGCCAAGAACAGGAACTTTTTTCCCAATTCTTGTGAAGTCATCTAATTCTAGTTTTACTCCAATAGCACTTGCCATTGCTAGCAGATGTAAAACAGCATTAGTTGAACCCCCAAGAGTTATTGTGACGGTTATGGCATTAATGAAAGCTTTTCTTGTCATAATGTCCTTAGGAGTAATATTTTTATCAAGTAAATTTTTCATAGCTAAGCCAGAGTTTAAACAATCCAATTTTTTGTCCTTGGATATTGCAGCTTGAGACGAACTACCAGGTAGACTCATTCCCAGAGCTTCGACAGCTGAGGCCATTGTGTTAGCTGTGTACATTCCGCCGCAAGAGCCAGGACCAGGAATTGCATTTTCTTCAATCTTCTTTAGCTCAGCTGCAGATATTTCTTTCTTTGCAAACTTTCCCACAGCTTCAAAAACTGAAACTATATCAATTTTTTTGTTCTTATATACACCCGGCATAATTGTTCCACCATAGATAAATAAAGATGGTCTGTTAAGTCTAGCTAATCCAATTAGACAGCCTGGCATATTTTTATCACAGCCACCAATCGCAACTACCCCATCAAACCCTTCGCATCCAGCAACCGCTTCAATAGAGTCGGCAATAATTTCTCTTGATACTAGAGAATATTTCATTCCTTCTGTTCCCATTGATATCCCATCAGAAATTGTAATGGTGTTAAAAATAACTGGTTTTAGATTATTCGACTTCACACCCTTGCTCACAGATTCGGCAAGCTGATTTATATGGGAATTACATGGTGTAACTTCACTCCAAGTTGATGCAATACCAACTTGAGGAATTTCGAAATCCTTATCTTTAAAACCAACTCCCCTTAACATAGCTCTACTTGGCGCCCTCTCGAAGCCTTTTACAATTTCTCTTGAAAATTTTGTATTATTTTTTTTCATCGTCTCTCAAAGATAACGTAATGCTGAATATCAAGTTCAATTCCAATTAATTCACCAATCTCATGATTGTGATGACTAGGTGCGTAACAAAGTATTTGATGCTCATTATTATAAAGTAGTTTATATAAAAATTCTGCGCCTCTAAATTGTTTTTCTAATATTTTAGCCTTCTTTATACTTAAATCATTATGAATTATATCATCAGGTCTTATTAACATTTCTAAATTATCAAACTTTGTAAGTTCGTTTTTTATTCTATTATTGTCAAGTGGGCCAAGTGGAATTTCAAAATCACCCTTATTGTTTTTTTTAAGAGGAAGAAAGGTGCCTAAGCCAATGAAATTCGCAACAAATTTATTTACTGGCTTGTGATAAATGTCATATGGAATTCCCACTTGCTGAATTGTGCCGTTGTTCATAATTGCAACTTTATCAGCTAAGTTAAAAGCCTCATTTTGATCATGAGTAACTATGATAGATGTTATTGCAAGCTCCTTTAGAAGTGATCTTACATCAGACACAAGCTCTTCTTTAATATCTTGATCAATATTTGAAAAAGGTTCATCCATTAAAATAATGTCTGGAGAGGGCGCAAGAGCTCTAACTAAAGCTATTCTTTGCTGCTCTCCCCCTGACAGTTCATGAGGATATTTATTTTTACAGTCAACTAGATTAACTAAATCTAATAAATAATTTACCCTATTATCTTTTTCTAATTCAGTAGAATTTTTTAAACCAAAAACGATATTTGATTTCACATCCATATTTGGGAATAGAGCGTAGTCTTGGAAAACCATTCCCATGTTTCTGTTTGCAACAGGAGTATTTTCAACACTATTAGTTATACAAACTCCGTCTTTAAGAATTGTGCCGGATGAAATACTTTCAAATCCTGCTATTGCTCTTAACAGAGAAGTTTTCCCACAACCACTAGGACCTAGAATACAACCTATCTCTGAATCATCGATGTGAAAATTAATATTTGAGAGAACCTTATTTTTTTCCTCAAAGGTCAAAGATAAATTTGAAATGATAAGTTTTTTATCCATAGATAAAAATTATACCTTATTTCTTTTTCCTAATATATTTTTTGTAATTATTATTACCGGAATAATTCCTGCAATAACAATCATAATTGCTGAACTAGATGCATCTGCAATTCTTTCGTCAGATGCTAATTCGAAAGCTTTTATAGATAAGGTATTAAAATTAAATGGTCTTAAGATTGCTGTAAGCGGTAATTCCTTCAAGACATCTATAAAAACAACTAAGAAACTTATTAATAAAGGAGTTTTTAGTAAATGGAAATGAATTTTAAAAAACATTGACAAGTTATTTGCGCCTAGAGACTTTGCAGCATCATCTGTAGCTATACTCACTGATTCTAAACCTGCCTTAATTGTTCTCGATGAAACTGTCAAAAATCTGATACAGTACGCGAAAATTAAAATAAAAATCGTCCCGCTGAATAATAAGCCTACAGAAATATCAAAGTAACTTTGAAGGATTTGATTTAAATAATTATCAAAGTTTGAAAAAGGTATCATTACCGCAATGGCGATAACTGGACCAGGAATAGCATAGCCAAGAGTAATTATTTGCATAAACTTATTTGCAATACTTTTTGGTTTGAGCCTTTTTATGTAGGTTACCAAAATTGAAATTAAAGATATTATAACTGCAGCAATGAGAGCTAATATAAAAGTACTTTGAACAATATCAAAAAAACCTTTATCAATAGTTTCATTCGATACAAAAATTGACCAGTATGCAAGCTGTAAAAATGGAATTAGAAATCCAAATAATAAAGGTAATGCACAAATTAAAACTATCAAAAAATTATTTCTTTTTGAAGTTTTTTTTAAATTAAGTTTTGATTGTGTCTTAATATTTTCAGAGTAGCTGATTTTTCTTCTAGAATTCTGTTCAAGGAAAACGAAAACAAAAACTATGCTTAAAAAAAGTGTTGCCATTTGTGTGGCTGTTACAGCATCATTCATGCCAAACCATGTTCTAAATATTCCAGTAGTGAATGTCGGAATTCCCAAAAAAGTAACTGTGCCAAAATCTGCTAATGCTTCCATTGCTGCTAAAGTAACTCCCAAAGTTATTGCTGGTCTAGCCATTGGAATTGAAATTTTAAAAAATATATCAAATTGCGAAGCACCCAATATTTGGGCATTTTCATAAAGTTCTTTTGATTGCTCAAGAAATGCGCCTCTAGCAAGAATATATACATATGGATAAACAACAAGAGAAATCATGACAATACCACCAAATAAATTTCTTATGTCCGGCAAAAAACTATTACTATCAATTATGCCTACATACGTAATAGCTATGATGTATGCTGGCATCGCAAGGGGCATTAGCAAAAGCCATGAAATTAGCCTGCGGAACGGAAAGTCATATACTGAAGTTAACCATGCGGTAACTGTTCCAATAACAAAAGATAGAAACCCAACACCAACTGCGAGTGATAATGAATTTACAAAATAATCTAGTAAGACATTATCAATAATATGCTGCCAATTTTCGCTATAAGAAAAAAACACAGAAGATCCCAAATAAACAAATGGAATCATGAAAAGTAATGATATGAAAATTGCTAATCTTTCAAAATTTAAAATTTATTATCCCCTATTGCCATCCAACCCTATCCAGTAATTTTACAGCATCTGGATTTAAATCGCCTAACTTATTTAGAGATAATTCATCTACTTTGATTTCACCCCAGCCACTTAGTATTTCACTTACTTTTACGCCTTCAACAACAGGGTATTCATTATTTGTTCTGGCATACCATTCCTGAGATTCTTTTTCTAGCATGTATTTTATTAGCTCATTAGCGCTATCAACATTTTTTGAGTACTTTGCAATACCCACACCACTAATGTTTACATGAGCTCCCCAATTTTCTTGGTTAAGAAAAATAACTTCAGTATTTTCTGCTGCCATTCTTTTCTCAGGTTCTTTAGAATTTAACATTAAAATGTAGTAATAATGATTAACAATCGCAATATCACACTCTCCTTTTGAGACAGCAGTAATTTGCGCCCTATCATTACCTGATGGTTTGCGAGCAAAATTACCTACCAAATTTTTAACAAGTTTTTCTGCTTTTTTCTCTCCATGATTTGATATGAGTGAAGCAACTAGAGATTGGTTATAAATATTATTTGACGACCTCACACATATTCTATTTTTCCACTGGTCGTTGGCTAAGTCTTCAAAATTTTTTAAGTCTGCTTTATCTTTCATATTCTTTGAGACTACAACTGTTCTTATTCTTTTTGATATTCCGATCCACTGACGATCTTTATCAATGTATTTAGAGGAAACTTTATTAATTACACCAAAGCTATTAATGCTTTGCAGCAAGCCCATTCTTTTTGCGCGATCTAATCTACCGACATCTACAGTTATAAAAACATCAGCTGGAGAACTTTCTCCCTCAGACTCCATACGTTTAATTAATGCATCAGATTTAGCTGTAATAAGATTAACTTTGATACCTGTATCACTTTCGAATTTTTTTAGCATAGGCTCAATAAGCTTTCCCTTCCTGCCAGAATAAATATTTACTTCTTCATCTTCATGACTTGCTCCAGAATGGCTATAACTGTTTAACGAAAATAGCGTAAATATTAATATAAAAATTATTCTCAAAGCTTTATAATCTCTTAAAAAGTGTGTATTTTGCATTTATATTTTCCTTAATATAATGGTTGGATTAGGTTGTAAATGATAATATTTCTCATTTGCATATGCAAATGAATAATTATTTGGAGTCTTTCGATATGTCAATGTCAGATAGAGATGGATTTATATGGTTTGATGGTGAGCTGGTGCCTTGGCGAGAGGCCAAAGTTCATGTATTAACTCATACACTTCATTATGGTATGGGGGTCTTTGAAGGTGTTCGCGCATACGAGACTGATCAGGGGACTGGCATATTTCGCCTATCAGACCATACTAAGCGCCTAATAAACTCTGCAAAAATTTTAGGCATGAAAATACCTTTTTCTGAAAATGAAATAAATGAGGCAACAAAACTTGTTGTTAAAGAAAATAAATTAAAATCCGGTTACATAAGACCTATGTGCTTCTATGGTTCTGAAGGCATGGGTCTTAGAGCAGATAATTTAGAAGAGCATTTAATTGTAGCTGCATGGGAATGGGGTTCATATTTTTCTGAAGATAATTTGAATAACGGCATAAGAATTAAAACATCTTCATACACAAGGCATCATGTAAACGCAACAATGTGTAAAGCTAAAGCGAATGGAAATTACATTAATTCGATGCTTGCTCTTCAAGAGGCTTTAAATTGTGGTTACGATGAAGCACTACTTCTTGATGTTCATGGTTATGTTTCAGAAGGAAGTGGTGAAAACCTTTTCATGGTAAGTAATAATACTATTTTTACACCTGAGGTAAATTCTGCACTTGATGGCATAACAAGAAGGACTGTTATGAAGATTGCTGAGGATGAGGGAATAGAGATAAAGGTAAAACAGATTACTAGAGACGAAATTTACATAGCAGATGAAGCATTTTTTACAGGTACAGCCGCAGAAGTAACCCCAATTAAAGAGCTTGATGATAGATCAATTGGAAATGGCTCAAGGGGTCCAATTACTGAAATTCTTCAAAAAAAGTTTTTTGATATAGTTAATGGTAAGTCAAAAAAGTACAATGATTGGCTTACAATTGTAAAATAGATCTATGATTACAAAAAAAAACAAGAAATTGGACGATGCAATCTTAATTAAAAGATCAAATTTACCACTGTGTTGCCCGCGAGATAACTATATGAAATTAGCTCACCCAAAAATTTTCTTACCTATAGAAAAAAGTCCTGATGGAGTTATTCAATGTCCATACTGTTCAACAGTTTATAGATTAATAGAGGATGAATAATCTTAAAAAAAAATAAATTTTAGAATGTTGATCTCTGTAATTATTACAACCTATAATAGTCCAGACTTTCTTAAGAAGTGTTTAAATTCATTTTTAAAACAAAAAGACAAAAATTTCGAGATAGTTATCGCTGATGATGGTTCAACAGAAGATACGAAGAGAACTATTGAAAATTTTAAAGATTCATTCTTTAAAGTCTCACATGCATGGCATGAGGACATTGGATTTAGAGCAGCAAAAATTAGAAATGAAGCAGTAAAACTTGCGTCTGGAGAGTTTTTAGTTTTCATTGATGGAGACTGTATTGTTTTTGATGATTTTATAATGAATCATAGGAGTCTTTCAGAAAAAGGCTATTTCTCAAGAGGTAATAGATCAATGCTGTCTTTAGAATTTTCTGAAAGAATAATTTACGAAGAAGATCAAAATAAAATAGGATTTTTAAAATTTATCAGGTTAAGGCTAAATAAAGATATAAACAGAATTTTACCTGTCATGAGATTTCCAAATTATCCTTTCAGAAAGCTTAATAAAAAAAAATGGCAAGGAGCAAAAACATGTAATCTAGGTGTTTGGAAAAGTGATTTTGAAAGTATAAATGGTTACGATGAAAATTATGAGGGTTGGGGCAGAGAAGACTCGGACTTTGTTGTTCGCCTAATTAATAATAATATTTTTAGAAAAGAAGCAATTTTTTCTACAGGTTTATTGCACTTAAAACATGAAATTATTAGTAGGGAAAATTTTTCAAAGAATGATAAACTACTCAAGCAGGCGATTAATAATAAAAAAACTTACATAAATAATGGATATAAAAAATCATGAGCCTTTTTAAAAAATCAAAGATTTTAATAATTGGTGACGCGATGCTTGATAAATATTATCTTGGATCAACAGAAAGAATATCGCCTGAAGCTCCTGTTCCTGTTTTAAAGGTTGAAAGTGAGATTCTTAAACCAGGTGGTGCTGCTAATGTTGCATCAAATATATCCTCCTTAGGTCAAGATACAACTTTGATTGCTAATATTGGAATAGATACAAATGGTAAGATACTTAAAAAACTGATTGGCGCTCAAAAGATTAATTTAATATCAAAAAAAGATAAAAAAATTAAAACAACTACAAAAAGCAGATTTATTAGTCAAAATCAACAATTAATTCGTGTTGATGATGAAACAAATGATAAAATCAATTTTTTAATGCCATCCAATATAGAAAGCCAAGTTAAAAAATGTGATGCTGTAATATTTTCCGATTATAAAAAAGGGGCGCAAAATAATATCACTAAGTTAATAAAGCTAGCTAATAAGTTCAAAAAACCGGTATTTATTGATCCAAAAGGCGATAACTTTGATTGTTATAAAAATTCTTTCTGTATAACACCAAATAGAAAAGAATTTGAAAACATTGTTGGTAAATGTTCTTCGAGTCAAGATATAGTCAATAAATCAAAAAAGCTTATTACAAAGTTAAATTTGAAATCTATATTGATTACCTTAGGATCTGAAGGAATGCTTTTAGTTGAAAAAAATTTAAAGCCCACAAAAATAGAGGCCACATCGGTTAATGAAGTTTTTGATGTTACTGGAGCTGGAGATACTGTTATAGCTACTCTTTGCGCTACCTATCTTTCCTCAGGAATGAAAGATTTAAAGTTTGCAGCCGTTGTAGCAAACATTGCTGCAGGAGAAGTGATTAAAAAACTTGGTGCTCAATCAATATCTGAAAAAGAACTATCGTCTAAAGTTTATGAAAATTTAAATTTAGCAGATGAGATTGAAAATGAATACTTTTCTAAGCTAGATGAGCTTGAGAATTTCGATAGAATCATAAGCAACGAAAGAGATTTAGTAAAGATTATTAATCTTATTAGAGAGCTTGGTTTTAAAATTGGTTTTACAAATGGATGTTTTGATATCCTGCATCGAGGACATTTTCAATATTTAGATAAAGCTAGAAAATCAGCAGATTTTCTATTTATTGGTGTAAATGATGATAATTCTGTAAAAAAACTTAAAGGTAAAAACAGGCCAATTAATAGCTTAAAAGATAGAATAAATTTTTTAAATAGAGCTACACTTGACGACGCATTTATCATCAAATTTAGCGAATCTACACCACTAAGACTAATTAAAAAAATTAAACCCGATATACTAATTAAAGGCGGTGACTATAAAGCAAACCAAATTGTAGGTAACGAGTTTGTAAAGAAAAATAATGGAAAGGTAAAGATAATTCCATTTTTAAAAGGTTACTCAACTTCAAATCTTATAAAGAAAATAAAACAATCAATAGAATAAAGTTTTATGTCTGCGAAAAATATATTGATAGTTCCTCAAAATTGGCTTGGTGACATTGTGATGGCACAAACCCTTCTTAAAAAAATAAAAGATAAAAATAACAGCATAAATATCGATGTTTTAGTAGAGCCAGTCTTTGAAGAGTTAATTGATAGAATGCCTGAAGCAAACAGAGCAATAGTTTTAAATTGTAAACATAATGAACTTGGTTTAGGAAAAAGATTTCGCTTGGCAAAGCAACTTAGTGGCACTTATGACCAGAGCATTGTTTTATCTCGCTCTATAAAATCAGCATTGATCCCGTACTTGGCAAAAATTCCTATCAGAACAGGTGAAAGAGGAGAATCCAGATATATTTTGATAAATGATTTAAAGTCATTTTCGAAAGAGGATAGAAGAAAAACAGCTTATAGATATGTTTCGATGTACTCAGAAAAAGAGGAGCTTGATGAAAAATACTATCCAACTTTAGAAGCAGATCCAGAAAATACAAACAATTTAATTTCTAATCTTGGTATAAAACTTGATAAAAAAATTGTAATCTTTGCACCAGGGGCTGCATTTGGCCCATCTAAAATGTGGCCAGTAGATAAATTTAAAGAGCTTGGATCTAAGCTTGAGAACAATTTCCTCATACTTATATTGGGAAGTAAAAACGAAGCTCACATAGGAGAACAAATTGCAAATGGGCGAAGCATTATAAGTCTATGTGGTAAAACTTCAATCAAAGATGCTGTTGATCTCATGCATATCTCTGAGTTTTGTGTATCTAATGACTCTGGTTTAATGCATCTTGCGTCAGCAACAAAAACAAAATCGATATCTATATATGGCGCAACCTCTCCAGATTTAACACCGCCACTCACAAATAATAAAGAAATTCATTATGTTAAAGCATCCTGTAGTCCTTGTTTTGAAAAAATATGTAAATATGGACACTATAACTGCTTGGTAGAAATTCAAGCAGATGATGTTTTTAAATCATTTAAATAAGATAAAAGTCCTTCTTCGATGCTATAAAAATCGTAATCATAACCAGCTTCAATTAACTTTTTAATATTTGCTTGAGTAAAATTTTGATATTTCGGTACTAGATAATCAGGCATTTCTATATAATTAAAATTTTTTTCGTCATCCTGATAGAATTTAAAAATATTCTCAGCGATGCAATTGAATGTTTCTGCCTTCCCTGTGCCAACATTAAATACATCATGAATTGATTTATCCATGAAGAAAATATTTATAGAGACAACGTCATCGATATAAATAAAATCTCTTTTTTGCTCACCGTCCTTGTAACCATCGGTTCCTTTGAAAAGAGAAATCTTTTTTGATGCAAGATATTCTTGATTCATCTTATAAGCCATGGATGCCATTTTTCCTTTATTTTCTTCGCCTCTTCCATAAACATTAAAATATCTTAAGCCTACTGCTGGATACTCTTGATTCATTATGTAATGATCAAATAATAATTTAGATTCTGCATAAACATTTAAAGGCGACTCGTTTTCTTTTTTTTCTTCAGAATTTTTATTTAAACCATATACAGATGCACTTGATGCATAAATAAACCTCGAACTATTCTCTTTAGCAATCGACAACATAGTTTTTGAGTAATTATAATTTACTTCCATCATAAAATTTTTATCATACTCCATAGTATCTGAGCACGCTCCCTGATGAAAAATACATTCGATATTTTTTAAATTTTCTAAATCATTAAAATGCCTATACTCTTTAAATCTAAGATTTAAAAAATTGTCTGGATTTGGATATTTTTCTTTATTATCTATTAAGATTAAATCTTCTATACCCATAAGATTTAATCTCTTTGCGATATTATAACCTATGAATCCTGCGGCTCCGGTAACAATTATCAAATCATGCTCCTTTTAAAAATAGTTTATCAACTTTTTCTCTAACTTCATCTACTCCAATTAGACTCATAACATCTTTATGATTATTTTTGTAGCGCCAATTAGCTTCTTCTGGTTTTTTGCCAGTATATTTTTTAAGAGCAGAATTATATTTGTCTACACATAAATCAATACTGTTGTATGGTCCTGCTCTAGTTGTGTTAGTTACTCCATACAATCCTATTACTGGTGTATTTGCACATGTAGCTATATGAATTGGCCCACTATCAGGACTTATTAAAAATTCCGAATTTTTAATTACAGATAAAAGCTCATGAAGGTTTGTTTGGCCAGATAAATTTAATGGTGAGGAAGTCATTTGATTAATAATCTTTTTAACAAAATTTCTCTCATAGTCGCTTTTTGAAGATGATATAACGCATTTCAAGTCATATTTGTCACTAATATAATCAGCAATGTGAGCATAACGATCCACTAACCAATTTCTATTTTCGCTTCTCGAGCATGGGCTTAGAACAAAGTAATTGCCTTTTAATTCTGGAAACTTTGCAAACAAATTTTCATTAGATATAACCTGATTTATTTTCCATGAGTATAAAAAATCCTTTTTTTCTAGACCAAGCACTTTTAAAAAACTTAAGAAAACATCAACAACATGAGAATGCTTTGTGCCCTCAATTTTCATATTTGAGAATAAGCTATGGAAGTCACTAGATCTTGCTTTATCATATCCTAATTTAATTTTTGATTTCACAAATAAACTAATTAAATTTGCTCTTATAGATACTTGTAATAAAAACATAATATCAAAGTTTATGTTTCTTAATTGTTTTTTGATCTGAAAATAAGACTTAATTGTGCTTTTTTTATCAAATATGACAAAGTTTATTCCTTCAATATTTTGTAAAAAATCTGCTTCTTCTTTTCCAATCACCCAATATTTATTTGCTTTAGGATATTCTTTAATAAGAGTATTTATAAAGGGGAGCATATGACATATATCACCTAAAGAAGATGTTCTTAAAATTAGTATATTTTCTATTTTTTGGTGATTTTTTTGCATATAATTGGCAGATAATGGATGAGATTATTAAAAATAAGAATATATTTATTCAATATGATCCAAAAGCTTTTAAAAATTTTTCAAGTAAATTATTTAATATTGATTATATAACTAAAGAAGGACTAATCAAATCCGAATTATCAGGTCGAGGCAAAGCATACGAGATTGAATTTGGAGGAAATAGATTTATTCTTAAGCATTATATTAGAGGTGGATTTGTTGCAAAGATTTCATACGATAAGTACTTCTTTGATACACTTTCGTCTTCAAGAGCTGTTAAAGAATATAATTTTTTAAATAATTTATTATCTAAAGATCTTCCAGTACCAAAGCCTGTAGCACTTCAAGTAATTATTAATAAATTTACTTATACAGCAGACTTAATAACTCGAAAAATTAGTAACGAAGGAACTTTATATGACTTTGTTCAAAATAGAAAAATGAACTCAAAATTATGGGATACTCTTGAAAATACATTGCAAAAATTCTATAACGAAAATGTCTATCATTCAGACCTTAATGCAAAAAACATAATTATTGACAAGACAGATAATTTTTATCTTCTTGATTTTGATAACTCTTATTTTTTTTATAAAAAAGAATTATTTTTTAAAAGTTTAAATCGTTTAGATCGTTCTCTTTCTAAAATGGATAATTATAAAAATGAAATGAAAAATATTATAAAAAAATTTAATTAACAATCTTTCTTTCTTGAAGAATTGTAGAGTACTTTTCAACAATTTTTTCGTATTTCAAACTATGTGTTTTTGCGGTTTGACCCATTTCAATAAGCAAATCATCATCTAAATTATAAAACTCTGTGAAAGTTTTTTTTATATTTTCTTGGTCTGAAATGTTCTCATTTTCTTCTATAATTGTTATACCACTCTGCTTTTTTAAACTATTTACTTCATCATAAAAATTGTCGATATTTGGTCCAATAATTATTGGCTTACCAAATACTGATGGCTCGATAATATTTTGAACACCCCTTACAGAAAAACCTCCTCCTACATAGATATATTTTGCATTAGAGTAAAATTGCGGCAAGTCTCCAAAGGAGTCGATTATTAAAATATTATTTTTATCTATGAGCTTATTTTCTGTACCATTTATTTCAGATAATAAGTTTGAAGAAATATTATGGGATTTAAAAAGATTTGATATTTCTTTAGACCTTTTTATGTGCCTTGGTGCTATAACTGTTAGTGTTCCTTTTAGCATTAACCATTTAATTGTTGGAAGAAAGTTAATTTCATCTGGATCATGGGTCGAGACCATTAGAAAGTAATTATTAATATTTTTTAAGTCATTATTAGATTTAATATTCTGATCTGGTTTGTATGCATACTTAAGATTACCTATTGTTATCAAGTCTTTGCCTTTGATTCCAAGCTGGTTATACTTTTCTTTTTCATATTCGGACTTACATAAAATTAAATCACAATATTCTAATGCCTCAAGATATATTCTTTTTACGAATTTTGTTTTATGTAAATTCTTTTGAAGTCTAGCATTTACTATGCATAATTTAATATTATATTTGTTACATACTTTATAAAAATTCAGCCAAATTTCTGTTTCGTATATAATTACACTTTTTACTTTTGTTAACTTTAACCAACTAGAAACTATAAATTTATAGTCTAATGGAAAATATACAACATCAAGTTTCGGAAATAATTCTTTTATACGCTTCATTCCAGACAGGGTATTTGTCGATACGAATAGGGCGTGATTTTTTCCAATTTCCTTTATTAGTCCCGTAGCACCGTTTACCTCTCCTAATGAAGCGCAATGTACGCAGATGTTATTTTGATTATTTAATTTGGTCACTAGACCTAATCGATTTTTAATAAAATTCAAATCATTATTTTTAATACTAATGTACGTAAAGTAAATTACCACGAATGGAAATAAGATTACCAAAGCAAAATTATAGATAAATTTATAATTAATCATTTAGTTTAGCCAACTATTGACAACCTTTAAGTCATCAATAGATAAGGTTCCAATAGATTGTTTGAGTTTCAATTTACTGATTAAGTAATCATATTTAGACTTTGAATAATTTTTTTTTGCTTTATAAAAATCTTTTAGCGCTAGAAGCACATCAGTAGTCGAACGTGTTCCTACTTCAAATCCTGCTTTATTATACTCTACTGATAACTCGTTTGACTCTAAGGCTTTTTTTGAGGCATTTACTTTGCTTATGGCTGATTTTAAATTTAAAAAAGCTTGTCTACTGTCTCTAATGACTTCTCTCTTTTTTTTCAAAAGATCGTATCTGGCTTTTTCTTTTTGGAATTCTGCCTGCTTGCTACTGTAGTATGTATTACCACCAATGAAAATTGGGATATTAAGCTCGATTCCAATGAAGTCATTATTAGATTCAAACGCACCTGATGAACCTCCATCCTTATCGGTTTCTTTTATCGTTCCATAAATATCCAGTGTGGGAAAATGTTTTGATCTCTCGTATTTAAGATTTGCAATAGCTACGTCCTGTGCTCTCTTGATAGCAACTAAATCTAAATTTTGCTTTACTGCAAAATTTTCCCAAGACTTAATATCATTTGGCTCAGGATCTTTTGCCTTTATATTATGATTTAAAGTAGCAAAGGTTTTAAATTGTGTTCCTGTAAGAACATATAATGATTCTTTAGCCAAATTACTTTTATTTTCTGCTTCAATTACATTCGTCTCAGATAAATCATATGACGCTTTTGCTTCAGCATAATCAGTAATTGCAATTAGACCAACTTCTAGTCTTTTTTTTGATTCATCAAGTTGTGATTTAATTGCAGCTTTTTCAGAGACTACATAATCAATATTATCTAAACTATCCAAAATATTAAAATAGTGCTCAGCTACTTTAATAATTAACTTTTGTCTTGCTGAATCTCTCTCTGCTAAAGATTTTGCTACTTGATACTCGCTTTTTTCAAGCAAAGAAAATAAATCTCTTCTATATAGTGGCTGTCTCAAATTTATGCTGTACTCATCTGTCGTGAATTGCGATGTTGGTGTTGAGCTCCCATAAACTGCACCATCTATAGATTCTCTTGTTCTTTGACTCGTTCCTTTAAATCTAAGATCTGGTAAAAGATAAGATCTTGCAATTGGATACTCTTGCAAAGTTGATTTATGCTTAAATTCTGCAGCGAGTAATTCAGGATCATTCTTAAGAGATATATTATAAACCTCAAGCAAATCTACAGCGAAAGCACTTTTTAAAAAAAAGTTAGAAAAAATTAAAATTAAGAAAAATAAAATTTGCTTCATAAATTTTTTAATAAATTGACATGCTTGAGTCAACTGTTTTGGCCCATGAATCTATCCCTCCTCGAAGATTAATAATCTTCGAAAATTCATTTTGCTCGAAATAAATTCCCACCATCCTACTCCTAATTCCGTGATGACATATAAAAGCTATTGTCTGATCTTCATCAAAATCATTCATTCTACTTTGTATTTCAGATATTGGTATATGAATAGAATTTTCAATGCTAACCACATTGTATTCCCATGTTTCGCGAACATCTATAAGAGTCACTTTTGGGTTCTCATCTATAAATTTGCAAAGCTCGACAGCAGTCATTTCAATCATAAATATAATTATACTAAAAATTCAAAATATTTTTTTTATTATTATTGATTAAATGATCAATTACTGTTTCAAAAGACTGATCGCATATTAATTTATTTTCAGAAACTTTTTCTATAATGTTAACATTCATAACCGGGTTATTGCCAATAACAATAAACATTTTTCCTTTTTGGTTTAATATTTGTTCAAGTTTTTCTAGTCTTGATTCTACTGCCCCAGTAATGACTATAATATCGTATTTTTTTTCAGGAACCCAATTTGAGAAAACATCTTTATGTAAATAGTTAACATTATAAATATTATATTTGGCATGTATATTTTTAGCCGCATCAAGCATTGATTTATCTATATCAACCGTATCAACCGTTTTGCCAATCATTGAAAGACAACAGGTAAGATAACCACTTCCAGTTCCAATCTCGAGTATATTACAATTTGAATTAATCTCTAAAAGTTGCAAAATCTTTGCAACTATAAGCGGTCTCAGCATATTAAAATTATTTTTTAATGGAATATCATATTCAGCATACGCTAGCTTTTTGTATTCAGCAGGAACGAAATCCTCTCTATTTACTTTTTCGATACAATCTAAAGTAGATTGACAGCTAATGCCCTCAGGTTTTAACTGGCTTTCAATCATATTTTTCTTATTTATCTGCATAATTTTTTAATCATTTAAAAGATATTCAGTCCTAACAACAAATACACTTGCAAACTCGCTATATGTCAGATAAGTTTATTTAGAACGTAGGTTTTTGCAATACCAAAATATCAAATGTCCAACATATATTGTACTATAGGTTTATTATGACAGCAGAGAAGAGCGCAAATAAGGAGCAAAAAAGCATTCGACTTAACGAAAACTCCTCAAATGCTTTAAAAATTCAGAATCCTTGTCATAGAAAGATTTATGTACCAATGATAACTGATGATGATGTTAAGGTAGGAATGAAAGAGATTCTTCAGCATCCCACAAAACTTCCTGATGGAACCTCAATAGAAAATCCCCCAATACCAGTTTATGATACATCAGGGCCTTACTCAGATGATAACTATAATATCGATCTCGATAATGGTTTACACAAACTTCGAGCAAAATGGATTGCAAATAGAGAGACAAAATTTAAAGATAATTGCACTCAAATGCATTTAGCAAAAAAAGGAATAATTACACCTGAAATGGAATACGTCGCAATAAGAGAGAATATTTTATTGGATAGAATTGCAAATGATGAGGAATATGCAAAATTAATGAATCAACAAGATGGTGATTACTTCCGAGAACATAATTTAATTACTCCAGAATTCGTGAGAAAAGAAGTGGCCGAAGGTAGAGCCGTAATACCTGTTAACAAAAATCATCCTGAATCTGAGCCAATGATAATTGGAAGAAATTTCTTAGTAAAAGTTAATACAAATATAGGTAACTCCACTATTTCTTCATCTATCGAAGAAGAGGTTGAAAAAATGATTTGGTCTACAAGGTGGGGTGGAGATACATTAATGGACTTATCAACTGGTAAGAATATTCATGAGACAAGAGAATGGATAATGAGAAATTCCCCTGTTCCGGTTGGAACAGTTCCAATTTATCAAGCCTTAGAAAAAGTAAAAGGAAGAGCTGAGAAACTAACTTGGGAGATATATAAGGAAACATTAATAGAGCAAGCAGAACAAGGTGTTGATTATTTTACTATTCATGCAGGAGTTTTAAAAGAATACATACCTTTAACAAAAGATAGAACGACTGGTATCGTTTCAAGAGGTGGCTCAATAATGGCAAAATGGTGTCTTACATATGATAAAGAAAACTTTACATACACACATTTTGAAGAAATTTGCGACATCATGAAAAAGTATGATATTACTTTTTCATTAGGCGATGGATTAAGACCAGGCTCAATTGCTGATGCAAATGATAAGGCACAATTTGCAGAATTAAAAACTCTCGGAGAGCTTACAAAAATCGCTTGGCAACATGATGTTCAAGTAATGATTGAAGGTCCAGGACATGTACCAATGCATTTAATTAAAGAAAATATGGATAAAGAATTAGACGAATGTCACGAGGCCCCCTTTTATACTTTAGGGCCACTTACAACAGATATAGCTCCTGCATATGACCACATTACATCTGCTATTGGTGCTGCAATGATAGGATGGTATGGAACAGCAATGTTATGCTATGTAACTCCAAAAGAGCATCTGGGATTACCAAATAAAGAGGATGTTCGAGAAGGAATAATTGCTTATAAGATTGCTGCTCATGCTGCTGATCTAGCAAAAGGTAAATACGCAGCACAATTGAGAGACAATGCACTATCTAAGGCCAGATTTGAGTTTAGATGGGAGGATCAATTCAATCTTGGACTAGATCCTGAAAAAGCAAGAAGCTTTCATGATGAAACACTTCCCCAAGAGCCAGCCAAAGACGCACACTTTTGTTCAATGTGTGGCCCAAACTTTTGCTCAATGAAAATCACTCAAGATATAAGAGATTATTCTGAAAAAGTAAGCATTATAAAAATTGATGAGATATCAAAAACTCTAAATAAGTAAGCCTACCGATAAAGTAATTCATAATAATTTAATTATTTAGATATAGAAATCATAACTATGAAAAATAAAAAATTTGATCTAAAAGTTGAAATAGAGAACGTTATCAAGAAATATAATCTCAGCAGCATCTGGTCAAAAAAAATTGAGTTAGATTTAAAAGAATATAAAAAAAACCATCAAAACTTAAAAAATAGAAAAGATTACAGAGAATATGATTTTATAACTATAGATGGTGAAGATGCAAAAGATTTTGATGATGCGGTATTTTGTAAAAAAATTAAAGAAAATTGGAAATTATATGTAGCTATAGCAGATGTTGCGTATTATGTAAGTAAAAATTCAAATATTGATAAAGAAGCATTTAAAAGAGGAACATCAGTTTATTTCCCAGGTTTTGTTATTCCTATGCTCCCCGAAGTTTTGTCAAACGACCTTTGTTCTTTAAAGCCAAATGAAGAAAAACTTGTTGTAATTGCAGAAATAGTTATTGATAAAAGTGGTTCAATAAAATCCTATAATTTTGAAAATGCTTTAATAAAGTCCTCAGCAAGACTTACATATAATGTTGTAGAGGAATTCTTAAAAGGTAAAAATATAATTCAGGATCCTGAAGTTATCAAAAATCTAAATAATCTATACTCGCTTTATAAGAGTCTTGAGAAAAATAGAACTAAGCGAAATGCAATTTCATTTGATTCAAATGAAGTTTCTTTCTTTGTTTCAAAAAGCAATGAGATCGAAAGCATTAAAAGTTCTGCCAGAATGGAGTCGCAAAAGATTATTGAAGAATGTATGATAGCAGCAAACATCGCTAGTAGTTTGTTCATAAAAAAAAATAATAAGAATACTCTTTACCGAGTTCATGATGAGCCATCTATAGGTAAAATTGAAGAAGCTTCAAACTCATTAAAAGCTTTGGGATATAAGTTACTTCCCAATATTATACCTTCATCCAAAGAAATTAATGATTTATTAAAACTATCAAAAAGGAAACTAGACTATCATCTTGTTACATCTATATTATTAAGATCAATGGCTAGGGCTGAGTATACTCCAAAAAATATTGGTCATTTTGGATTATCGTTAAAATCTTACAATCATTTCACATCTCCTATTCGAAGATATCCTGACTTAATTGTCCACAGGGTCTTAAAAAATATAATAAACAAAAAAGAAGAAAGCT
>CACJPG010000005.1 GCA_902595225.1 uncultured Thiothrix sp.
AGATAAGGTGATTGACTACGTGTCAAGAAAATATGGAAAAGATAAAGTTAGTCAAATAATTACTTATGGAACTATGGCTGCAAAAGCGGTTGTTAGAGATGTTGGTAGGGTCATGAATTTCCCATATGCTTTTGTAGATCAAATAGCAAAACTAATACCTTTTGAAATTGGTATAACTCTTGAAAAGGCTTTAGAGGACAAAGAGCTAAAAAAACTTTACAACACCGATAATGATGTTAAAGAAATTATTGATATGGCCATGGTTTTGGAAGGTTTACCAAGAAATGCTGGAACACATGCTGGAGGAATTGTAATATCCCCAAAGGAATTAATTAATTACACCCCATTATATAAAGACTCTGCAAGTAGCACTCTTCTTACACAGCTTGATAAAGATGATGTAGAAGAAATAGGGCTCATAAAATTTGATTTTCTTGGGTTACGAACCCTAACAGTAATTGAAAATACTTTAAAAATAATTAATAAAAATAAAAATCATTCTGAACAATTCAACTTAGATAATATTCCATTAGATGATAATTCAACCTTTGAACTCTTAAGAAACCAACAAACAAATGGAGTTTTTCAATTAGAATCAAGAGGTTTAAAGGATATTATTAAAAGGTTAAAGCCTGATAAATTTGATGATTTAGTTGCTCTTGTAGCCTTATATAGACCTGGTCCGCTTCAATCAGGAATGGTAGATGATTTTATTGATAGAAAAAATGGAGCAAATGTAGAATATCTGCATCCCTTAATTGAGGACGTATTACGCCCAACATATGGAGTAATTATTTATCAGGAGCAGGTAATGAAAATCGCACAAGTTCTTGCCGGCTACAGTTTAGGTGCGGCCGACATATTACGGCGTGCGATGGGAAAGAAGAAGCACGACGAAATGAAACAACAAAGGGAAATTTTTGTAAAAGGATGTTTGAAAAATAATATTGAGACAAAAAAGTCAGAGCACATATTCGATTTGGTGGAAAAATTTGCAGGTTATGGTTTTAATAAATCTCATTCAGTTGCATATGCCATGATTTCTTATCAGACTGCATATTTGAAAACACATTTTAAAGAGCCATTCATTGCAGCAGTTTTATCAAGCGACATGGATAATACTGATAAAGTTGTAAGATTTGTTAAAGAGTGTGAAAGAATGAGTATAATTCTGAAATCCCCAAATATAAACGAATCAAACTATACATTCAGTGTCACAGTAGATAATCAGATTACTTACGGCCTTGGTGCAATAAAAGGAGTAGGTTTTGCAATAATTGAAAATATCATTTTGGAGCGATCTCGAAGTGGTATCTTCAAAAATCTTGACGATTTTATGAGGCGTTGTGGAACAAGTAAAATAAATAAGAGAGTAGTCGAAGCGTTGATAAAATCTGGAGCATTTGATTGTTTTGGAGAAAGCAGAAAATCTCTAATGGATTCATATCCTGATTCTATAAAGATGGCAGATCAAAATTCAAAAAATATTCAACAAGGACAGACTGACATCTTTGGATTTCAGGGCGAAACTATTAAGACTGAAACTTTTAAAAATCACGAGGAATGGAATTTGTTGAAGAAACTTAGCTTTGAAAGGGATGTTCTTGGCTTTTATCTCTCAGGCCATCCGATAAATGAGTATAAACCCGAACTTAAAAACTTAATAAGTAATGATATAAATAATATTAAAAAAAAGTATAAATCAAATTCTAAAGATAGAACTTCATATAGAATTGCAGGTGTAATAAATAGCATAAGACGAAGAACAACAAGTACAAATGACAAAATTGCTCAGATTAATTTAGGTGATGATAAAGATAATATTGATGTAATTGTGAGTAACAGCATGGTTGAACAAAATGTTAATCGAGACGAAATTATTGTTTTAGACGGATACCTTAAGTTTGATGAATATACTAATAGAATTAGCTTCAGAGCAAAATCCATAAATACTATTGAAGATGCAAGAACACTATTTGCCACAGGAATAAAAATAAGCGTAATTAACGAGAAAGATTTATCAAATCTTATTGATACTTTTGATGACCTATTCTCCAAAGAAAGCACTATAGGTAATTGTCTTATAAGAATTGACTATGTTAAATCGGGTATAACAAAGTCCATGATTTTAGGAGAAAATTACAAAATTTCTCCAACTAATGCTATAATTACACAATTAAAAAATTTACGATGTGTTGATAATTTAGAGTTATTATATTCAACTTCATGATAAAAGGTGTTGTATGCTTGAGTTTGAGGAACCAATAAGAAACCTAGAAGATAAAATTGAAGAGTTAAGAAATATTGGCTCTGATGGTCAAGTTAATATTGTTGAGGAAATAAACGTTTTACAAAAAAAATGTAATAAATTAATAAAAGACATTTACAGTAATTTAACACCTTGGCAAATCACACAAATAGCAAGACATCCAAATAGACCATATACTTTGGACTATATAAAGAAAATATTTAAAAATTTTCATGAACTTCATGGAGATAGAGCTTACGCAGATGATAATGCTATAGTTTCTGGAATTGCTCAGTTTAACGAGACTTCTGTCGCTATCATTGGTCATGAAAAAGGCAGGGGAACAAACGAAAAAATTGCTAGAAACTTCGGTATGGCAAGACCCGAAGGTTTTAGAAAAGCGCTTAGAGTTATGAAATTGGCAGAGAGATTTAATATGCCAATAGTCACTTTCATTGATACACCTGGTGCATATCCTGGTATCGATGCTGAGGAAAGAGGACAAAGCGAAGCTATTGCAAATAATTTACTTGAAATGTCAAACCTGTCAGTACCTATTCTATCTTATGTTATAGGAGAGGGTGGTTCTGGAGGAGCTCTAGCAATAGGAGTCTGCGATCATTTATCAATGCTAGAATACAGTGTTTATTCAGTAATATCGCCTGAGGGTTGTGCGTCAATCCTTTGGAAATCACCAGAAAATGCTCACTTAGCAGCAGAAGCCATGTGTATTACTGCTGAGAATTTACAGAAACTAAAACTTATTGACGAATTAATTTCAGAACCACTTGGAGGCGCACATAGAAACATTGCACCTGTTAGTGAAGCAATATCATCATCAATTTCAAAAAATATTGAAATTTATAGTAATATTGATGCAAAAATCTTAATTAAAAATAGGAAAGATAAGCTCTCTTCTGTTGGATATTATCAAGATTAAAATGAAAATATCAGATTTTGATTTTGAAAACCTGACTTCTATTTTTGATAAAGTCGTTTTAGAAAATATTAGTGACGAAAAATATAAAGAAATATTAGTCGCTTATAGTGGTGGTATTGATTCAACAGCTCTTTTATATCTTGCAAACAAATTCTCAAAAAAACATAACAAAAATATTAAAGCAATACATGTAAATCATAATATTAATATAAAATCAAAAAACTGGGAAAATCATTGCCAAGATTTTTGCAATAGTCTTAATATTCCTTTAATCATTAAAAGTATAAATATTGAAATTAAGCCTGGCCAAAGTTTAGAGGAAAAAGCTCGGGAAGAAAGATATAAAGCAATAAATAGTACTTCTAGTCAACATACATTATTAATGACTGGTCACCATATAGATGATCAGGTTGAAACTTTTTTTTATAATCTTTTAAGAGGGTCAGGCGCCAAAGGTTTATCTGCTATGCCAATTTTAAAAGAAAATTTAAAAGGATTTCATATAAGACCTATTTTAAGTTTTAATAAAACTGCTTTGATAGATCTTGTTAAACAGTTGAACTTTGATTATATAAACGATGATTCTAATGAAAATATGAATTTTTCAAGAAACTATATCAGAGAAGAAATATTACCTGTAATAAAAAAAAAGTGGCCAAATTATAACAAAACGGTTGATAGAGCTATCTTAAACTTAACGAATGCACAGCAGCTATGTTCTGATTTAGCATTAATAGATTTAAAAAAATATAAAATTCAAAATAAAGACAATCTTATAAGTATTAATGTTAGGGACCTTGATGATAATCGTTTTTATAATGTTATTAGGCACTGGATCGAAAAAAATAATTTTAAGATGCCAAGTCGCCAACAAATTGATTCGATAAAGAAAAACGTTTTTCATGCTGGAATAGATAAAAATCCTATTTTTTCGTGCAGTTCTTTCGAGATAAGAAGACATAAGGAGCACCTTGAGATTATGCTTCCTTTGAAAAAACATGATCCAAACGTAATTTATAAATGGAAAAAAAGTGAAAATTTAGTTATCTCTGGTCTCGAAATAAATTTAAGTTGGCAGAGCCTTGAGGAAAAATTGGGTTATAAAGTTGAGGATGATGTTGAAGTAAAGTTTAGAAAAGAAGGCGAAAATATTAAAATTAATGATAGAAAGAGTCTAAAAGATTATATGAGAGAACAAAATATCCCGCCTTGGAAAAGAGATAGAGTGATGCTCATCTATATAAAAGACGAATTAAAAGTTGTTTGGGATAAAGTTTAAAATTTATTTATTTGTATTGATTTTAAAAGGTAGATATAAAGGACACCAACCAAGTATACCTGTTATCACTGGTACCAATCCTATAAAACCCCAAATTTTTGGCTCAACAGGGTACAATACACCAACATAAAAAATCATAAGACCTAAAAGTATTCTGAGAAATCTCTCAATCTTTCCTACATTTATGCAAAACATTAAATTACACCATAAAATATTATTAAGAATTATATTACATGATTATTATTATTTTGGAATTAATAATTTTTTTTATAAAATTGTAGAATCTTTCTATATTTGATAAAATATATTCCCGTCTTAAATAACACTTATAAATTTGTGACAAAATTCATATTTATTACTGGTGGTGTGGTTTCATCCCTCGGGAAGGGTATTGTAGCGGCTTCTTTAGGCTCAATATTAGAATCAAGGGATTTAAGTGTTTCAGTTATAAAACTAGATCCATATATTAATGTAGACCCTGGAACTATGAGCCCATCACAACATGGTGAAGTTTTTGTAACTCATGATGGGGCTGAAACAGATTTAGACCTTGGTCACTATGAAAGATTTGTAAATTATAAAACCAGTCAATTTAGCAATTACACAACTGGTCAGATATATGATTGTGTTTTAAAAAAAGAGAGAAAAGGTGAGTATCTCGGAAGCACTGTTCAAGTGATTCCCCATATTACAGATCAAATAAAAGAAAATATAATTCAAGGCTCTTTTGATAAAGATGTTTGTATTGTTGAGATCGGAGGAACAGTTGGAGATATTGAGTCACTTCCTTTTATCGAAGCGATTAGGCAGATAGGAGTTGAATATGGAAAAAATATTGTAACCTATATTCATCTTACTTTAGTACCATATATAAAAGCTGCAAATGAAATAAAAACAAAGCCTACTCAACATTCTGTTAAAGAATTAAGATCTATTGGTATCCAACCAGACATATTAATTTGCCGATCAGAAAAAGAAATAAATTCTAATGATAAAAAGAAGATAGCATTATTTACTAATGTTGAAGCAAGAGCTGTAATTAATTCAATTGATGTTGACGATATTTACGAGATTCCTTTAATACTTCACAATCAAGGCTTAGACGATATTATTGTTGAGAAATTGGGCTTAAAATGCAAACAAACTTCATTACAATCTTGGGAAAATTATAAAAAGAAAAGAAATAATATTAATAAAAATATCTGTATTCAAATCATCGCAAAATATGGTAACTACACTGAATCCTATAAGTCTTTAAATGAAGCTGTGAAACATGCTGGAGTACACACTGGGGTAAATGTTGAAATACAATATGTAGATGCAGAGAAATTGAATGATAATAATTTAAACATTTTAGATAAAGCGGATGGTATTATTGTTCCAGGAGGATTTGGAGAAAGAGGGATAGAGGGCAAAATAAGTGCAATAAAATATTCAAGAGAAAAAAATATTCCGTTTTTAGGAATTTGTTTAGGGATGCAGGCTGCTGTAATCGAGTTTTCTAGGAATGTTTGTAAGCTAAAGGGAGCAAATAGCACAGAGTTTAATAAAAAAACAAAGTTCCCAGTGATTGCGTTAATTGAAGAGTGGCTTGATAAAACTGGCTCAGTAGAGCATCGCGATATAAATTCAGATATTGGTGGTACAATGAGGCTTGGTGAGCAAGAATGTATTGTAAATTCAGATTCAAATATTTTTAAAGCGTATAATGCAAAATCAATTTTTGAGAGACATAGACATAGATTTGAATTTAATAACGAATTTAGAGAATTACTTGAAAGTAGTGGTTTATTTGTATCAGGAACATCAATAGATGGTACTTTAGTTGAAGTGGTCGAAATTAAAGATCATAAGTGGTTTTTAGGTTGTCAATTTCACCCAGAGTTTACCTCTAAACCGACGATTGGCCATCCTTTGTTTAATTCGTTTATTAGTGCAGCAAAAAGAAATAATGAAGAATAATTTTAACTTCAATAAAGATAGAAAAAACTGCTTTTTTTTAATAGCAGGCCCATGTGTTATTGAAAACGAAAAATTAAATTTTCAAACCGCAGAAAAACTTAAAGAAATTACATGTAAGCATTCTATCCCTTTCATTTTTAAATCTTCTTTATATAAAGCTAACAGAACTTCACAGAATTCATTTAGCGGGATTGGATACTCACAAGGATTAGAAATTTTAAATAAGATAAAAAATGAGTTAGATCTTATGGTTTTAACTGATGTCCATGAGGATTCTCCACTAGATGAAATAGCTGAGGTTGTTGATATTTTTCAAACCCCTGCTTTTCTCTGCAGACAAACAAATTTTATACACAAAGTCGTATCTTATAATATTCCTGTAAATATAAAAAAAGGTCAGTTTTTATCTCCATGGGAAATGCAAAGCGTTGTGGAAAAAGCAAAATCCACAGGGAACGAGAATATACTTGTTTGCGAACGTGGATTTAGTTTTGGATATAATAATTTAGTTTCTGATATGAGATCATTGGTTATTATGAGAGAAACAAATTGTCCTGTTGTTTTTGATGCAACTCATTCCACACAGCTTCCAGGATCAAATAGAGATAGTTCAAGTGGGCAAAGTCAGTATATTGCTCCATTATCAAGGGCAGCAATTTCTGTTGGAATATCAGGTATTTTTATGGAGACACACCCCAATCCAAAAGAGGCCTTATGTGATGGGATGAATTCGCTTCCATTAGAGGATATCGAAAAATTACTTATAAATTTAAAAAAACTCGACGAGATATCCAAGGAATAAAAAATTTTCAATCGATAACAAATAATCTTTAAAGTAAAATAAAAATATGAAATCAAAAATTAAAAATATAATTGCTCGGGAAATAATTGATTCAAGGGGTAACCCAACTCTTGAGGCTGAAGTATTATTAGAATCAAACGCAGTAGGACGTGCCGCAGTTCCCTCTGGAGCATCTACAGGATCAAGAGAAGCATTAGAGCTGCGCGATAAAGATTTAAAAAGATATAATGGAAAGGGTGTTTTAAAGAATATAACTAATGTTCAAGAAGATATATGTAGTGCTCTAAAAGGTTTTGATAGCGATGACCAAGAAGGAGTCGATAAAATTTTAATAGAGCTTGATAATACAGAAAATAAATCAAATCTTGGTGCAAATACTTTATTAGCTGTTTCATTAGCAAACGCAAAAGCGTGCGCAAATAACAAAAATATATCTTTATTTAGAAGCCTTAACCAATCAAATAAATATGTTATGCCTGTTCCTATGATGAATATTATTAATGGTGGGTCGCATGCTAATAACAGTGTTGATATTCAAGAATTCATGATTATGCCTATTGGAGTAAGCTCATTTTCTGAAGCAATAAGGTGTGGGGCTGAGGTCTTTCATGCTTTAGGGAAAATTCTTGATAGTAAAAAATACATCACAACTGTCGGCGATGAAGGAGGCTATGCACCTAATCTCTCATCAAATAAAGAAGCTCTTGATGTAATTTTAGAAGCTATAGAAAAGGCTGGGTATAAGCCTGAGTTGGATGTTGTTATTGCGCTTGATGTAGCAAGTAGTGAATTTTATAAGGACGGTTTCTATGAATTATCTTCTGAAAATAAAAAATATACGAACAAAGAATTCATAGAGCTTTTAAAATCCTGGAAAAATGATTATCCAATTGTTTCAGTAGAAGATGGTCTTGATGAAAATGATTGGGAAGGTTGGTATGACTTAACTCTTGAGCTCGGAAGTAAATTACAACTTGTAGGTGATGATTTGTTTGTAACAAATCCAAAAATATTTAAGGAAGGTATTGAAAAAAAAATCGCCAACGCAATTTTAATCAAATTAAATCAAATTGGAACACTAACTGAAACCTTAGACGCTATAAATATGGCAAACAAAAATAATTACAATACTATTGTCTCCCATAGATCAGGTGAAACGGAAGATACATTTATTTCTGACCTTTCCGTTGCATATTCATGTGGGCAAATAAAAACGGGTTCTCTCTCAAGATCAGATCGAGTCGCAAAATATAACCAACTTCTAAGAATCGAGGAGGAGCTTGGGAATAATGCAATATATGAAGGCGTCTCAATTTTTGATAAGATTAAAGGATGAATAAATTTATAACTGTATTAACAATACTTTTTATCGCTCTAAATTATAAATTTACCTATGGCGAAAGTAACATATTTGAATATATCGAATTAAAGGAACAAGTTATTAAACTAAAAAAAGAAGATGAAAGTTTTTCTGAAAAAATCTATATTCTCAAAGCAGAATTAAAAAATCTCAAGACAGAGTTGAATCTAATTGAAGAAAAAGCAAGAGAAGAACTTGGTTTAATAAAAGATAAAGAAACTTTTTACCAAATCATATACTAAATCATACTATGAATGAACATTTGCATAATAATAATGTTCCACCTAAATCTGAAAGTAATGGAATATATTTTATAATTCCCGCTGCAGGCAATAGTCTTAGATATGGGAATAAGAATAAAATTTTTGAAAAGATTGATAACGAGCAAGAAGTTGATGTTCTTGAGTCTATTATATATTTGGCAATGTGCCTTGGTATTGTAAAAAAAGTTATTGTAGGTTTTAACAAAAAGTCAAAAGAAATTGATAAATATATTGAAGCTCATTCAGTCTCACCCTCAAGAGATATTCATGACGAGAAAATGATAAAAAATTTAAAAAAGGTATGTTTTGTAGAAGGGGGGTTAACAAGACAAGAAACTGTTCATAATTGTTTAAAATTTGTAGATGAAAATTATAAAAATTCCTCTAATAGTTGGGTAATAATTCATGATGCAGCAAGACCATGTATGCTTGTTTATGATCTTCTTGAGTTTATAAATAAAACTATCGAGCTAAATCAATCAAGTATTATGGCCCTTCCCTTAGCTGACACTTTGAAGAGGGTTAAAAAGGATAAAATAATTAAAGAAACAATTCCTCGTGAAGATATTTGGGTTGCTCAAACACCTCAAATGTTTAGATTTAAAACGGTATTTGAATCGATAAGGTTTTGTATTGATAATAATATTAAAATTACTGATGAAAGCCAAGCAATTGAATTAAATGGTCACAGTTGTCGAGTCCATTATGGCAGACCATACAATATTAAAATTACACATGAAATGGATATTACTGTTGCTAAATGTATATTCAATCATATTGAAAGATATATTCTCGAGGATGTTGAGTTTAACTCACATGAGGATCAAATATGATTAGGGTTGGACATGGATATGATTCTCACAGATTCAAAGATGGAGATTTTATTTTACTCGGTGGAGTAAAAATACCATCAAAAAAATCTATAGTTGCTCATTCAGATGGCGACATACTTATACACGCTATATGTGATGCGCTTTTAGGAGCGTCAGGCAATGGAGATTTAGGGAAATATTTTGATAATTCGGATGAATTTAAAAATATGGATAGTAAATTTTTTCTCGAAAAAATTAATTCGAAGGTTAAAAATGACGGATATAAAATAATTAACATTGATGCAACTGTTATTACTGAAAAGCCAAGCATATCAAGGCACTCTCAGAAAATAGAAAGTTCATTGTGTGATTTGTTAAAATTGAAAAATAGTCAAATAAATGTAAAGTCAAAATCAAATGATAAGCTTGGGTATGTTGGAAGAAACGAGGGTATAGAAGCACATGTTGTATTATTATTAGAAAAAAAATGATTTTATTTATTGATACTGCTTTTAAAGAAACAAGAATTGCGATAAAAAAAAACGATATTTTTTTTCAGGTGGTTATCAATGAGAAAATAAATATTTCTAAGGTTATAAATAAGGAATTGAAAAAATTATTAGAAAGATCAAATTCTTGCCAAAAAGATATATCGTTAATTTGTTTTAATAGCGGCCCAGGAAATTTTACAAGTTTAAGAGTTACGTTGTCGTGTGTCAAAGCGCTTGGATTCTACTTAAATATACCTGTTGTAAAATTAAACTCATTTCAAATTCTCGCATTATCTAATGAAGATTTAATTAAACAACTTCCTTTGGTAATTGCAATTGACGCAAAAATGAATGAGATATTTTGGCAATTATATTCAAATTATGACGATATATTTTTAGGAAAAATAAGTTATGGTTTATCGAAAAAAGATATTTTTTATTCTTCGTTATCAGACTTCCAGTTAAACGAACATTATTTTATAAAAAATGATGAAAGTTTTCTTAGTGATTATAAAACTAACTTTCCTAAATCAAAGGAAATATTTGTGAATACTGAAAAAATGAAAATTCAAAATATATTAAAACTTGTTGAAAGTTCCGGAAAAAAAATCCAAGAAGAAGTTGATAATGTAAATCTTCTTTATATAAGAGATAATGTAGCTTTGAAAAATTAATAATGAATAAAGTTATATGTTTAATGGGACCAACATCTATTGGCAAGACAGCTCTCTCTATAAGTCTTTGCGAACAATTTAATATTGAAATTGTTAGCGTAGACTCTGTTATGATATATAAAGAGTTTAATATTGGCTCGGCTAAACCCTGTAGTTTAACTTTGAAAAAATATCCACATTCCATGATAGATATTATTGAGCCATGGGAAACTTATTCTGTAGCTTTTTTTTATAGAGATTTATTACGAAATTTAGATGATATTCACAAACGAGGCAAAATTCCTCTTTTGGTTGGTGGTTCAATGATGTACTTCAAAACATTTCTCTTAGGAGGTTTGTCGAAAATGGATGAAGTATCATCTCAAATCAGAAGAAAAGTTAATCAAATGTTTGAAGAAAACGGTTTAGAATATTTATATAAATTTCTTAAAAAAGTAGATGAAGAATCAGCAAAAAAGGTACACCATAACGATAAATACAGAATAATAAGATTAGTCGAAATTTATTTTTCTAATAACAAGAAGAAACCAAGTAAAATTTTTAACAAATGTTTAGAGAATGTCCAATATTATGACACGCTTAATATCTCTATAATTCCTAATGATAGGTCTTTGTTACACTTGAGAATTGAACAAAGACTTGAAAAAATGCTCAAGGAGGGTTTTTTAGATGAGGTTTCCTCTATTAAAGATAGATACCCAAATAAAGATCTTCCTGCGTTAAGAACTATTGGATATAAAGAAGTTAATAGCTATTTAGAGGATATAATAGACATAGAGTCAATGAAATCCCAAATTTTAGCCTCTACAAGACAGCTTGCTAAGAGACAGATAACTTGGCTCAGACATTTAGATGCTACCACGGTATTTACTTTATTAGATAATGATAATATTCTTAGGAGAGTGGACAGTTTTTTACACAAAAATTAAATTACAGGTGAGGATATAATAATGACAAAAAGCCAGATACTTCAAGAGCCTTTTTTAAATGCCCTTAGAAAAGAAAAAATACCTGTTTCTATATATCTTGTAAATGGTATAAAACTTCAAGGCCAAGTTGATTCATTTGATCAATATGTGATTATTTTGAAAAATACGGTGAACCAGATGGTATATAAACATGCAGTTTCTACGATTGTTCCGTCAAAGACTATAAAGTTTCAAACTGAGGAATAAATTGAAAATCAGGGAAGTATAATTTGCACAACGCTAATAATTTTTTTAACAAAGCTTTATTAATTCATATAGATAACCCTATAGTTGATGCAGACAACTCTCATAACGAATTTACAGAGCTAGCCTTATCCGCAAATGTAAAAATTCAAGATGTAGTATCACTATCAAAGAAAAAATATATTTCAACTAATTTGTTTATTGGTAAAGGTGATGCTAATTTTATTGAGAGGAAACTTAAAAATACTAATATAAAATTAGTTATTTTTAATATTGATTTAAGTCCTACACAAGAGAGAAACTTAGAAAACCTTTTTTCTGCTAGAGTGCTCGATAGAACAGGGCTTATTCTCGATATATTTTCTCAAAGAGCAATGTCACATGAAGGAAAATTACAAGTTGAACTTGCTCAGTTAAATTATCTAGCAACTAGATTAGTTCGTGGCTGGAGTCATTTGGAAAGGCAAAAAGGTGGTATTGGTCTAAGAGGACCTGGAGAGACGCAACTTGAAACTGATAGAAGATTATTAAGGGCAAGAATTATAAATATTGAGAAGAGGTTAAAAAAGGTTAGTAATCAGAGAGAGCTAAGTAGAAATCTAAGGCAAAAAAGAAATATTCCGAGAATTAGTATCGTAGGCTACACAAATGCTGGAAAATCAACTTTATTTAATTGTCTTACGGGGGCAAATACATTATCTGCAGACAAACTTTTTGCTACTTTAGATCCGATACATAGAAAAATTATTTTAAATAATAAAAAAAATGCTGTAATAAGTGATACAGTAGGTTTTATAAGAAACCTGCCTCACCATTTAATAGAATCATTTAAGTCTACATTATTAGAAGTAACAAATAGTAACTTGCTTATACATGTAGTTGATTTAAGTGATAATAGTTATCCTCACTATATAAAAGAAGTTGATTCGGTTTTAAAAAGCATCGGTGCGGATAAAATACCTAAAATATTAGTTTTTAATAAAGTTGATCAAAACTATAACCCAGAAAACTTTTCTCATTTACAACAGCATTCCTTTTGTTATATTTCAGCAAAGACAGGGTACGGAATAGAGTTTCTGAAAAATATTATTTCAAAAAGACTTTTCGAAAACTATGAATCTGTTCAAATAATTTTGCCAAAAATTGATTCGAAAATTAGGACACATATATATGATAAGTGTATTGAAATAAACGAAACTTTTACAAAATCAGGACAATGGAAAATTAAATTCATGTCGAACAGGCCCTTTATTAAGTATTTAGATAAAAGCGGTATAATTAACAAGAAAGTTGAAAAAAAATCAAGAAATTCACAAGAAATTTATAAAACTGGATAAGCATTAAGATATAATTTTGTTATAATATATTAGAAATTTAAAATGGAGAAATAATATAATGCCTTGGAACCAACAAAACAATGATAAGGACCCTTGGGAAAGAAATAAGAAGCAAACCCCGCCAGATTTAGACGAAGTTCTTAAGAAGTTTACTTCATCTTTTGGAGGTATGTTTGGCTCCAAGAAACCTGCCAATGGCAGTGGTGGAGGTAAAGGAAAAAAAGGCTCCTCGATAGCCACATTACTAATTTTTGTTCTTGTCATTTGGTCCGCAACTGGCTTCTATATCGTTAGTGAAAACGAGAGAGCAGTAATACTTCGTTTTGGAGAATACCAGAGAACTGCTATGCCAGGCCCAGGCTGGCACTTACCAAGACCATTAGAGACTCACGAAACTATAAATTTTACAGGTATTCGAAGTGTAGAGAAAAGAACTACAATGCTTACTAAAGACGAAAATATTGTTGAGCTTGCTTTCTCAGTACAGTACAGAATTAAAAGTGCAGAAGATTATTTATTTAATGTTGAAAACCCCGACATACCTGGAGACAGAACATGTCGATTTGGAAGCAGAAGCACAATCTGCGGTGTTCTTGACTCTGCAATAAGAGATGTCGTAGGAAAAAATGAAATGGATTATATTTTGAGGGAAGGTAGAACAGAAATATCAAATGAAACTGAGACATTAATGCAAGGTGTTTTAGATAGTTATGAAGCTGGAATACAAGTAACTACAGTTAACCTACAAGATTCGCAACCGCCTGACGCCGTGCAGGATGCCTTTCAAGATGCTACAAAGGCTCGAGAGGATATGGAAAGATATAAGAACGAAGCCCAAGCATATGCAAATGAAATAGTGCCGAAAGCCAGAGGAGAGGCTGCTCGAATGATACAAGATGCATTGGCATACAAAGAAAGAGTAATTGCTAACGCTGAAGGGGATGCAGATAGGTTTAAAAAATTATTGATAGAATACAAAAGAGCACCTGAGGTAACAAAAAAACGTCTCTACATGGATGCTCTTGAGTCAGTTTTATCAAATAGTTCTAAATTAATGATTGATATTAAGAGTGGAAATAATTTAATGCTATTACCACTTGATAAGATTATTAATACTGAAAAATTAAATGAAACTGTCGAAGATCAAGAAGAGACTATAGATTCAACAGAAGACAATTCAAATAGAAGAGAGGGTAGATAACAATGAACACTAAAATCTTATTTTTACTCGGTGGATTGTTTTTAATATTTTCTTCTACAGTTTTTTTTGTTAAAGAAACTCAAAGAGCTATGGTGTTTCAACTTGGAGAAATTAAAAGAGATGATCTAAAGCCAGGATTACATTTTAAACTTCCTTTAGTAAACAACGTAAGAAAATTTGATGCAAGAATCCTTACAATGGATGCAAAGCCAGAGTTGTTTTTAACAAGCGAAAAGAAAAATATGTCAGTTGATTTTTTTGTAAAATGGAAAATTGCAGATGTTAAATCCTACTACAAGTCTACTTTAGGCGATCGAGCTAGAGCTGAAGGAAGAATTACGCAGATTGTCAAAGATGAACTGAAGAACCAATTTGGTATTAGAACTATTCAACAAGCTATATCTGGAGAAAGAGAAGAGATTATGCAGGAGCTTGAAGCAAAAGCACAAATTGTTGCAGGTGAACTTGGTATTGAATTGGTTGATGTAAGGATTAGTCGAATTGAATTACCTGAAGATGTAAGTGAATCCGTATATCAAAGAATGCGTGCCGAGAGAAGTAGAACAGCAAAAGACTTTAGGGCAAGAGGACAAGAAACTGCTGAAAATATTCGTGCACAAGCTGACAAAAAAAGAACTGTAATTATTGCTGAAGCATATAGAACTGCTGAAAAAGAGAGAGGTCTAGGAGATGCAAAATCTACAGCTATTTATGCAGATGCTTATGGAAGAGATGCTGAGTTTTATGCCTTTACACGAAGCTTAAAAGCTTACGTAAATTCATTTACCAATAAATCAGATATGCTTGTAATAGACCCCGATTCAGAGTTTTTTGAATATTTTAAAAATATAAAAGAATAAATAAATTTCCAATAACTATAATAAATCATTAAAATATTGAAATGCCAACCAAGAAATGGATACTGCCAGAGGGTATAGAGGATATTCTGCCCGAGCAAGCGTACTGGCTTGAATTAAAAAGAAGAGAAGTTATTGAAACTTTTTTATCTTATGGTTATGGGCTAGTAATACCCCCGCTAATTGAGTATCACGATTCACTATTATCAAATGCAAGTGAAGACTTAGACCTCCAGACGTTCAAACTAATAGATCAAGAGACTGGAAAACAGCTTGGCTTAAGGGCAGATATCACATCGCAAATATCAAGAATATACTCTACATATAGTAGTCCTGGTGAGATTAATAGATACTGTTACTTTGATCATGTTGTTAGAGCAAATAGTCGTCAATCAAAAGGATCAAGAATACCTATACATGCGGGTGCCGAATTGATTGGAAACTCTGAAATTAAAAATGACGCAGAAATCGTTAATTTAATTCTGGATATAGTAAAAATATTTTCAAAAAATAAGATATATCTTGATTTAGGCCATGTTGGCATATTTAAAAAGCTAATAAGTTTTTCAAATTTGAGCAAAGATGATGAAAAAAATATTAAAGAACTTATAAAAAGTAAGTCATCATCTGAAATTAAAAAATATATGAATTCGTTAGATGTGGATGAAACGCTAAAAAGTTGTATTTGTAACTTTCCGAAAATGCATGGGCCAATAGAAAATATTTCAAAAGATTCCGATAATTTTAAAAACTTTAATCTTGATATTGATGATGATGTTAAATATATGAAAGATCTTTGTAACTTAATTGATAGTAAGCATAACGATGTTGAAATTAAGTATGATTTTTGCGAATTACCAGGATTTGATTACGAAAAAGGAATTCTATTAAGTGTCTATATAGAAAATGATAGCCATGAGGTAGCTATTGGCGGTCAATATAATTTTGATGAAGACAATCTAACAGGAATAGGCTTTAGTGTTGATGTAAGATATTTATTGGAGACGCAAGACCTATCAGAAAAATTAGTAAATAATTCAGGAAAATGGATATTAAAGACATAGAATGAAAAATAGTATTGCAATTTTAGGCGCACAGTGGGGTGATGAAGGTAAGGGTAAAATTGTTGACCTTCTTACGGAAAAAAGCGACGCTGTAGTTCGTTTTCAAGGTGGACATAATGCTGGGCACACTTTAGTTGTTGATAACAAAACAACTATTCTACACCTAGTTCCGTCGGGGATTTTGCATGAGCATGTAAAGTGCATTATTGGCAACGGCGTTGTACTTTCAATTGACGCTTTGTCTGAAGAATTAGAAGTTTTAAGAAATAATGAAATTAATACAAGTAATAGATTATTTATTTCTGATAATTGCCCATTAATACTTCCTGTGCATATTGCATTAGATCAAGCTCGCGAAATTAAAAAAGGTAAAAGTAAGATTGGAACAACTGGAAGAGGCATTGGTCCCGCATATGAGGATAAGGTTTCAAGAAGAGGTATAAGGCTAGGTGATTTAAGAAACGAAAAGGAACTTTTCTCAAAATTAAATGAGCTTTTAGAATATCATAATTTTATTCTCAAAAATTATTATAATTGTGAAATATTTAATGTAGATAAAATGTATGAAAAACTTTTATCACAGTATCAAGACTATAAAGATTATATTATCGATGCTCCGAGCTTTATTGAGAGTTTATTTAAAGATGGAAAAAAAGTTATTTTTGAAGGAGCCCAAGGCTCATTATTGGATATTGATCACGGTACATATCCTTTTGTAACCTCTTCTAATACAACAATAGGAGGAATATTTACAGGCACCGGCATCTCCCCAAAAAATATTGACTATACATTAGCTATTGTAAAAGCATATACAACAAGAGTTGGCTCTGGACCTTTTATGACAGAATTATTTGATAAAAACGGAAAAATACTTTCTGAAAAGGGACACGAGTTTGGAGCAACTACAGGCAGGGAGAGAAGATGCGGATGGCTTGATTTAGTAGCCCTAAAAAGGTCTATTGAAATAAATGGCTTTTCTGGAATTTGTTTAACAAAACTAGATGTTCTCGACTCATTAGATAAGATTCAAGTATGTATTGAATATAAAAATGACACACCAGTTTATAAAGAATATAAAGGCTGGAAAAGAGATATCTCAAAAATAAAAAATTTTGATGATTTACCAGAGAATACAAAAATTTATGTAAAAGATATTGAAGATTATTTAAAAACACCTATTGATATAATTTCAAATGGACCGGGGCGAGAAGAAAATATCATCATGAATAACTTTTTTTAATTTTAAGAATTTAAAATGGCATTTTCTCACCTTAAGATAAACAATATTCCAATATATTTTTTACCACTTGCTGCTTTTTTCATACTTATTTCTTCTGCAGCAACAAATATATTTATTATTCTTTCAGTTATAAGTTCTTTGTATTTATGTATAAAGAACTCAGATTATAAAATATTGATAAAAGAAAATTTTTTTAAGGTATCGATAATTCTATATTTTTTATTAGTTTTATCTTGTATTTATACAATAGGAGATGCCGAACAAATATTCGATGTTCTTAAAAAATATATAAAATTTTTATATATTCCATTTCTATTTTATGCTTTATATGTAATGAATAATGACAAAAAGATAATAAATTTTTTTATTACTGGATGTACTTTTATTTTATTTATGTCTTATCTAAAATATTTTTCAATAATTGATTTTGATTCTTTTTATAGATTTTTACATGAAATAAATATTGCAGATACAAAGGAAAAAATTATTAATAACAATACTTCAATTTTTCAACACTATATCATTCAAGGAATCGTTTTATCGTTTTACTCTTATTTGTGCTTAATAAAAGCATTTACTGAAAGAAACTATATGTTCTATTTTTTATCGTTTTTATCTTTTTATAATGTGCTTTTTATGAATGATTCTCGTGCTGCTTATATTCTTATTTTATTTTTGTTATTAATAAGTTTTTTTATGATTTTAAAAAATAAAAAGTTAAAAATAACTTTATTAATTTTAATAGCATCTTTATTTTTTTCTCAATTTTCAAGTAATCTTATTGAAAGAGTAAAAGTTCTTGAAGTAGATATATCCTTAATGGAAAATAATAATTTTAATACGTCTTTAGGATTAAGATATATATGGGCTAAAGTCGGCATAAATAATATTTACCAAAGACCATTAATAGGTTATGGGGCTGGGTCTTTTGAGAATACATCATTAAATTTTTATGAAAAAAATAATATAACATCTTATAGTAAATATGTAACGAGAAATCCACATAATGAGTTTATTAGTATTTCAACACAACTAGGTTTTATAGGTTTAATACTTTTTATAATATTTCATTATTATTTATTTAAAGACTCAAGAAATAATCTTTTAAATTTGGGAATTGCGACTACCGTCCTTGTTTCATCTATATTTAACAGCGCGTTTTATGATAATATGCTAGGATTATTTTTAGTATTAATAATTAGTATTCTTTATAAAAATCAATTAAAAATAAAAAACTGATTAGAATGGATTTTTTTCGAAAAAATTGCGCGATTTATGACATTATATTTTCTTTGAAAAATTACTATGCATGGTCTTACCTTTCTTATTTTGATTTAAAACTTAAGTATAGAAGAACCTTTCTTGGGCCGTGGTGGGTTGTTTTAGGAATAGCAATATCTGCAACAGCTATGTGTCTACTTTGGAGCACTATTTTCAATTTAGACTGGAAAAATTATTTAACCTATCTATTTTCAGGCTTCATAATTTGGATGTGGATAAGCCAACAAGTAATAGATGCTCCGGATGTATTTTCTGGAGTATCTTCAAAATATATTAAAGCTTACCCAAATCCTCCAATCTTTTATGTTTTTCGAAAGTGCTTCTTAAGTTTTCTGCTTTTTTTGCATCATTTACCATTAATAGTTATTGTTGTGTTATTGGTAAATAATAGAATTGAATCATCAGTGATCTACTCACTGCCTATAGGTCTTCTTATAATTTTTATTAATGCAATTTTATTTACTGTTAATATTGGAATGCTTTCAGCAAGATATCGAGACATTGATCCTCTAATTAAATCATTAATGCCTCCGATGTTGTTACTTACGCCAGTATTATGGAAACCTGAAATGCTTGGTGACTATGCACACTATATATACTTTAATCCATTTACATACTTTGTAGGTATTATAAGAAACGATTTGATTGGGTTAGATTTTGATATGACTATATGGACTGGAGCATTGATTATCACATTAATTCAAATTTTTATTTACTTATTTCTTTATTCAAGGAAAAGTAAGAGGATTGTTTTTTGGGTATAAAGTATGAAAGCAGAAATAATTTTAAAAAATGTTTGTTTAGATTTTCCAGTATATGATGCTGAATCGTTATCTTTTAGAAACAAGATGAGTGATATGGGAAAAGTAATAGTTACTAAAACAAAGAAAAATAATTCAGGAGGAAAAATTATCGAGGGATTGCGGGACATAAATCATATTTTCCAGCATGGTGATAGAGTTGCATTACTTGGTCATAATGGATCTGGAAAGACCACCCTTTTAAAGCTTTTAGCAGGAATATATTCTCCAACTTCTGGTTCTATTAAAAAAACTGGTGAAACAAATTGCATGCTAGATATTGGTTTTGGTTTTGAGCAAGATGCCACAGGATATGAAAATATTATATTATCAAATATCACTCGAGGTTTAAAAAAAGAGGAAATTGATAAAATTTTACCAGAGATAGTTGAGTTTTGTGGTCTTGGAGAATTTTTAAACATGCCTTTTAGAACTTACTCAAGTGGTATGCAGGCAAGACTAGCATTTTCTTCGGCTATAGCAAATACACCAGGAATTTTATTAATCGATGAGTTCTTTTCGACTGGTGACTTGGAATTTTCTAAAAAAAGTAAGGAAAAGGTTTTAGAAATGATGAGTAATTCTTCAATATTAGTTTTTGCATCTCACGATTTACCATTATTGAAAACTATATGTAATAAAGCAATTTGTATGAAAAATGGTAAAGTTGTTTTTTCAGGTGAGGCTTCAGAAGTAATTGAACATTACCAAGGTATGTATGAAAGATAATTTCGATTTAAATGCCACAGTTGATCCATCACATGATTGTGTTAAGTTTGTAAAATCTGCAAACCAAAAGAGCTTTACTCAGCATTCATATGGCGATGTCATTTTACGATCTAACTTTTGCCCGTCTCTAATATCAATTCTTTTTAATACAAATAATATAAATTCAGCTGTCAGCTCCATTGAAAAATTTGTTAAGAAAGCGAAAGACCCAAGTAAAATTCAATTCTGTATAAAAATTGATAATGAAAAAGATTTTGTTAAAACATTTCTTAAAAATATTGAAGGATTTAAATGTAACTTTACCATACTTTCCTCTCCAAAGGGTAGAGGCTATATAGATTTATGGCAATGGATTAACTTTCTTTACAAAGTATCTTCCAGAAGATCTGAATTTTTTCTAAATATTTCTGATGAAATGCATGTGCATGAAAAAAACTGGGATAAAATTCTTGAGAAATATATTAATTTTAAGCCAGATGGAATTTTTAGGCTTAGGACATCTGTATATAAAAATAGAAACTATAACACTTTATTTGAGTGTGGTTATGCTCCAGATACTACAGCAATTTATTCTAAAGAATATCTTAAAATTCAAGGTGATTTTTCTCCGTGTTTTGGCCCAGATAATGGCCAACAGTTTGTTGCATATTATATGGCGACCTTAAATTACCCAAGACATTTTCAATTTTCTAGAGATTACGTAATAAATTCTATTAGCTTTGCTGGCCAAGGAACAAATAAGGGTTTAAAAGGAGCGAAAAAAAATGAAAGGATGGTATTAAATTATCTTCTATGGCAAAACATGTTTACTCTTAAACATCAAAAGGAATACTTCCATAGGGCAAGAAAAATTCAAATTAAAATTCTTGAGAAACAGTTTCATGATATTGATGTTTCACATAATCATTTAAATGAAAGATACGAAGTAAAAACAAAAGATGAATATGGTAAAAATTTAAAGATATTTTTATCATATAAGATTTCAAAAACTAAAAATTTTATACATAATCTTACAAAAATAAATTTCTTTAGATTTCATACAGGATACTATAGACCATGGTATGAAGGAGTATTTTTCCATTTTTACGTTAAAGTATTTAAAAAAATCCCAAAATCAGAACCACCAAAAGAGCCCAAAAATAATAATTACTTAAGACATCTGAATTTATATGTTGAAAAAACATCATTAATTTGCAAAAAATTTAACAATAAAGTTGGATTTTTAAAAAAAATATGCTTAGTTCAATTTATATTTTTTTTAATAGGAATTTTTATTTTCTCTTTATATTTTTTAATTTATTTCTATCAATTTAAAAGAAACCTTTTATTAATAAATAGAAGATTTAAAGTTATAAATCGCATATATTTTTACCAAACAAAATCACATATCTTAACCAATAATAAGTTAGATCAATCAAAAACAATAATTGTAAAAGGAGAATAGTTATGGACCAGTGTGTAATTTTGGTTGGTGGAAAAGGAACAAGACTTGGAGAATTAACTAGAAACTTTCCCAAGCCAATGATAGAAGTAAATGGAAAACCATTTTTACTTTATATTCTTGATTACATACAAAGATTTGGATTTAAAGAAATTATTCTATTATCATCCCACGGTAGCGAATATCTTCAAGATTATTTTAAAGATTTTAAATATAAAAATTGTAATATTACTATTCTTAAAGAAGAAATTCCTCTTGGAACTGGCGGGGCACTCGTAAATTCATATGAGTACCTAGATGATGCTTTTTTTTGTCTAAATGGGGATTCGATTGTAGAAGGTAACTGGTTATCTATTATTCAAGACTTTAACGAAACTTGTGATTGCGTAGTTGCATTAACTAAAGTTGATGACCCAAAAAGATATGGAACAGTTAAATTAGAAAATAGCTTAATTAAAAAATTTTATGAAAAAAAAGAAAGTGAAAAATCTCAATTTATAAACGCAGGAATCTATATTTTTAGAAAACAAATTTTTAAAAATTATAAAAGAGAATTTATATCTTTAGAAAAAAACATACTGCCAGCTCTTGCAGAAGATCATAAAATTAAGGGAAGATATGTAGAGGGTTATTTTATTGATATTGGTACACCTACATCTCTTGAGGAGGGAATGAATAGAAAATGGGGAGATGAAAAAAAAGCAGTCATTTTTGATAGAGATGGAACCCTAAATGAAGATGATGGTTATACTTATAAAACTTCTGATTTAAAATGGAAAAAAGGAGCGATTGATTTAATAAAATATTGTAATGATAAAAATTTTTATGTTTTCGTTGCTACAAACCAGTCTGGTATTGCAAAAAATAAATTTAAAGAGTCTGATATGCATAAATTTCATGACGAAATGCAAAAACAATTAAAAAAATATGGTGCTCACATTGATAAATTTTATTTTAGCCCTTATCATGTAGATTCTTTATTACCTGAATATAAAAAAGATAGTAAATATAGAAAGCCAAATGTTGGAATGTTACAACAAATACAAAATGAATGGGCACTTTCAAATAAAAATATGACTATGATTGGCGATAGAGAAACCGACGTTCAGTGCGCACAAAACTTCAAAATAAAAGGTTTCTTATATAATGGTAAAGACAACTTATTTGATACTTATATGGGGAAAATTTTTGAATAAATTAGAATTCTTTTATAACAATGGTTATACGATTTTGGAAAATATTTTCTCTGATTTTGAGTGTGAAGAAATAGTAAAAATAGCTAATGATTTAAAAACTCAAGAAGATTATGTACCTATAATGAATATCCATAATTCATCTGATAAAATTTTAAAATTTATGTCAAACGAAAAAATTTTAGAGTTTATTGAGGACGTTTTTAAAGGAGATGCTCGAGGACTTCAAACAGAGTATTTTTTTATGCCTCCTGGGACAAAAGGATTTAGCCCTCACCAAGATAACACATATGTAAAAGCTGAGGGTAATACATTTGTATCTGCTTGGATTGCTCTAACTGATGTAAGTAAAGAAAATGGAGGTCTTATGATTTGGCCCGAAACTCATAAAGAGGAAAACTTAGAGTCAAGGCAAAATGAGTCCGTACCTAGTAAAAATCAAGATCCGAATGCTAGAAAAATGTCTCTCATAATCCCAGAAAAATACGAGTCTATATCTCCTAATATATCTAAGGGAAGTGTATTAATTATTCACAGCTGGCTGGCGCATGCTTCAAATGATAATAAATCGAAGGAAAATAGAAACGCTCTTTTATGCACTTATATAAAAAAGGGTGCAAACTTTAGGTCAGGAAATTATGCAAAAAGACAGTCATTTAATTTAATGTAAATAAGTAAATGGAAAATAAAAGAGGACATATGGGGAAAACTGTTATCTTTGAATCAAAAGATGACCATGATTTATTTTTAAAAGATTATAATTCACCAAGTTTAACAAAAAAGATATTTTCTAACTGGATGTATCAAGGAAAATATAATACTCTAAATATTAAATTTAAAGAAAATATAATAAATGAATTATTGAAAAAAGACTTTATAACTGAAAATAAATTTTCAAATTATAATTTTGAGTTAGAAAAACTTCATTTATGTTTAAAATCGGAGTTAAAAAATTTAGATGAATCTGAGCAAAATGAAATTTCAATAAGTTTTTACGAAACTTCCCATATTATAAAAAAAAGTTATGTAGAATTTATAAAGAAGGTCGTATCACCTCTTTTTTCTGAAAACATATATTATCAGATTGTTCCTACTTTTCGTTTTCATTTTCCTAATCAAAAGGGTTATGATTGGGAGGATAGATATCATTCAGATATTATGCTAGGGCATCCTCCATTTGAATTTAACCTCTGGATTCCTTTTACTAAAGTATACAGCACAAATAGTATGAGGCTGATGCCTTACAAAGAAAGTATTAAACTGATGGAATTTTGTAATAATGATTTTGAATTATTTGCTAAAAAGACGCAATATGATGAAAACTTCAGGAATAGACTTAAGCAAGAATCAAGTCCGTTAGATATGAATTATGGAGATTTTATTATTTTTGACCCAAGATGTTTGCATTGTACGCAGTACAATGATACAAAAGATACTAGAGTAAGTATGGATATAAGAATAATAATGGAAAGCGCTTTTAGAAATTATTCGAGAGAATATAAAACGACTGGGCGAAAGAAAATGCCTTTTTTACCAGGTCATTATTTCTCTGAAAAAGCAGTTTAACAGAATAACAATATGAATAATTTATTTGATATTAAAAAAGCATACTATCTATTTTTGTTAATCAGAAGAAGCGAAGAAAAAATAATAGAGCTTTACAATACAGATAAAATTAAAAGCCCTGTTCATTTGTCAATTGGACAAGAAGCTATTGCTGTCGGTGTAAGTCTTGCTTTATCAGAATCAGATATTATTTTCAGTAATTATAGAGGACACGCTCACTTTATTGCTCGAGAGGCAAATTTAGATAAAATGTGGGCTGAGCTATATGGAAAAAGTAGAGGTACTGCTCGAGGTAAAGGAGGATCAATGCATCTTAATGATTACGAAAAAAATTTTATTCCTACTTCTGCGATTGTCTCAACAGCTGTACCAGAGGCTGTCGGCTACGCTTTTGCATTAAAATATAAGAAACAAGAGGGTACAGTGGTTTGTTATCATGGTGATGGAGCAACTGACGAGGGAGTTTTTTGGGAATCTTTGAATTTCGCTAGTCTTCATAGTCTGCCAATTATATTCATATGTGAAAATAACAAATACGCAATTTATTCTCACCAAAATACAAGATCTTTAAATAATCCAATTGTTGATAGGGCAAAAGCATTTGGAGTTTCATCAATTCGCATATCAGGCAATAAAACAAAGAATTTTTTTGATGCAACGTCGGACTGTATAAAGCAAATTAAGAAAAAATCACAACCGTTTCTTCTCGAATGTATGACAACAAGATGGCGTGATCACGTTGGTATTACCATTCCTGAATTAAGTAAAGCTGAATTTGAGGAAATAGAGAATGCGAAAAATAATGATGATTTAGTAGAGTTAGAAAAACAACTGCCAGAAGATGATGTTTTAATTATTAATAAAAAAGTAACTACAGAAATTGAAAATGCAATAAATTTTGCTGAGTCGAGTAATTTCCCTGAGGAGTCAGAACTTTATGATAATGTTCTAGCATAATTTTATGGATAAAATATTAGATAAAAAAGTAATAAATTATGGTGAAGCAATATATGAAGCTATAACCCAAGAAATGGCTAGAGACGAAAATATTTTTGTTTATGGTCTTGGGGTGGATGATCCGAAGGGGCACTATGGCACAACCAAAGACCTTCATAAAAAATATGGGAAATTAAGGAGTTTTGATACACCTCTTTCAGAGGATGCCATGACGGGGATCGGTATTGGTGCTGCACTTGCAGGGCTTAGGCCAATTTATGTCCATCAAAGAATGGATTTTCTTCTTTTATGTATGAATCAAATAGTAAATATGGCATCAAAAATTAGATATATTTCTTCTGGAGAACATTCTGTACCACTTGTTATTAGAGCTGCAATTGGAAGAAGTTGGGGACAAGGAGCACAACATAGCCAAGCTTTACAATCTTTTTTTATGCATATACCTGGACTAAAAGTAATTGCGCCAACAACTCCTCATGATGTGAAAGGTGGTTTAATTGCAAGTATCAGAGATAATAATCCAGTGATTTTTATAGAACATAGAATGTTATACAAAAATGCGGGCTACGTTCCATCAGACACATATGAAATTAAATTTGGCAAAGGAAGAGTGTTGAGAGAAGGAAATGATATTACTATTGTTGGAGTAAGCCATTCTGTTGAGGATTCTCTCAGGGCAGCAGATTTACTCAAAGGTGTAGGAGTAAATGCTGAAGTAATAGATCCTATAAGCCTATCACCAATTGATAATGAGATTATTCGAGATTCAGTTAATAAGACTAAGAAATTACTTGTGGTTGATAATGGGTGGATGAAATGTGGATTTTCTGCGGAAATAATTGCTGATGTCGCAACAAATTGTGAAAGTATTTTGTGCCAACGCCTTGGTTTTCCCGAAACACCTTGTCCAACAACACCATCTTTAGAAAAACACTTTTATCCAAATCCTCAAAATATCGCGAAGAAAGCCAATGAAATGTGCGGGGGTGATTCAGAATGGAACCCACCTGAAGTTGTGCAACACGAAATTGTTTCTTTTAAGGGTCCATTTTAAAGACTTTTTAGTTTCTCTTGCAATTTGTTATTATATATAAAATAAAAATACAATTTCGGAAAGATTAGTGAAAGCATTTATAACAGGGATAACAGGCATGGTTGGCTCCCATTTGGCAGAATATTTATTAGAAAATACTGACTGGGAAATTCATGGACTAATAAGATGGAGAAGCCCATTAGATAATATTCATGGACTGATAAGAAATATCAACAACAAAGATAGAGTTTTTCTTCACTACGGAGATCTTCGAGATCCACAATCTATTAATAAGGCTGTATCAGAAATCTGTCCTAACTTCACTTTTCATTTAGCAGCACAGAGTTATCCTAAAACTAGTTTTGATGCGCCTATAGATACATATGAAACAAATATCTCAGGCACCTCAACATTACTTGAGGCTCTTAAGATTTATGCAAAAGACTCATTAATTCATATTTGTGCATCTTCCGAAGTTTTCGGAAGAGTTTCAAAAGATAAATTACCAATCAATGAAGAATGCTCTTTTCATCCTGCATCACCATATGCGATTTCAAAAGTTGGAACCGATCTCGTTGGAAGATTTTATGCGGAAGCATATGGCATGAAAGTTATTACAACAAGGATGTTTACGCATACAGGCCCAAGAAGAGGTGATGTTTTTGCCGAATCAACTTTTGCAAAACAAATAGCTTTAGCTGAGGCAGGTGTGATTGATCCAATAATAAAAGTAGGTAATTTAAACTCAATGCGTACCATTGCAGATGTAAGAGATGCAGTAAGAGCTTATTATATGCTATTAACTATTAATCCAATTCCAGGTGAATACTATAATATCGGAGGGAGTTATTCATGTTCAATAGAGAAAATCCTTAATGATTTATTGGACTTATCAAAAATTAAGGATAAATTAAAAGTTGAAGTTGACTCAGACAGACTAAGGCCAATAGATGCTGATTTGCAAATACCTGACATATCTAAATTTTCTAACCATACTGGATGGGAGCCAAAAATTCCCTATGAAAAAACAATTTCCGATCTATTAAACTTTTGGCGTGAACAAGTCAAAAAAAACGGCGGAAACTACTTAACTAGATAAAATATTTTAATGGATGAATTAGAGTTATTAAAATCATTAGATAAAAAAGTGCCTTTCTTTGATCATGAGCATGCAGTTTTGAGTGCTCCTGTAAGGCATCTATTTATGATTGGAGTAACTTGGTATCTAAGACAAAATAAAACACCTTTAAACATTCTTGAAATAGGCTCATGGTTTGGAGCTTCAACTTTATCTTGGGCAGAAGGATTAATCAAATATTCGAGTAAAGATAGTTGTATAACTTGTATCGATGCATGGAAGCCATTCTTTAATATGGACTTGCATGCAAATAAAACATATGCGATGGAGATGGAAAGGCTTTTGAAGTCAGATTTCGCTTATAATATTTTTCTTCATAATATCGGAACATTAAATGGAAAAATTAACGCAAAACACATTAGAGGCCAGAGTGAGGATATACTTCCAAGCTTAGAAAATAATTTTTTTGATGTTGTATTTATCGATGCTGACCATACATATGAACCAGTAAAGAGAGATATAACTGAGTCATTAAGACTTATTAAAGATGGCGGGATAATATGTGGAGATGACTTAAATCTTCAGCTTCACGAAATAGATAAAAATAATGCTGAAATAAATAAAAATAAGGATTTCATAAAAGATCCAAAAACAAATAAAAATTTCCATCCAGGTGTAACACTAGCTGTTTTTGAGATATTTGGAGAGGTTTCATCATGGGGGGGGTTTTGGGCTATGCAAAAAAATAATAATGAATGGAAAAAACTTTCATTAAAAAATATGGATGTAGTCTATCCAAGTCATTTTACAAAAGAGCATCTAGAAAAAGCTCAAAGTCATTTAAGAGATATTAAACACTCTTTGTATTAGCTTGATGATAAATAAAAAGTTAATCTCAATTCATCTTAATTCAAATAATCCTTTAAACTTTGAGGAATTTATATTTTCCATTATTGAAAATACAACAAATATCGACTCTATTGAAATTTTAGTAAGTATTGACCTTGGCGACAATTTGATGAAAGAGTCTATAAAAAAAATCAATCATAAGTATCCTAATTTTATAAAATATATCGAAACTGATCTTATTAAAACGTTTGCAGATGCATGGAGGCCCTTAAATCTTCTTTTTGATGAGACTTCATCCTCTGTAAGATATATTTCTTGTATGTCAGACGATTTAAGATTTAAGACAGAAGGATGGGATAAAATTATTTTGGGTTACGATAACCATTTTAAGGATAATATTTTTAGAATTCGTTGTTCGAAATATAGAAATGAAACGTATGATGATATTTGGGAATGTGGATACAAGCCTGATGCATATTCTTTTTATACACATAGTTGGTTTAAAATTATCAAACTATGGAATCCATGTATAGGCCCAGATTCTTTTCAAGAGTGCGTATCCTTTTATATGAAAAATTATGGAGATAAATTTAATAGAGATCTAGTTGAAAATAGAATTAGCTTTGAAGGCCAAGAGGTATCTTCTGGGCTAAATTTAAGGACTAGAATTCAAAGAACACGTATATATTACAAAGCATTTTATCGTTTAATGTCATATAAAAATCAGCAAATAGCAAGCAATAAGGCATACGACTTAGTATTGGCAATATCTGATAATAATCTAGAACAAATTTTTGTTTCTAAAAAAATAATTTTAACGAATTTTATAAGAAGATTTAATTTTTTCCTTCATAGAGGATCACCAAATCATGCTATAAATACAAAAGTAAAAAATATTATTTTCTTTTTTTGGTGTTATATAAGTATTTTCGACGATTTTTTAATTAAAATTTTATACTTCTTAAATAACAAAAATCTTTTGCAAAAATTTATTAAAAATAAAGAACAGGTAGATAAGCTAAGAGATATAATTAATCATGAATGAATATCCAAAAATCACAGTAATAATCCCATGTATGAATGCAGAAACGACGATTCAGAAAACTTTTGATTCAATCCGCTCACAAAATTATAAAAATCTGGAATGTATAGTTATGGATGGAAATAGTACCGATGACACTATGAGAATAGTTAACAAGAATCTTGATATTATCTCAAAAGTAGTTTCAGAAGAAGATGAAAGTGGAGCATCTGCTTGTAATAAAGCTATAGGAATGTCTTCAGGAGATATAATAGGATTTCTATACGCTGATGACTATTATGAGAATAATTCTTTAGAGTACATATCGAGAGCTGTTATAGAAAATCCAAACAATGATATTTATTCATATGGTCTATCAATAGAGGATTTATCAAGTGAAAAGGTAATTTTTGAATCATATTTAAAAAAAAATATTAAATTATGCCTAAATAATGTTTTATTCAAACATGTTTTGAATCATTTTTATAGAAAAGAGGTATTCATAAAGCATGGAAAATTAAGACCTCTTTATTTTGATGGAACAATATTTTTTTCTAATGATAGAGAATTCCTCATTAGACTTTGCCTTAATAACCTAAAAAATTATGTAATTGAAAAAGTTTTATATAAAATGACTACTCACAAAGAATCTTATACTGGCAGCAGAAAAAATATTGTAAAGATTCGAGAGGAGCATATAGGAATCGCAGATTACTACTTAGAAAAAAATAATTTTTCAAAATTCAAATTAAAAAAATTAAAAGATTTTAAATCTCATAATCTATCATTACTGATAGTCTATTATATTTATAAATTAGACTATAAAAATTTAAAATATACTTTAAAAATTGGTTTTGATCTAAAAGGATTATTTTTTATATTAGATATTATAAGATGCCCAATATCGGAAATTATATATAGACTATCAGTTAAAAGATGGTAATAAGTTATAGTTAAATAATTTATTATGTATTATAATTTTATTTTATTTAATAATAATAAAAATTATGATAACTACACGATCACCATATAGGATATCTTTTTTTGGAGGGGGGACAGATTACGAAGACTGGTATTCAAATCATGGAGGTGGCTTCCTGTCTTTCGCAATAAATTACTTTACTTATATTACTCTACGAATTAAGCCAAAATTTCAAGAAAAAGAGTATAGAGTACTATGGCGATTAGCAGAAGAAGTAAAAAATATTGAAGATATTCAGCATCCAATTGTAAGAGAGACATTAAAGGAATTTGGCTATCACGATACGGGTTTAGATATTTCTTATATTGGTGATTTGCCTGGTGGCGCTGGGATGGGTTCAAGCTCTGCCTTTACTGCAGCTTTAATATTAGCAATTAAGACCCATCAAAAAAACTTTATCACACCATATGAATTATCATATCTCTCGTATGATATTGAAAAGAACAAATTAAAAGAAACGGTAGGAATACAAGATCAAATCGCAACATCTTATGGGGGTTTCAATAAAGTAATAATTGATAAAGATGGAACATCACATGTTACACCCGTTAATCTGTCATCAAATAATTTAAAAAATTTCCTTGATAGGTTAGTTTTAGTATATACAGGAACAACTAGGCGTGCGACAGATGCTGCTGAAAAAAGCGTTAAAAATATTAATACAAAAAAAGACTATTTCCAAAGTTTGTTTGATATGGTTGATGAATCGCATAATTTACTATTAAAAAATAATTTAAATGATTTTGGAAAACTTTTACATGAGGCTTGGCTAGTAAAGAGAAAACTATCTGACGATATGAGTAATAAACTGATAAATGATCTTTACGATTATGGAATGAAAAATGGAGCATTAGGTGGAAAATTACTGGGTGCTGGAGGTGGAGGTTTTGTTTTATTTATGTCTGAGGAGGGTATGAAAGAAAAATTAATAGGGAGTCTCAAAAAAAATACTATTGTACCAGTGAAAGTATGTTTTGAAGGAACGCAAGTAGTTTATGAGGAAAGAGAGCGTATTTAATGGATTTTTATAAAAATAAAAATGTTCTTGTAACAGGTGGCACCGGATTAATAGGAAGGCCTTTAATAAAAAAATTAAAAAAATTAGGAGCGAATCTGACAGTTGTTTCTCTTGACAATCCCTCAGATATAGACGATTCAATAAAGTTTATAAATTCTGATTTAAGAATACTAGATAATTGTTTAGATGTTTGTTCTAACAATGAAATAGTTTTTAATTTAATTGGTGTAAAAGGTTCACCAAAAATGACAATGGAAAATCCAGCAAGTTTTTTTATTCCAACATTGATGTTTTCAGTAAATATGATGGAAGCAGCGAGACAATGCAATGTTGAAAGATATCTTTTCACAAGTAGCATTGGTGTTTATGAGCCTCAAGATATTTTTAACGAAGACGATGTATGGTCATCTTTCCCTTCTGAAAATGATAGATTCGCTGGATGGGCAAAAAGAATGGGAGAGCTTCAAGCACAAGCATATGAGATTCAATATGGCTGGGATAAAATATCTATAGTTAGGCCAGCTAACGTCTATGGACCTTATGATAATTTTGATCCAGAAAATGCCATGGTAATACCAAGTCTAATTCATAGAGCAGTATCCGGTGAAAGACCACTAACAGTCTGGGGTGATGGAAGTCCAATAAGAGATTTCATTCATGCTGATGATGTAGCCGATGGAATGATTTCGGTAATTGAACAAGGCTATAATAAACCTATTAACCTAGGAAGTGGTAAAGGAGTAACAATTAAAGATATAGCTGAAGCTATTGCTGGTAATTTGCCTGACGAATGTAAAATTGTTTGGGATACTTCAAAACCGTCTGGTGATAAAAAACGAATAATGAATACAAGCAGAGCCGAATCTATTGGAATTAGACCATCGATATCTCTCAATGAGGGAATAAAAACAACAATTGAATGGTATCAAAAAAACACTGATAATTTATCCAAAAGATATAATGCTTTTACTGATAAGTTATACAAACGTAATTAAAATTGATATTATTAAGGAATTGTGAAATTATTATTTAATATTATTTTTTAGCAGACAAAAGGGGATAAAAATGTCAAAAAAAGCTCTTATTCTTACATGGGAAAGTTATCAAGATCACGAAGTTGTTTATCCATTTTATAGGGTTCAGGAGGAAGGATTCGAAGTTGATATTATGGCAAATAAACTTGGAAGAATTTTTGGAATTTTAGGAACTTACAATGAGTGTACACAGTCAGTTTTTGATTTAGATGACAAAAAACTTTTTGATAATCATATGAGCAATTACGACCTTTTAATAATTCCTGGAGGAGTTAAAGCATTAGAATATTTAAGGCAGCAAGAGAATGCCTTAAGATTTATAAAAGAGTGGGATGAAAAGAAAAAAACTATCGCTTGTATATGTCATGGTGCGCAACTTCTTATCTCGTCTAAAATTACGTCTGGTAGAGATGTATCAGGCTATTATAGTATAAAGGATGATATATCAAACTCCGGAGCGAATTATGTTGATGGCCCTGCTGTAATATCAAATAATTTAGTAAGCTGTCCTCATTACAAATGGATGGGGCAATGGATGAAGGCGGTATTCGAAGTTTATAAAAGTGGAAATGGTTAATAATCAAACACAATATAAAAACGTAATAGTAGATAAACCCTGGGGCTACGAATATTTAGCTTACGAAAACGAACATGTTGGACTATGGTTCCTACATATTAAAAAAGATCATCAAACGTCTCTTCACTGCCATCCAAAAAAAGATACTGGCTTAATTGTCTTGGATGGTGCAGTAGATGTATCTTTTTTAAATGATATTAATAGGTTAGTTTCAGGAAGAAAGATAATGATTCGAAAAGGTTTATTTCACTCGACAAGAGCATTGTCTGATGGTGGTGCAAATATTTTTGAGATTGAGACACCAAAAATGAAGCATGATTTAGTTAGACTAGAAGATAAATATGGAAGAAAGGCAAAGCCATATGAAGGAAAATCAAGCGAGAAAGAGAAAACTAGAGAATGCATATTTTTTAAAGACCCTGCACATAATAAAAAAGATACTTATTTATTCTCAAACTGTAAGATTTTTGTTGAAAGTGTTACCAATAGTGAAACCTTTTTAAATATAAGCGATCATGAAAATATCATGTTCTTAAATGGCGGAATTATGACAGATCAAGAAGGTATTCTTGTAGCCAGCCCTGGAGATGTGATTGCCTCTCATATTGTTAAAAGATTACTCGGTACTTTTGATAAAGTTCATCCGAAAACTGTTATAATGATTATAAAATCATTGGACGCAAAAATATAAATCGAAATGGATTCAACTAGTTCTCACCATGTGCCACCAGGCTTTGAAAATGAATTAAATAATGTTGCAATAGATTTTGATGGTGTAATTCATAATTTTGATAAAGGTTGGCATGACGGTACATGTTATGGAGAGCCTTTACCAGGCTCAATAAATGCTATAAAAAGTTTATCAAAAAAATATAATATTATCATTTTTACTGCGAAAGCTAAAAAAAATAGGCCCTTAGTTAACGGTAAAACCGGTGTTGAGCTTGTAAAAGAATGGTTAGAAAAATATGGCCTTATAGATTTCGTAAGTGAAATTACTAGTGAAAAACCAAGAGCAAAAATTTATATAGATGATAATGGATATAGGTTTGAAAGTTGGGAAAAAACGCTTAACGATATAGAGGAAATTCTTTGAAAGATTTTAGATTAGAAGTTTTTAAAAAAGCATCTTTATGTAGAAATTTTGAAAATATTCTATATGAAAAAGTTCAAGAAAAACTTATAAAATTTCCTGTTTATTTGTCTGCAGGGCAAGAATTTATTGCGTCAACTATTGCAGAAAAAATATCTGAATTAAAAATATCGCCTGATATTTTTATTCAACATAGGGGGCATTCAACCTATTTAGCTTTTGGAGGAAGTATTGATCAGCTAATTGATGAGATGCTTGGAAGAAAAACAGGGTGTGCTTTAGGCATGGGAGGTTCTGCCTCAATTCAATGTAAGGAAAAGAATATATTTGGACATGATGGTTTGATGGGTAATCAAGTTCCAATAGGTGTAGGAGCATGTTTTGCAAGTAAGTGTCCTACAATTGTCTTTGTTGGTGACTCTGCTGCTGAAGAGGATTATTGTTTGAGTGCGATTGGCTGGGCGTCGACAAAAAAATTACCAATTTTGTTTGTAGTTGAAGATAATAATCTGTCCATCCTTACAGAAAAAAAAGTTAGAAGAAATTGGGAAATGCATGATGTTGCCCAAGGTATGCATGTAAAAAGTTTTAATATTTCAGATGATCCCTTAGAAATAAACGAACATTTGCAAAACGTTTTTGATTACCCAATATTACTAAATATAAACACTGTAAGAAAATATTGGCATGCTGGCGCAGGTACTGATGGTGACAATTTTGATAGGTATGAAAAAGAATTAAGTTATTTTGGAGACGCAGGAATTGAAATTGATAAATTTAATAAAAATTTGGTTTTAGAGGCATGGCAAAGACAGTTAGAGAAACAATAAAAGACATAACTAAGCATCACTTACTAGAGAAAAAAAGTATGTGCTTTGGCCAGTGTTTGACTGCTGTCGGCTGGGTTGGTGGAACATTACCTGAATTGTACGAAGAGGATGGGATGGTCGAAGTTACTACAGCTGATGTTGCAAATGGGGGCTTTGTGGTTGGAGCTGCTCTAAAAGGTATTCGCCCTATATATGTAGTCAGATACCAAGGTTTTCAGTGGTACAACGCTCCAATTATTATTAATTACGCATGTAAAAGTAAAGAGATCTGGGGTATTCCCTGCCCAATCTTTGTGAGAAGTATTGCTATGGAGGGAGCAATTGGACCAGTTGCTGGCTCCTCACATCATTCTTTATTTCAAAGAATGCCTGGAAGCAAAATTATTTCTCCAATGACTCCTGATGAATTTGATTTTGCATATAAAGAATTTATGAAAGATGATGATGTTTACTATGTTTCAGAGCATAGAAGAAGTTATGACAATAGTGAGGAGTTAAAAAACGTTATTCAGCAAGATGCTGATTTCACTCTTTTCCCGATATCAATAACGCGTTTCGACGCAGAAAAAGCAAGACTAATATTGAAGGAACAAGGGTATAAAATAAATATAATACATCAATTATGGATAAAGCCTTTCTTATTTAAAAAAGAATGGAGGGAAGCGCTAAATAGTAGTAAGCATGGTGGTATGGTATTAGATGATGATTATGAAGAGGGTGCTGCAAGTAGTATCGCTCACTCAATGATGATCGACTCAGAAAAAAAAGTTTATACTTTTGGATTAGAACATAGAACAGCTGGATTTCACCCAGATGTTGATAATCTTCCGCCTTCACCAGAATCAATTGCTGAAAGAGTAAAATCAATTATCAATAAATAAAATAAAATTAAAATGTTTGAAAATAAGAAAATTTTAGTTACTGGAGGAAGTGGAATGATTGGAAGACAATTAGTATCACTTTTAAAAAATGAGAATGCGGAAATTCATGTCGCAGATCTTAATAAACCAGTCAATATGCCAGATGATATTATTTTTCATAATGTTGATCTAAAAAACTTCGATAACTGTAAGAATATTTGCAAAGGAATGGACTATGTTTTTAATTTAGTGGGCATAAAGTGTTCACCACAAGTTTGTATCGAAAGGCCTGCAGAAATAATGGGTCCTATGATGCAATTTAATACAAACATGCTTGAAGCTGCAATGTTGTCAAATGTTGAATGGTATCTATATACAAGTACAGTTGGCGTATACGAACCTGCAGAAGTTTTATTTGAAGATGATGTATGGAATTCTCAGCCTTCAAAAAATGATTGGTATGGTGGATGGGCTAAAAGAATGGGAGAACTTCAGTGCCAGGCATATGAAAAGCAATTTGGTAAAGGTATTTGTTCTATCGTAAGACCTGCAAATGTTTATGGACCCTACGATAACTTTGATCCAGAAAATGCAATGGTAATACCATCTCTTATTAGAAAGGCAAATGATAATGAAATACTTGAGGTATGGGGAGATGGTTCTCCGATAAGAGACTTTATACATTGTCGTGACGTTGCCTTAGGAATGATGCATTTAGTCAAAAACAAGGTTACAGAACCCGTAAATTTAGGAAGTGGCTCAGGAATTTCTATAAAACAAATAGCGGACATAATTTCCAAAAGATTTGGTAGAGAGATTAAATGGTTATCTGATAAGCCGATGGGCGATAAGAGAAGAGTGTTCGATACAAAAAGAGCGGAAAAATATGGTTTTAAAACACAAATATCATTAGAATTTGGTATTAATGAAACTATTGATTGGTTTATCGAAAATAAAGAAATTATAGATGAGAGATATAATGTCTTTAGGTAAAGTTCTAATAACTGGCTCTAGTAGTGGTCTGGGCAATCATCTGGCAGTATATTATTCAGAGAAAGGCCATGAAATATTACTTCATGGAAGAAATGAAAAAAAACTTATTCAAATCCAGAAAAAAATCAATGAAAATGGCGAAAAGGCTAAATATATAGTTGCTGATCTAAATAATGAGGAAGATTTAAAATTATTATGTAGTAAGGCAAAACAGGAAAATATAAAAATCTTAATTAATAATGCAGGAATAATTTGCCCAGGGCTGCCCTTAAAAGATTTTTCATACGAAAAAATCGAATCAATGATTAAAGTTAATTTGATTGCGCCAATTAAAATTATAAATAATTTAGTAAATATTTTAGATCACGTTATCAATATAAATTCCATGGTTGGTATGGAGCCAAAAAAAAATCGTAGCCTTTATGCTGCTTCTAAATGGGGATTAAGGGGATTTTCAGAAAGTCTGTTAAAAGAGGAAATTTCATTCAAAGTTTTAGACGTTTATCCAACAAATATTCAAACCTGGCCAGAAAGAGAAAATGCCATGGATATACACTTTGTTTTAAAAAGTATCTATGCTTCAATGATAAATAATGATAAGCAACTCATTTTAGATGGAAGAAAATAAAATGTATGACCTTAATAACTTTTATACTAATGGATTTTGTATTGTAGATGATTTTTTAAAAGATGATTTATCTAAGAGTCTTCTCAGTGAATTTAAAACTATAAAGGACTGGGATAGAGTTGATCAAGTTAGAAACCATTATGAGAAAGGTGGCCCTTTTGAAATGGAATCAATTTATTTCCCTAATAATGACGAAGAATATTACTTACAAGGTTGGAGAGCAAAAGACTATGAATCAAGTAAACTATGGATAAAGTATTTTAATGATAAATTTCTAATAAAGATATCAGAACTTTTTCAAAAAAAAATTCAAAGAGATACAACATATATTTTAAAATATACAAAAAACGATTTTTCTAGAATACATGTTGACGATCTACGCGGTGATGTTGATCGTGTAGATATAAGCATACTATTTTACTTATGTGATCAATGGATTTGGGATTGGGGTGGAATACTAATGCTAGCTGAGAGTACAAAGTCGGAGGATATGATTTCAATCATGCCCAAAAATAATAGACTTGTATTGATTAATAATCAGATGAAACTCCCTCACTGTGTGACTCCAGTTGCAAAATATGCGAAAAATGACAGATTTGCAATTGCATCTTTTATAGGCTGCGATACACCTTTTAAGTAAAATGATTGCTTCAATACTGATAAATTCAAATAACAAATCTAATCTAGAAAAAGTATTCAACTCTTATGAAATGAATGCATCTAAAAAAGATTCATTTGAATTTATTATCAATATTGACAATGATGATAATGAAACAAAGGTTTATTTAGAAGAACAAATAAAGAAAAGAGAATTTACTATTAAGTATTTACAAGCTTATGAGGGTGATTATTTTTCAGGTCACATTAATAATAATAAAATGATTGAATATATTGATAAGAGATCTTATTTTATTTCATGCACAGGCGATAGAGTTCTAAATAAAACGAAAAATTGGGATGATAAATTAAAGGCATATAAAAGTTTTTATAATGATGATATTTTTAGAATTAGATGTTCTTCTCATAAAGAGAGAAAATATTTTGACTTTTGGGAGTGTTGCTTTGCACCGTCAAATATCACATTTACAACAGTAAAGTTAATTCAAATAATTGGCGACTTAAGTCCATGTTTTTCACATGACGCTTTTCAACAGTGCATATTTTTTTACTTAGAGAGTCACGATAACTTTAATTCATATCAAATTAATAGAGATTTGACAGCTTACGATCTAACTTTCACTGGAGATAAACCTGAAGAGAAAGGTGACGATGAAAATTATGAAAGGATTCATGGTCAATTAAAAGCATGGAGTATTTTAACCTCATGGAGAATGCAGAGAGAGGCTTTCCGTCGCGCAATGTTAATAAAAGCAAATATTATTGCCAGTGATAACCCTGAGAATTTTCAAATTTATGATAATGATAGTAGTATATGTATTGTTAATAAATCATCTGGAGTTGTAAAAAAATATAATTATAATATAAATAAAATTAGTATATTTTTAAAAAATTTTTTAAGAAAATTTTCATACTTGAATTTTTGTGGTGGAGGAATAATAGAGCCGCCAAATAAAGTTATATTTTCACTAATCTGGTATTTAGATTTTAGATATAAGTATTTAAGAGGTTTGAAAGACTTTTATAACAGATTTACTAAATAACATTTGGAGAAGTCATGCATAACGACAGTAGAGATTTTTATGATAAAAATGGTTATGTAATTCTTGAAAAAATATTCTCTGACGAAGAAGCAGATTTCTTTAATAAATGCATAAGAAGACATGCAAACAAAAGCTTTGCAGCTCTCATTAATCCTGATAGATATGAATCACTTCTTGAACAAGACGAGAGGCCAAAATCTGATATTACCTTAGAGGAAATAGAGGAAACATCTGCTTTAGCAAGGTCTATCATGACAGATAAAAGAATGGTTAGTTTACTTGACACATTTCACGGATCAAAAACTATTGGTTTAAGTAGTCAGTTTATTTTCAAAGAAGCATATTCCGATTATTCTTCTCAAGCATGGCGTCCCCACCAAGATAATTTTTATCCGAAAAATAAAAATGCTGCCTACATAACTTTAAATTGGTTTTTAAAAGACGCAGATAAAGAAAATGGAACAATATATTGTTATCCTGGCTCTCATAAATTAGGACTTTTGCCAGCAGAGAATAATATTAGTTTTCGTGAAAAGGTTGGCGATAATCCAGGAAGTGAGTGTGAAATTCCAGATGAATTTAAGAATAAGAAAACCGATATCATAATTCCTGCAAACTCAATTGTAATTTTAAATGGAAATTGTATTCATGGCTCGTATCCAAACAACTCAAGTAGATCAAGACCATGGTTTTCTTCTTGTTATATATCTGAAGGAGAGGATTTTTATATCGGCAAAAGTAGCAAAAGAGAGAAAATTGATTTACATCAAGATAATTAATGAGCAATTTTCGACAGCACATTAAAGATAATCCATTAGAAGAATTAAAGATTTTTTCAGGAAAATTTATTAGTATTGGCTTACTTGTTAAGTATCCAGAAAGGTTTGAAGAATATTTACGTGATCTTGAAATCAATAGCTATGATATTAAAAACTTTGAGGTCAATATAGCAGTTCCAGATAATGAGAGCGAGTTTCAAGCAATTTCTAAGGTGATAGAAAAAACCCCAATTGAAGTTAGAATGGTTAAATTACCTTATGAATATTTAAATGCAATGAAAAGTCATAATATTATGATCAAAGAATTATCAGATCAAAATACTTATTTTTATATAAATAATTCTGATAGATGTAGGTTTTCAAGTAAAAATTGGGATATCATCATAAAGCAATACATTGGGTCAGTTCCAGATGATATGTTTTTCTTAAGAGGGTCTAATTTTTCAAAAAATATGAAATTTAGAAAATCGGCGCAAGATGCTTACTATTTTCCAGAACAGTGGGGAGTGTATACAAGAAGATATTTACAAGCAACAGATGGTTTTCTTGAGTTTCATACTGGACATGACGGTCCTTCCGAGATGATTCAATATTTCGTAAGTAAAAATAAAAAAGATCCGTATCAGAGAGATATATTAATGCCACAATTAATGCACTCAGATAGTCGAACAATTTCTTCAAAAGAAACCACAGGCGGAAAAGATAGATTTTACGAAAGATATTATATAAATAATTTCTTTTATAAAAGTTATTTTTCCAAGAACGGGTTAAATATTTGTAAAAAATCAGCAATATCTATATATCTTAATCATATCATCTGGAAAAAAAAATATGATAACGCAACTATTGTACAAGATGGGACGTCACTTGGTATAAAGTTATCAAATAATAAGTTAGTAAATAAAAATTGTTTTAAGCTGAATTTTCTTGAATATTTAAAGGAAAGATTCTCATACTTTTACGGAGTAAATCATGGATTTAACTTTATGCATAGATTTTATTTTATAGTTAAATATAAAAAAGGTTTTGAAATTTTTAAAATAATGATTTTTTTCTTCAATTCACATATTCAAAGAATAAAAAATCCTTCAGTAAGTAAAATTTCACTTTTTCCATCCTACTTCTTTTCTTTTATAGCAAATTTTATAACTTTTATATTTTTAACAGAACCAATAACTAATGAGCTGGAAGGTTTATTCCGTGGAGAAGATTTTAAAAATGTTTTACATGGAGAAAATATTAAAAAGGCCTACGAATCTAAATTATATGAAAAATCATTAGATAAAATAGCTGAGGATTTAGAGAATAGATGAATCAATTTTTTTTAAAAAAATATTCTTCGACTATTCCACATATTAATTGACCAACAGCGATATGCATTTCCTGAATATAATTTGTTTGATCACTTGGAACTTTTATTGCTAGATCTGCCATTTCTGTCATTGTGGTGCTATTTTTTCCCGTTACAGAAATTGTAATAATTCCAATTTTTTTTGCTTCTTCTATAGCTTTAATTACGTTTCTACTTTTACCGCTGGTTGACGTTGCATATAAAATATCGCCTTTATTCCCAATACCTTTCAACTGTCTTGAAAAAACTTCATCAAAACCGTAATCATTTCCTATAGCTGTTATTGCTGATGTGTCGACAGTTAATGACATTGCCGGAAGAGGCTCTCTATCAATTTTATATCTTCCCATTAATTCTGCGGAAAGATGCTGTGAATCAGCCGCAGAACCCCCATTCCCACAAAAAATAACTTTATTTTTATTTTCTAAAGCTTTAATAATTATCTTTGCAGCTTCTTCAATTCTGTCAGTTTCAACTTCTAGATTTTTGAAATTGCTGGAGACGGCTCTCAAATATTCTTTGATTTTTTCTTTCATTATTTTTAATTATTTTTGAAAAATATTATATATTATTTTATTTTGTATTGTTACTTAAATTTTTTAATAATTTTTTTTAAAAAAATATTAGGTATAGTTTTAAAAAATACAATTAAAAAAGTAATTAATCCATTTTTTTCTACAGCTCTATTTATATCTTCTTTAATATCTTCTTTTATATTAATATTATTTTCTTTAACTTCATTGATTTCTTCAAAAACATTATTTCCCTCTTTAAAAACATTATTTCCCTCTTTATAGTAATCGCTAAATTCACAGGGAAACCTATAGGTATCAGTTTTATTAATCTCACATAAACCAAGTATTCTTTTTAAATTTCTATCATATACATTTTTGTAATCCAAACCTCCCTTAATTTCCATTGAGTTTTCTTGCATTGGAATCCATGGGTACCATCCATTTATTCCATGATATTCTATTTTTGTATCAGTTGAAAAATCTGGCATTAAATCAATTTCAATTGTAGGCCTTCCTACGCATTCTTCAGAACTAAAAGCTTGGTGTTCGCACAGACTATTCTCAAATAATAGCCAAGATCCTGATTCAAGTTCGATAATAGTTTCCTTGCCTTTTTTATCAATCAAGATAGTAGAGCCAATCTTCCTATTTGCTCCTTTTGGATAAAAAAATAATTTCTTTATTGCTAGTGCTTGATCATCTTTGTGAAAACCTTGTGCTTTACTAACTGGTTTTACCTCAAAAATTCTAGATGATGCAACTCTCCAATAAAACTGATTTTCTTGTTCAAGCGTTTGTTTTAATGGATTTAATATATTTGGTAAATTTTCAAAAAAAAATTTGCTTGGCTTGTAGTAATTATTAATTCTAATCATGTCATCATGAAGATTTTTTCTTGGCTCATAGACATAGTCAGAATCAAAATCAAATGGATCAAACTTTATTTTTTCACAGCTATTAAATATCTTCATAAGAAGGTCTGTATTTTTCTTATCAAGTTTGCCGGTAATATATCCATACTCCTCTAATTTTGAATTGTATTTAGTATTATTATTTATGTAAAATTTCTTTGCGTTATGACTATGAATGTCCCATAAAAATTTTGAAATTATAGCTTTATTTTCAAAGAGCGATGCGTGAAAGGGTAATCTTTCACTATATTGTAGATGCTCAATTTCATCAAAATATTTTTTTAAATCTTCTTTCATTGATTCAGAATATCATATCTCATTTGTTTATTTAAAAAATTTATTTTAACCATTTTTTTTATATGAATTATAGAGTATTATTACATACATAATAATTCAAAAAGGATCTTGATAAATGATAAAAATACCACTTAATAAAAATACTATAGGCACTGCTGAAAAACGAGCATTAAACAAAGTGTTTGACTCAGGGTATATGACTATGGGTAAGGTTACAAAAAAGTTTGAAGCTGCTTTTTCAAAACATCTAGGTGTGAAGCACGCGATATATGTTAACTCTGGTTCTTCTGCTAACCTTCTTGCATTTTCTGCAATTCAAGATAATGATAAGTTTCGAAAGTTTAAATCAAGAAATGATTTTTTAAAACCAAATGATGAAATTATTGTTCCAGCAGTAACATGGTCAACGTCAATATGGCCAATTTCACAAACAGGCGCTAAATCAGTTTTTGTTGATAGTGAACCAGATACACTACAAATGAATGTAAACTCAATTAAGAAAGCAATTTCAAAAAAAACTAAGGCAATATGTATGGTACATGTCCTTGGTAATGGTGGTTACATTGAGGAAGTTAGAGATATTTGTGATAAAAAAAAGATATGGCTTATTGAAGATACATGTGAATCACTTGGAGTAAAAAAGAAAAATAAATATTTAGGAACCTTTGGTGACATTGGTACATACAGTTTTTATTTTTCACATCACATTACAACTGTAGAAGGCGGAATGATAGTTACAAACAACGATTATCTCGCAAATAAAATATACTCACTTAGATCTCATGGCTGGACTAGAGATATGTTTAATGCAAAAGAATATGAAAAGCAATTTCCCGAAATTGATCCAAGATTTTTATTCGTAAATGTTGGTTATAACTTAAGGTCAACAGATATGAATGCGTCTATTGGCTTGGTTCAGCTTAAGAAGCTTGAAAAATTTAATAATAAAAGACATGAGATTGGTAAGACTTGGAATAAAGCGTTTAGTCATTTAAAAAAGAATGAATTAATACAGCCGATGGAAATCACAAAGGGTACAAAAGCATCTTGGTTCGGATTTCCAGTTATTTGTAAAACAAGAAAAATGAGGGATGACTTAAGAGAACATCTTGAGAAAAATGGTATAGAAACAAGGCCGATTATTTGTGGAAATATGACTAAACAACCTGGTATTAAAAATATTAAATATAGAATCTCTGGCAACCTATCTGGTGCAGATATAATAATGGATAGAGGTATATTCTGGGGAAGCTCTCCTGATATGACTAAATCTGAGATAAATTATGTAATCAGAATTATTAAAAAATTCTTTAATGAGTAATTTTTTTTAAAAAGTCTTTATATGTTAATAAAATCCCATCTTCAAGACTATATTTTGGAGACCAATTAAGTTTCTTAATTTTTGTGTTATCTAAAATTTTCCTTTTTATACCCTCAGGCTTTGAAGAGTCAAAAATGATTTTACCATCATAGCCAATAATTTTTTTAATAGTTTCTGCTAAATTTTTAATTGAGATTTCATCTGCAGTGCCTAAATTTATTGGTGAAATTTCCTTATAATTTTTTAATATATGGATAATTCCAGAAGCCATATCGTCAACATATAAAAACTCTCTTTTTGCTTTACCTGTGCCCCAGAGTTTTATATTTTTTAAGCCTTTAACCTTCGCATTATGTATTTTTTTTATTAATGCAGGAATAACATGATTTTTTGACTCATCGTAACAATCATTTGGTCCAAAGCTTGCAGCGGGTATAATTGTTATATGTGATTTATTATATTGTTGATTAATCATTTCAATCATTTTTAAACCAATCAATTTAGATATTCCATACCCCTCATTTGTTTCCTCAACCTTTCCTTCAAATATTGTTTCTTCTTTGAATGGTTGCTTGCTTTTCTTTGGATACATACAACTAGCACCTAGGAAAACAATTTTTTTACAACCATGGATGTGAGCTGAATTTATTATATTTAAATTAATCAATGAATTTTCGTATAGAAATGTTGCTGGTATTCTTGAATTTAATTGAATTCCACCGACTAAAGCAGATGTAATTATGATAGTATCTGGCTTATTTTTTTTAATCCAGTTATCCGTAATTTTTTGATTTGTTTGATCAAGTTTTTTTCGCGATGTTGAAATAACCTCATACTTATCATCTTTTGATAAGGTCTTTATTAAGGCTTTACCAACCATTCCTTTTCCTGTAATCCAAATTTTATTTTTTTTCATCATATGTCAACCATATTAGTGCAGCTGTAGCATATGTTAAACCTTCAAATCCACTATTGTAAATAGCTTCTTTGACTTCTCCTCTCGATAACCAAATTATCTCAGGATTTTCTACATCTCTATTTTTTGGTTCAGATATTTTTTTTATGCCTTTTACGGATATTATATTTAACTCAGAAAACATATAACTTCCACTGACAATATATTTTTTAATTAACTGGTGGCTATCAAAAATATATCCAAGTTCCTCCATAATTTCTCTTTTTGTGGTTTCCTCAATAGACTCATTCCCTTCGATTCCACCTGCAGGAAAAGTATAGGTAACATCGCTTATTCCGTGTCTATATTCCTTATAAACCAGTAATTCACCAGAATTATTCTCGATAAGAAGCATTACTGCATCGTTAACCTCTATTCTATGGTAATCATCTATTATTTTTCCGTCAGGTAACTCAACCTTATCAATAAAAATATTGATATACGGACTTCCGTCATAAACCTTTTTTCTTGATAGAAGTTTCCACTTTTTTTTATCTTCCATGCTAGGTCTCACGTTTTTTTATCACCAGATAATATATTATAACTCCAGGAACAGAACAGATCATATTAAAAATTCTAAAAACAAAATATACAGTGGCATATTGCAAAAGAATATTATTGTTCAATAAATACATAACTTGAGAGAATGCTGCTTCACCAACTCCAATATTACCTGGCGATAGAGGTATAACACTTACTATTTGTACGACTAAGCTTGATATTAAGTTTATTAAATAACCTAAATCATCTTGCAGAATATATGAGCATATTAAGAAAATTGAATACCCAATTATAATTTGTAGTGCTATAGCAATAATTAAATTATAAAGAAGATATTTTGTTGATTTTCTATATGAAAATAATACTTTTATTATTTTTGCTAAGAATCTAAAAGTTTTATTTTTATACTTATAAAAATAAAGAAGGATAGCTTTATTAACTCTTCGACTATTAAGTATTTTTCTAAATAGGATAAAAATAAGTACTAGAATAAAAAAAAGCAATGGATAGTATATGAGAAGGTTTTCAAAAATCGAAATTTTGAAGCTAAACAAAGATTCATCTATAAAAAAAATTTTTGGTAAACATATCATAATAAGTATAAACATAGAAAATAAACCAATTAATCTGTCTATAACAACAGACATACTAATTCCAACTTTATTATCTCTATTTTTAATGAGATATATCGTCTTAATAACATCTCCAGCAATACCAAATAATATGTAGTTTAGTGCATATCCAAGATAATATGACTCAATAGTTGCTTTATAAGTTATATCTTGATTTTGATTTTTTATCAGATAGTGCCATTTCAAGCTTCCTAGAAAAATTATAATTATTATTGTGCCAATAATTTGTATCGACAATAAAATATCTAATTTTAATAAGTATGAGAAATCAAGAAAATCATATTTACTAAGTAGATATATAGAGGCTGCAGCAATAAAAATTTTAATTAATGATTTAATTCTCATTATTTTTGACAATATTTCTATTTATTAAAAGGCACCCAGCAACTTGAGCATTGTTTTTCTCCGGAAAATCCATACATTCAATTGAGATATAATTAAAAGATTTTTCTAATTTCCTAGAAAAATAGAAATGCATTAATTCCGCATATAATTTTTCTTGAGGAAATCTTGCGTTTACAAAATCATTTTTAAAAACTTTAGAAAATTTTTCCGAGATTTCCATTGAGCCATAAGGATTAATTAAAAAGACAGCATGAATTTTTTTGAGTCTGTTTATCAACCACTCACTTTTATAATCTTCAAAAATTACTGGCAAGGATGTATGGAATGTTTTTTTTGGAATTAAAGCACTTAACATGTTGGCTGTAAAAATGTCATGGTCAATGCCAGGATACATAAAAGCAAGGTCTACGTTTTTAAAGTTATATACACTCGAATTTCTATTAATAATTTCAATTATTTTTGTTTCAAAAGATTCTTTTCTTGGCTTTAGAAAATTTCCAGATACATACTGGGAATAAGAATTATCATTTAATTTGGTTATATTTATTAATGAAGCTGATTGAAAAGAAACTGTCATCATATAAAAAATAACTATAAATTTTGTAATTTTGTTTATTGAATATGAATAAGCTATAAGAAAAATTATTATGAGGATATATGATATCTGAAATTTTCTAGGCGTATTAGATATTGAAATCATTACAGGGATAATGGGTATAATTAGCCCATAAAATAAATAAAGATAAAGCTTACTATTATTCGTTATTCTTTTTTTTATTTTATAAATAAAGACAATTAGAGATGAAAAAAAGGTAACGATAAAAGGTATAAGGCCAGCATGAGTGATCTGAAAGTAAAATCTGTTAAAAAGTTCAGTTAAAGAATTTGGTAATTTTAAAAAACTACTTTCAGTATTCGTAACCCTTGCTACATCACCCAATTGGGTTCTGTAAATCCAAGTATAAAGATCTCTCCAAGCATCAGCAAACCAAAAAAGTATAAAAAAAGAGAAAAGACTAAAAATTATTAGAACATAGGATCCAGAATTATCCTTAGATAATCTTAAATAATATAGAAATTTTCTACCCAAAGAATATATTAAAGGTATTACTAAGATAAGGATTATTATCAATAGAAACTTAAACAAATATTCATATAATTCTGCAGCTTTGAATTCGTCAATATTTGAAATTCTTTGATCTACAGTTATGTCCAAGCCTTTTAAGGACAATAATAATATTGAGAGAATTATTACTTGTAGAATATTAAGAATTAATTTTTTAGAAAAAACTTTGTTCTTGTACCCAGAGTAAAAAAAATAAATTAATACCGGGCCTAAATGCAGCAGTGCTTCAATAGGTCTTACAGTAAAAGCTATCAACATTGCAATTAATGCATAGAAAGAATGTCTTTTTGAAATCATAAAGTTTGATTTGTATAAATGGTAAATCACACCAATTACAGCTGGTGTTAGTGCAGTTTCAGCGAAAAGGTAGCTATCGCCGCCTGGAAAAAAAGACCCAGACAAAAGTCCAACTAACGAAGCTCCGATGAAACTTGATGATTTGCAATCCGTAATGCACCTTAGTAGGTGGTAACTATAAATAATTATAAAAAATAGACATATTATATGAACACAAGCTCCTGTGAATAGAATATTATTTCCAGAAATCAACATAAAAGGAAATAATAATAAGTAAAACGAAACTGGCCTCCATGGTTTTCCTGAATACAGTTCATAAAAACCTTTTAAAAAATCGCCATTATAAAAATGATTAACAATTGCCCCAGAAGCACCTATAAAGTCATTTGCATCTGCAAAAGGCAGACCTGCATTCGAATAATGCCAAAATATCATTATAGAAATCGGTAAAATTGATGCAAGTAATGCTAATTTCTTATCGCTCATATTTTGGATATTATTTTTTATATTTATCAACATAACCAATTCTTAATAATTCAAATGCTAATCTTAAAAAACTTTTTTAAATACAAGCGCAAAATGACAATTGATATAGAAACCCCGGCCTTAATAACATTTAACTTGTTGTCAGTAATTGCTTCGCCGCCAATTCTTTTATGTTCAGTTCCTGGTATTTCATAATACTTATAATTCATAAGGTTACCATATGCTGATATTAGAGGTTCAAAAATATGGCCTGTAGACAAATACTTTTTAAATAAAGGGTCTTTTACAATAGAAACTTTGTAACCTCTATACATAGTAAGTGCATCAGTTACTGGAAATTTGCCAAGATATCTTATAAGTTTGGAAAACATCCAGTTTCCAAAGCCAGTAACAATACTATCATCTTCTGAAACAGCATCATCTAAATATCTTGAGATTACAACAATTTCATACCCTTCCTTTAATTTGTCAACAATTAGCGGAAGTTCTTCAGGAGTACAATTATTATCAGGACTAAACTCAATAATGTATTCAGTCTTTACGATTTCAATCGCTTCAACCATTGCTGCGGTAAGCCCTTTACTTAATTGTGTAACAAGCTTTATATCATTAAATTTTTTTATGTACTCCACAGTGCCATCAGTTGATTGGGCGTCAATAACTATTATTTCTTCAAAAATGGATTTATCGATTCTAGGCAATACTAATTTTAACCCTTGTATTTCATTAAGAGTTGGAATTACAAGCGTTACTTTAATTTCTTCCATAATATGCTCGAATAGGAAAATTAAATTTATTTTTTAATATTTTTTTTCCACCATGAAATGGTTTTTTTAATGCCCTGATCTATTTCAATCTGTGGCGTCCAACCAATCTCTTTTTTTGCTTTATTACAATCCAAATACATATCAAAAGGTATAGATGGTTTGGCTTTATTGAATTTAATTTCTATATCTTTTCTTGAAATTTTAATTATCTTCTCGCAAAGATCTTTAACGGTAACGGGTGATCCTGAGCCGCAATTAAAAATCTCATAAGGTTTTTTTTGTTTTCTTATAGCTTTTTTTACAAAATTTACCAAATCATCAGCATGTAAGAAATCTCGAATTTCTTTTCCATTACCCCAAACCTCAAGTGTTTCTTTTGCTCTCATAACTTTCGTTATAGTAGCACCAAACACATGGCTTTTATCTAAGTCATACTTATCATGTGGCCCATAAATATTTGAATGGCGGATGATTGTATATTTCGTATCGCTCAGCATAGAATAAAACTTCGCTATTTTTTCTAAATAAACTTTTGTTTCTCCAGCGCCTTTATATTTATCAATAATTATTCCGTTAAAGTCTGTTTCCTTTGTTGGTTTTTTTGACGAGGGATACATAACTGTACAACTTGGAAATATAAAATGCTTTACTTTATGAGTATATGCTGCTCGAAAAATATAGGAATTTATAATAGCATTATCAGTCACATGTATATAAGGCATTGATACAATGTCTTTTGATCCAGAAGTTGTTGCGGCACATTGGATAATAATATCCATACCTTTGACTAATTTATCAACCATAATTGGGTTTCTTAGATCTGCTCTATGCCAAGTCACATTTTTTGGTGAATCGTATTTTGGTCTCTTATAGCGAACAGCATGAATTTCATAATTTATATTTTTTGATAATCCAAGAGTGATATTTTTTCCTATAAAACCAGTTGCACCACAAATTAAAACTTTCTTCATCATTAAGCTCATGTTATTTAGTGAAATTATTTAATAATTAATATATCATAAAATATTGTTCTTGAAGCTAATAATAACACACAAATTAAAGGTCATTTATGCATCTTGTAACAGGAAGCTCTGGATATGTAGGAAGTGTTATAGTAAAAAAACTATTAGAATATAATAAAGACGTTATTGCAATTGACAGTTCTCACAAAAAAATAAATTCTAAATATATAAATAAAAATATAAATTTAGATATAACAGATTATAAGAAATTAGAGGAAATTTTTATTTCGAATAATATAGAGTGTATATACCATTGTGCTGCCCAACTGACTTATAATAAAAAAAATGCTGAATATTTTAAAAAGGTAAATATTGAGGCAACTGATGTTCTATCTAATTTAGCTATAAAGTATAAAGTAAAAAATTTTATATATCTTTCCTCAAATTGCGTATATGGAAAACTAAATTCTTTAGAAGTTCCAGAAAATTATCCTTTAAATCCTTTTGAAGAATACGGTGATTCAAAATTAAAATCAGAACAAATATTACTATCAAAAAAAGAAAATTTAAATGTAATTATTTTTAGACCGCCTACAATTATAGGAGAAGGTAGATTGGGGATACTCTCCGTGGTATTTGATTTTATCAAAGATAATAAAAAACTTTTTTTAGTTGGCAACGGTGATAATAAATACCAATTTGTTTATGGGGATGATTTAGCTTCTGCATGTATTTCAGCGAGCTTATATAACAAAACAAACGTTTTTAATATTGGGTCTCCAAACCCGTGCTCATTGTATGAAACTTTTGAATTCTTAATTCAAGAAGCTTCAAGCAAAAGTAAAATATACTCTCTTCCATCAAGATTAATTTTACCTCTTATGAAACTCTTCTTTAAAATCGGCTTGTCTCCTCTTGGGCCTTATCAATACAATATGATAATTAACTCTTTTTCAGGAAATACAGATCTTATTCATAAGGAACTGGGCTGGAAACCAACAAAAAATAATAACGAAATGCTTTTGTCTGCGTATAAATACTATGTAGAAAATTATGAAAATATTCATCTAAACTCGCAAAAGGGAAAGGGGAATAGCAATTTGGGCAGAGAAGGAATAATTAAAATTTTAAAATGGTTATCGTAAAATACAAGTGAAGAAAAATATTATAATAATTTTTTTAGTATATTTATTTGGTTTTGTTGTTGTAAATAGTCTTTATAGTAATAATTTTTATAATTACGAATTTTTATATAACTTCAACACAGATAGACCTTATCTCTCAATTCTAATTTTTTGCTTTTTATTTATCTTTGGGATGGTAATGTTAATGCCAATAGCAATGTTTTTTTTATTCGTATCAGGGATAATATGGGGAGCAATATTAGGTACAATTATTTCCACGATAGCTACTTCTGCTGCTGCATCAATTTCATTTTTAATAATGAGGAATTTTTCAAAAAATAATTTTTTTTCGAAATTGAAACAAAAAATTAGTGATAAAATAGATTTAAATATAGGAAAAAGGGATCAAATAAAATATATTATCTTGTGTACCTTAAATCCATTTTTGCCTCAGAGTCTTTTAAATTATGCATTTGGTCTTACAAGCATCAAGTTCAAAGATTTTTTTATAATAATTACGCTCGTATCATTAATTTTGAATTATTTTTATGTTATGTTAGGTGCGAGTCTTAAAATAATCATTGTTGAGGGCAACATCAAAACTGGTATCATTTATTTTGGTATAGGTATTACGGCAATCACAATAGTTTATTTTATTAAAGATATAAAATTATTTAAAAATTTTTATGAATAAAAAAACCATTACCCTACTTTTGCCAACTCTAAATGAAGTTGTTGGATTCAAAGCAATTTTTCCAAAGATAGATACAAATTTATTTGACAAGATTCTTGTTATTGACGGAGGGTCAACCGATGGTACTGTAGAATACGCAAAAAGTCATAATCTTCATCTTGTAACGCAAAAAGAAAAGGGTCTTGGCCCAGCGGTCATGGAAGCAATATCAATTATTGAGACAGATTGTGTTATTGAATTTAGCTTGGATGGAAACTGTTTAGTTGAGCAACTTCCCATGATTGTTGAAAATTTACATAGGGGCGATGACTTAGTTGTTGTTTCTAGATATTTACCTCCTGCAGTTTCATATGACGATACTTTTGTAACTGCCTTTGGAAACAGAATGTTTACTTTTTTTATTGGATTGTTAGGACAATTTAATCCTACCGACACCTTAACAATTTATCGAGGTTTTGATATAAAAATTGCCAAATACCCTGAATTTAAAAAGTTTTTATATGGTCCAGTATTCGAACCCCTTATAAGTGCTGTAGCAATAAATAGAGGCTTAAAAATCTCAGAAATTTCAGGTGACGAACCTGCGAGAATAGGGGGTACCAGTAAAATGTCAGTAATTTATAATGGACTTTGTATTGTATTATGCATAGTAAGAATGTATGTGTTAAAAATTTTTAAGCTGATGGTATAGATTTTTGAAAAATCTTAATCTTAAATATGAGCTTAGTTTATTTCTTTTACTTTTAGCACCTCTATTTTCTTTTATTTGGCATCTGGAAAATTTTCAGTTTCCAATATCAGATTCTGTAGAGTATTTAGATTCTGCATATTCAATATATCTATTCTTAGAAAAAGGTGAATATCTTAATTTCTTAATATCAATTTTTAATGAAAGAGGCTGGAGACCGATAGCTTTTCAGCTTTATATTTTTCCGTTTATGATTCTTTCATCTGGAGATATTCTGAGTTCAGTCCTTATGACTCATGTTTTTTTTAATACTTTATCAACAGTAATGATATATAAAATATTTCGCTCTCTTAGTATAAATACATATTCCTCAGTAATTTCAGCATTGGTAATAGGATTGTCATTTAATATCATGTTTGGAGGACAGCCTATCCCACTTTTTGCAGAGGTTGCATTTATTGCTTTTTTACTTGGTTCAATTTATTTTTTAATAAAAAGCGATCTTTTTAAAACAAGAAGGAACTCAAGATTCTTCGTATTGTTTTTTACTTTAACAATATTAACGAGACCAATTGAAGGTTTAATAATTCTTTTACCTGCTTTAGGAATTTTAATACTTAAAAGGTATGGTAATTATATCTCTTTAAGGGAAATATTAGGCGGCCTTTTTTACCCAATATTTTTTGTTTGGTTATTATTTTTTAGCAGAATTTTTCCTGAAGTATCAAGTTCAGTCATTAAAGTAGATCCGCCATATTCTGAAGAAATATTCTTTTATTTAACTTATTTTGTATCAATAATTCTTTTTTTTCTAATAGCTATTATATTATTTCTAAAAATTAAAAAGAATATTTTTTATGCTAAGTCAGAAGTTAATTATTTCAAGAGAAGCTTTTTTGTATCTTCTTTAGTTTTATGGATATGGTATACACCAAGATTTGGAAGTCTTTATGGTTGGGTATATGATACATCTATAGGCGATACTTTTAGTTACTTGAAAACTGATATTCCTTCATATTCTGATTTAATTTTAAGCGCTATAAAAAATAACGGTGAGATATTAACGTATTCTATAATTTTTCTTTTAATAATCTCATTTTTTGCAACATTATTTTCGAATAAAGATAAACTTTTTGATTTTAAAAATATGCATACAAGATTTGAGAATTTTTCCCTTATCTTATTGGCCTCAATACCTATACCAATAGTGCTCTACTTTTCAACGCATCAAATTACATACAGAAAAATTTCGCCAGTAATGGTTTTGTTAGCTATATTTGCCCTAGCATTAATTCTAAAAAACCATAGATTAAATTATCTAAATAATTTTTTTATTACCTCATATTTATTTCTACATATTACCTTTTTAACAAATCATATTTATAAAAAAGAAGAGAATATTACGTGGACCTATAATAGTAATAAAATTAGTAAAATGGTACTAGGATACCATTATCCAAAGCCTATAAAATTTACAGTTGATAGATATGAAAATTTAATAAACTTTCTTAAAAATGAAAGAAATAAGAATTTTTATACAAAATTAACTTTAGTACTTAAAGATGATGAATATCCAATTGAGAGATATTTGTTTAAATTTATGTGCAGAACTAATAATCTTCAATGTAAATTCTTTTATCCGCAGAATCTTAGTAAAGAAAATTTCTCTGAATTAAATAGCGAAGAAGCTTTATTAATTATTCTATCCGAGGAGCATTATGTTATGTCTCCAAAAGCATTAAGTAAAAAAATAAGTTTATATATTGAGGAAAACTCAGAAAAAATGTCAGTAGCAGATATCAATGCATATAATTTTCTTTACTTAATGTCTAAGGGACAACTTTCTGAACATAATTTTCAATTGAAAAAATGTTATAATTTTATTGAAAACTACTATGGTTGTTTGATTAGAAAAATACCTTAAGCTTAATAAAAATTATTTATAATTAAAAATATATCAGTTTAAAATGTTGAATTTCACATTAAAAAATGTACAAGATAAAGCAAGACTAGGTTCCCTTATTTTAAATGGCCATTTTATAGATACGCCATGCTTCATGCCTGTTGGTACAGCAGCGACAGTAAAAGCAATGTCTGGTTCAGAAATTTATGATTTTGGTTACAAAATTATATTGGCAAATACTTTTCATTTAATGTTAAGACCAGGGGTTGAAATAATTTCTAAGCATAATGGGATACATAAATTTATGAATTATAATGGTGCAATTATTACTGACTCTGGAGGCTATCAAGTTTTCAGTTTATCTAAATTAAGAAAAATTACTAATAAAGGGGTATATTTTCAGTCGCCAATTGATGGCGAAAAAGTTTTTTTAGATTCTAAGAAGTCGATCTGGTTACAAGAACAATTTGGTGCCGATATTATAATGCAGTTTGATGAATGCACACCATATCCAGCAGATAAAAAAACTGCAGACAAATCACTTGAGCTTTCACTAATATGGGGTAAGAGCTCTAAAGAAGCAATTACGCAATCTAAAAGTAATTTATTTGGAATCATTCAAGGTGGAGTTCATGATGATTTAAGAGATAAATCTTTATCTGGCTTATTAGATATTGGTTTTGATGGCTATGCAATCGGAGGATTATCTGTTGGTGAGACCTCAGAAGAGAGAAATAAAGTTTTGGATAATATTGCACATAAAATGCCAGAAGATAAACCAAGATATTTAATGGGAGTTGGCACCCCAAGTGATATCATCGAAGCCGTTTTAAGAGGCGTTGACATGTTTGACTGCGTTATACCTACAAGAAACGCACGAACTGGTTTTCTTTATACAAATAAAGGCATATTAAGATTAAGAAATAGCAAATATAAGGATGACATGGCGCCGATACAAGAAGATTGTTTATGCTATACCTGTCGTAATTACACTAGATCGTACTTAAGGCATTTGGATTCATGCAAAGAAATACTTGGATTAAGACTAAATACCATTCATAATTTATATTATTATCAAAAATTAATGGAAGAACTGCGAAGTTCAATTAAATCAAATAAACTAGAAGATTTTGTAAGAGAGTTTTATAATTCACAAAACCAAGAAATTTAAGTATTTAAGGGGAAATAGAAATGAATATTATTAACGACGCATATGCTCAAACTCCACAATCTGGAGGAGGCATGAGTATGCTAATAATGATAGGTATATTTTTTGTAATTATGTACTTTATGATTATTAGGCCTCAAAATAAAAGAGCAAAAGAACATAATAAGCTCATCGACTCATTAACAAATGGAACTGAAGTTGTAGTTTCAAATGGAATTATGGGAAAAATAGTAGGCATTAAAGATGATACAATTGATTTAGAAATTTCTAAAGGTATAAATATTAAGGTTAGAAAAAATTCAGTATCTACAGTTCTTCCAAAAGGTTCAATCTAATATTCAATATGAAAATTTTCTCATTTAAACAAATAATGGTAATTTTTGTTATGTTATTTAGCGTAACTTATTCACTTCCTACTTTTTTTAATGAAGTACCAAATTGGCTAATATCAATCAATGCAAAAAAAATGAACCTTGGGCTAGATTTAAAAGGGGGGGTTCACTTTTTAATGCAAGTTGATTTAGATGAGGTAATAGATAATAAATCAAGAAAATTTTCAAACGATATTCGAAGTCAGCTTAGAAAAAATAAAATTAGATACTCAAGTTTCAAATTCGAAAATAATAAAATATTCATAGATCTTTCAAACAACGTTAACTTTGAAGAAGTTGAGGATATGCTCAATAAAAATTATCAAAATACTTTTGATATAAAGAGATTAGAAGATAATAAATTACAAATAAGTATTTCTGAAAATGCAATAAACGAGTTAAGAATTGCAGCTATAAAGCAAAATACTACTACTTTGAGAAATCGGGTAAATGAACTTGGTGTCGCAGAGCCAATCGTTCAACAAAGTGGTAAAACAAGAATTGTTGTTGAGTTACCTGGGGTGAAAGATACAACTCGAGCAAAAGAAATAATTGGAGCAACTGCCACTTTAGAATTTAAAATGGTAGATGAAGAATCTGATGCTTACGCTGCAGAGGAATCAGAACAAATAATGTTTAACTCCAAGTTATATTATGATGATGCCGGTCAACCGGTATTATTAAAAAGAAATGTAATACTTACTGGAGAAAATATAGTTGATGCATCTTCGGGTTTTGATCAAAATTCAAGACCTTCTGTCAATATTACTTTGGATGGACCGGGCTCAAAAAGATTTGCAAGTACCACAGAAGACAATATAGGTAAACTGATGGCAGTGCTTTTTATTGAGAGTAAGTCTGAGTCAAGAGTTGTGAATGGTGAGACTAAAAGGGTTACAAAAAAATATGAGAAGATTATCAGTATTGCAACTATCCAGGAAAGATTATCAAAATCATTTCAGATTACAGGTCTTGATAGTCCAAAACAAGCGAGAGATCTTGCATTATATTTAAGAGCAGGCTCAATGGCTGCACCTATGTATATTATTGAAGAGAGGACAGTAGGGCCCAGTCTTGGTGCAGATAATATTGAAAAAGGAAAAATTTCGGTAATTATCGGTTTAATTTTAGTTCTAATTTTTATGACATATTACTATAGGGTCTTTGGCCTGTTTGCAAATACAGCTCTGATATTAAATATATTGATAATCGTCTCTGTGATGTCTCTAATACCAGGAGCTGTATTAACGCTTCCTGGAATCGCAGGAATAGTTCTTACTGTTGGTATGGCAGTAGATGCAAATGTGTTAATTTTCGAAAGAGTTAAAGAAGAAATAAGAAATGGCTCAACTCCTCTAGCATCAATAGAATTAGGCTACAAAAAAGCCTTCTCCACAATTGCCGATGCAAATATCACTACTTTGATTGCTTCGATAATACTTTTTATTTTTGGAACAGGCCCAATTAAAGGATTTGCGGTTACACTATCAATTGGTGTAATTTCTTCAATGTTTACAGCAATTATTGTGACTAGAGTTTTAGCAAACATTAGTTATGAAAACAACTCAAGATTTAAAACAAAAGAATTAAGTATATGAGAACAATAAAAATTAACTACGAATTTATGAAATGGCATAAACTTGCCGTTTATATTTCAGTTTTTTTAATAATCATATCTCTGCTAAGTATTTTTTTTAAAGGGTTTAATTATGGTGTTGATTTTAAAGGTGGCACACTAATTGAAATAAGCTTTAATAAAGATGCCCCCATTGATGAAATTAGAGATTTTCTTGAAGAAAATAACTATAGCAAATCTTCAGTTCAATATTTTGGATCAAAAAGTGAAATATTAATAAGAATGCCAAATATTCTTTCTACCAATGAGTCAAACCTGAGTAATGATCTAATTGAAAATCTGAAAAATAAATTTGATTTTTCTCTTAAGCGAGTCGAGTATGTTGGAGCACAAGTTGGAGAAGAGCTTAGAGATCAGGGTATTCTTGCAGCACTAATAGCTTTAATACTAATAATGATCTATATTGCACTAAGATTCGAATACAGATTTTCTGTTGGTGCAATCTTAGCTTTAATTCACGATGTACTTTTGATCATGGGTTTGTTTTCAATTACTCAAATTGAATTTAATTTAAGTGTTTTTGCTGCAATACTTGCTGTAATAGGATACTCTCTTAACGACACCATAGTTGTTTTTGACAGGATAAGGGAAAATTTTAAAGCGGCTATCATTGAAAATACGAACACTGTTTCGCTTATTAATGAATCTATAAGCCAAACATTATCGAGAACCTTAATAACATCATTGACAACTATTTTAGTTTTAATTTCTCTTATATTGTTTGGTGGTGAAATATTATTTGGTTTTTCTTTTGCTTTATTAATTGGCGTAATAATTGGAACATACTCTTCGATTTATATTGCAAGCTCTACATTGCTATTGTTAAACATATCTGCGAAAGATGTAACAATTGAAGTTGACGAGGAAAAGCCTTAAATTTTCCCTTTCAGGGTCCCAATGATCTCTTTGTGTAAATTTGGATTCGCAGCAAGTACGTTACCAGAGTCAAAATAATTATCATTATTTTCTATATCGCTTATATAACCGCCTGCTTCAAGAACAATTATTGATCCTGCAGCAATATCCCAAGGCTTTAAATTAAACTCCCAAAAACCATCAAGACGTCCACAAGCAACATATGCTAAATCTAAAGCTGCCGCGCCAAGTCTTCTAATACTTCCACATCTTGCATTCATTAGCGCTCGAAGTGTTTCAATATATACTCCTGAGTGGTCTTTTTTTCTATATGGAATTCCAGTACCAAAAACAGCAGATTTTATTTTTTGACAACTCGATACTCTAATTCTTTTATTATTTAAAAGAGCTCCCTTTCCTTTTTCTGCACAGAAAAGTTCGTTTTTAAATGGATCATATACTACTCCTAGTATTGGAACTTTTTTTTTGCATAAACCTATTGATATAGCAAATTGTGGAATTCCATGAATAAAATTTGTTGTACCGTCTAATGGATCTATAAACCATTCATAGTCTGAATTAATATCATTTGAGCCACTTTCTTCAGCAGTTATTTTATATTTCGGATAAGACTTTTTAAGAGCGTCGGTAATAATTAATTCTGATTCTTGATCTGCTTCTGAAACATAATCATTGAAACCTTTAGATGTGATTTTTAAGCTATCAAGTCTTGAGTAAAACCTCATCACAGATTTTCCAGCAAGCAAAGAGGCATTGACAGCAGTATTTAACTGAGGACTAAAAGTATTATTCATAATATTTCACGCTTTAAGATCTACTTTTGATGTTACTATAATACATAAATTTAGCTTTAAAAAATATTAATTAATGATTGATTTATCAAATATAAAAATTGTTCTTTTAGAGACGACTCATCCTGGAAATATAGGCTCTGTTGCAAGAGCGATGAAAACCATGAACTTTAGCAATTTATACTTAGTAAATCCTCTATGTCAGATAAATGAAATCTCATTCGCAATGGCTTCAAATGCTCGAGATGTTTTAGATAATGCAAAAATTTATAACAATTTAGAGGAGGTTACAGATGACTGTGATTTTATTATTGGGACAACTGCTAGACAAAGGGATATTCCAATTGAAATTGTTAATCCTAGAGAGTTATCAGAAAACATTAAAACTAGCCAGTATGAAAAAATTGCAATTTTGTTAGGCAACGAATCAAGAGGTTTAACAAATCAGCAGTTATCTAAATGTAGAGTTGGTTGCCACATACCAGCAAACAAATCTTATACAAGCTTAAATATTGCTGCTTCATTACAAATAATTTTGTACGAAATATTAATGGAATCACGATATAGTGTCTCAAATATTAATAAAGTTGATAGGAAAAATCGTGCAAAAAATGATCAATTCTCATCCTTTTTAGAACATATGGATAAAGTGCTGAAAGATATAAATTTTGTGAAAGATGATAGACCAACAATTTCCAGAAAAATCCAACATATATTCAATAAAGCTGACCTCACAGAGGAAGAAATTAACATTCTACGTGGCATCCTAAGTGCAATTGAGAATCATTCTCAATAAAATCAATAACATATAAACAAATAATAGTTGACAATATTACTGGGTTAAATCATTATTGCAGTATTAGTAAATAATGACTTAATGAAATATGAAATTAACGACAAAAAGTAGATATGCT
>CACJPG010000006.1:2500-57543 GCA_902595225.1 uncultured Thiothrix sp.
TAGGGGAGGCGTAGGGAAACCGAGTCTTAACTGGGCGAATTAGTCTTTGGGAGTAGACCCGAAACCGGGCGATCTATCCATGGCCAGAGTGAAGGTCGGGTAACACCGACTGGAGGCTCGAACACACCTATGTTGAAAAATGGGGTGATGAGCTGTGGATAGGAGTGAAAGGCTAATCAAGCTCGGAGATAGCTGGTTCTCCTCGAAATCTATTTAGGTAGAGCCTCATGTATCACTGTTGGGGGTAGAGCACTGTTATGGCTAGGGGGTCATCCCGACTTACCAAACCATTGCAAACTCCGAATACCAACAAGTGCTAGCATGGGAGACACACGGCGGGTGCTAACGTCCGTCGTGGAAAGGGAAACAACCCAGACCGTCAGCTAAGGTCCCAAAATCATAACTAAGTGGGAAACGATGTGGAAAGGCCCAAACAGCCAGGAGGTTGGCTTAGAAGCAGCCATCCTTTAAAGAAAGCGTAATAGCTCACTGGTCGAGTCGGTCCGCGCGGAAGATTTAACGGGGCTAAGTTATGTACCGAAGCTACGGATGAAATTTATTTCATGGTAGAGGAGCGTTCTGTAAGTTTGTGAAGGTGGACTGAAAGGTCTGCTGGAGATATCAGAAGTGCGAATGCTGACATAAGTAACGATAATGCGGGTGAAAAACCCGCACGCCGAAAACCCAAGGTTTCCTGCGCAACGCTAATCGGCGCAGGGTTAGTCGGTACCTAAGGCGAGGCCGAAAGGCGTAGTCGATGGAAAACAGGTTAATATTCCTGTACTTTGTTTTACTGCGATGTGGGGACGGAGAAGGCTAGACTAGCCAGGTGTTGGATATCCTGGTTTAAGCATGTAGGGAGTGTTTTTAGGTAAATCCGGAAACACACTATCCTGAGACGTGATGACGATTACCTTCGGGTGAGAAGTAGTTAATGCCATGCTTCCAAGAAAAGCCACTAAGCTTCAGGTAAAACAGAGCCGTACTCTAAACGGACACACGTGGGTGGGGTGAGAATCCTAAGGCGCTTGAGAGAACTCTGGTGAAGGAACTAGGCAAAATGGCACCGTAACTTCGGGAGAAGGTGCGCCCTCATAGGTGATTAGACTTGCTCTATGAGCTAGTGAGGGTCGCAGTGACCTGGTGGCTGCAACTGTTTATTAAAAACACAGCACTCTGCAAACACGCAAGTGGACGTATAGGGTGTGACGCCTGCCCGGTGCCGGAAGGTTAATTGATGGGGTTAGTCTTCGGACGAAGCTCTTGATCGAAGCCCCGGTAAACGGCGGCCGTAACTATAACGGTCCTAAGGTAGCGAAATTCCTTGTCGGGTAAGTTCCGACCTGCACGAATGGCGTAATGATGGCCACACTGTCTCCACCAGAGACTCAGTGAAATTGAAATCGCAGTCAAGATGCTGTGTACGCGCGGCTAGACGGAAAGACCCCGTGCACCTTTACTACAGCTTTATACTGAACTTTGAGCCTATTTGTGTAGGATAGGTGGGAGACTTTGAAGCTAAGGCGTCAGCCTTGGTGGAGTCGTCCTTGAAATACCACCCTGGTATGTTTGAGGTTCTAACCTAGACCCGTTATCCGGGTCAGGAACAGTGTATGGTGGGTAGTTTGACTGGGGCGGTCTCCTCCTAAAGAGTAACGGAGGAGCGCGAAGGTACTCTAAGCATGGTCGGAAATCATGCGGTTAGTGCAAAGGCATAAGAGTGCTTGACTGCGAGACAGACACGTCGAGCAGGTGGGAAACCAGGTCTTAGTGATCCGGTGGTTCTGTATGGAAGGGCCATCGCTCAACGGATAAAAGGTACGCCGGGGATAACAGGCTGATACTCTCCAAGAGTCCATATCGACGAGAGTGTTTGGCACCTCGATGTCGGCTCATCACATCCTGGGGCTGAAGCAGGTCCCAAGGGTATGGCTGTTCGCCATTTAAAGTGGTACGCGAGCTGGGTTTAGAACGTCGTGAGACAGTTCGGTCCCTATCTACCGTGCGCGTTTGAGAATTGAGAGGATCTGCTCCTAGTACGAGAGGACCGGAGTGGACGAACCTCTGGTGTTCCGGTTGTCACGCCAGTGGCATTGCCGGGTAGCTATGTTCGGAAGAGATAACCGCTGAAAGCATCTAAGCGGGAAGCCTACCTCAAGATGAGTTCTCACTGGAACTTTAAGTTCCCTGAAGGGCCCTAGAAGACGACTAGGTTGATAGGCTGGGTGTTGAAGCGTAGTAATATGTGAAGCTAACCAGTACTAATTACCCGTGAGGTTTGACTATATAACATCCAAGCATATTATTTTGTTCGGAAGGTTTAAGTTAAAAGAATGCATTGTGAAAGAATTGCCTGATGGCCATAGAGCACTTGAACCACCTGATACCATTTCGAACTCAGAAGTGAAAAGGTGCATCGCCGATGGTAGTGTGGGGTCTCCCCATGTGAGAGTAGGACACTATCAGGCTTTATTTTTTATCCAAATTTTTTTATATATTTTCCCGTCTTAATCGTACAATTTTTTATCTGTTGTAATTTCAGTATTTTTTTTGTAAAGTTATATAAGGAAATACTAATATAAATGGATTTATGAAAAGACATACTCCAGTAACATTCAGCGATAAATTTGCAAAAAAAGTCACTAAACTTTTAAGATGGTGTGCTGACACTTTTTTTGCGAAAAGATATGGGCATAGAGCAATTGTTTTAGAAACAGTTGCTGCAGTTCCTGGTATGGTTTCTGGTGTTTTTATGCACTTTAAGTCTTTAAGATCCATGCAAATGGGTTATGGGCCAAAGCTTAGAGAAATGCTTGCGGAGGCCGAGAATGAAAGAATGCATTTAATGACATTCATCCAAATAGCACAGCCAAGTAAATTTGAAAGGGTATTGGTGATTTTTGCTCAGTTCATTTTTATATTTTTTTATTCCATCTTATACATATTTTTCCCAAGAACAGCCCACAGATTAACAGGTTACTTTGAAGAAGAAGCTGTTATTAGTTACACGGAATATTTAACACTCGTTGAAAATGGAACCATAGAAAATATACCTGCGCCGCAATTAGCAATAGATTATTGGAATCTTGACACGTATGCAAAATTAAGTGATGTGATAATCGCAATTCGAAAAGATGAGATGCATCATCGCGATACAAATCATAAATTTGCAGATGAAAAACTTAACGCGAAGAATTTGAAAGATTTAGAAAATGGTATCCCAGATGAGAAATAAATAATTAGTTTTTCTTCGACGAACATCTTTTTGAGCAGTATTTAACTTGATCCCAGTTTAATTTCCACTTTTTTCTCCATACAAATGATCGATTACATGTTGGGCAAATTTTTGATGGGAGATTTTCTTTTTTCATAACGTATTTTCTTTTATAAAAATTTCAGCCCTTGATAAAATATGTTTTTTTCTTTCAGTTTTCATTTTGTCAAAGACTCTCACCATCATTGCAAGCCTTGCATTACTTAAGAAAAATTTTCTATTTTTATTTATAAAGCGCCAGTATAAACCATCCATAGTGTCGCACCATTCTCCCTTTTGGAAATCCATCATTTTTAGAAAATAACTTGAACCACAAATGTATGGTTTGGTGGAGAATATTCCGCCATCACTATATAAACCCATACCATAAACATTTGGTACCATAACCCAATCAGAAGAATCAACGAACATTTCCATAAACCATTTATATACAATCGTTGGTTTAATTTCACAAAGGTTCATTATATTTGAGAGAATCATAAGCCTTTCAATATGATGTGACCAACCATATCTATCAGCATTTTTAATTGCGTGATCTAATGGTGGTAATCCAGTATTACCCTCATACCAGCTTTTTCTCATCTTATTGGTATGGTTAAAATAATTTTTATTTTCCATATCATGACTATAATTCTGATAAATTCCGCGCATAAACTCTCTCCACCCCAAAACTTGTCTGATATAACCCTCAAGGGAATTTAATTTTATTGGAGTTTTATCATGATGTAACAATATTTTTTTAATAATTATATCTGGTGTAACAAGACCTAAATTTAAATAGGGACTAAGAGCACTATGAAAAACTATATTGTCTTGTTGTGTTACCGCATCCTCGTAATCACCAAACAAATTTGATTTTTCTTTAATAAAGAAATTTAAAAGCTTATTCACATCATTAACATGGGTTGCAAGCCAAAAGTTATCTGTACTGCCTGGATGCTTCGGAAACATATTTTCAATAATTGGCTTAAGGGCTTGTGTATGCTTGGTTTCATTAATTTTAGGGAACAAAGGTATTTCAGTGTCTTTGGGAATCTTTTTTCTATTATCTTTGTCAAAGCTCCATTTTCCTCCAACAGGCTGACCATTGCTTTCAATTAAAATATTATTCTTTTTCCTAATGTATTTATAAAAATTTGCCATTAAATTATTTTTATTTAATTCTATATGTGCTTTAAAATCTGTTCTTGAACACATAAACATAGGTGAAGAAATCATATTTATTTTTATGTTCAATTTTTTCATAAAACTTATAATTCTTTTTTCAAATTTTTTGTCCTCAATCTCAAAAAAAGAGACTTCTTGAATTTTATTTGATGAAATTATTTTTTTTAATTTATCTTCATATGAATCTTTAAAATCTTTGTCCTCTATTCTTTTATATATAATTTTATATTTATTTGTTTTTAAATCCTCCGCGTATGACCTCATTGCAGATAAAAAAAGTAAAATTTTATGTTTATGGTGTTTTTCGTAAGTACATAAACCATAATCTTCACACATGAAAAAAGTATGATCATTTTTGAATGATTTTAGATTTTTAACTGGGAAAAGTTGATTCCCAAGAATTATAAATAATTTTTTTGACATAGTAATTTTCCTTATCAACAGCTACTTTAGCAAATAATCTTTTTTTATGTAGTTGTAATTAATTTGTAATATTAACCTTGTATACTAATAAGATTTTATAAAAATATATAAATAAATTATGGAAAAAAAAATATTTTATTTTTATGTACCGGTAACTCAGCAAGATCGATACTGAGTGAAGTTATTACAAATACTTTCTATGGTGATAAATTTAATGGCTTTTCCGCTGGCTCACAATCCTCAGGAAAAATCAACCAAGGCGTCCTTACTTTTTGTAAAGAGCTTGGTTATCCAGTAGAAAAATTACATTCTAAAAGCTGGGATGTTTTTCTAGAAAAAGAATATCCTAAAATTGATATCTTGATAACAGTTTGCGATAGTGCAGCAAAGGAGATATGTCCAATTTGGCCAAACAAAATTGACATGATTCACTGGGGTTTAGCCGATCCTGTTGGAGAAAAAGATAACAAGAAATTAATGTTAAGCATTATTCAATTATATGAAAAAATTGATTTGAATTTAAAATCTCTTTATAAAAAGTATTAGACTTTATATTTATATAGTTTTTTAAAATTCGCCCTTTATAATAAGAATTAATATCAAAGCAAAATAAAAATTATGAATATTGTTCAAATCCCAGCATTTACAGATAACTATTTTTGGCTGATGTTCGAAGATAATAATAAAAGCGCAGTTGTTGTAGATCCGGGCGATAGCGCTCCGGTAATAAAATCCCTGATGGATAATAATTTAGAATTAACAGACATTTTAATAACTCATCATCATAACGACCATATTGGGGGAGTATCTAAGTTAAAAAATGTATTTCCTAATGTAAATATTTTTGGCCCTTCGGATTCTAGAATTCCTGCGAATAACATCGTTAAGGATGAAGATATAATAAAATTAGATTCACTTAATGAAGAGTTTAGAGTACTTGACGTTAGAGGACATACCAATAGCCATATTGCTTATTACTTTCATAAAAAACTTTTTTGTGGGGATACCTTATTTTCGTGCGGATGTGGCAGATTATTTGAAGGATCTCACATAGATATGCATAAAGCGATGACAAGAATTAAAAAGCTTCCAACAGATACGATGATTTACTGCGCCCATGAATACACCTTAGATAATATTGGATTTGCAAAAATAGTAGATCCAAACAATAACGACCTTATTGAAATGGAAAGAGAAGTTCAAGGTATTTTAGATAATGGCGGTTTTTCTGTACCATCAAAACTTGAAGATGAGCTAAAAATTAATCCATTTTTAAGATTTGATGTTCCAAATATAAAGCAATCTGTCCAAAATCATTTTAATATTAATATTAATGACGAGGCGGAAATCTTTAAATATATTCGACAATGGAAAGATAAGGAATATGATTAGAATAGTATTCCTAGTAACTATCTTTTTAATCAGTGATATAAAAATTTTTGCAAATAATTCAGTATGTGAAAAAATTTATTCAGATTGTTTTTATAATATACCAAAGAAAATGATTACATATTACAAACCTTATAATAAAGTTGGTTTTGTAAATAAAAATAGTATTAATTTAAGAGATATTCCAATAATCAATTCGAAGAATAGTAAAATCATTTTAAAGTTAAAAAAAAACGATAAAATTGAAATTAAGAAAATCTTCTATCTTAAAAATAATACTCATGTAAATTTAAAATTAGCTAATTCTTCAAATTTCGAAAAAGTAAATAACTATAGATATAAAAAATGGTATCTTGTTTCGTTTGGAAATACGTCTGGTTATATCTTTTCTGATTTTGTAAATATTGTAGAGGATACAACTTGGCTAAAACGTTATAGGCATGTTGAGTCTACGAATTGGTCTAAAGATAAAATCAAACTTCAAAAAAATATTGAAATTACTATAGAAAGAGACGACTCAAATAATGAATATCTATTAAAAGGTTTTGCGTGGGACTATTCCCAAGGGTATAGGGAAATAACTAAAAAGTTTCTTATCAACCCAGAGGTAATTGGCACTTTTAATGATGACGATCTTAAAATTTTCTTTTTCGACGAAAAAGAAATTTATGTTGAGTCAAATGATTCTGTATTCACAGGTATATACAAAAAATACTAAATTAAATCTTAATCTTCTCTGCTCGTAATTTCTATTAGATGGAAGCCGAATTGAGTTTGCACAGGGCCATGGACTTTATTAAGCTCCCCTGTAAATACCACGTCATTAAATTCTTTTACCATTTGGCCTGGAGCAAAAGATCCAAGATCACCGCCATTACCACCAGAAGGACATGATGAATTATTTTTTGCGGCTTCAGCAAAGTCCAAGCCATTTTCAATTTGTTCCTTTAAACTGAGGCATTCCTCTTCTGTTTCTACTAGTATGTGTCTTGCTGTTGCTTGCGCCATAATATACTCCTTTTTATTTTTGATACGTGAAACTTTATATACCTTTTTTTTATAAGTCTAGACATAATTTTCTTAAAAGGTGCGCCTAAATAAGAATAGACTATCTTAGATATAAGTTATCAGAATTAATGATTTCGTAATTTTTTTTCGAAATATTCAATAATATTTGAAGACTCATATAGCCATTCAACTGTATTTATATTCTTTTCTATTCTTAAGCAAGGGACCTGAATCTTTCCACCGTTCGTTTTTAATTCCTCTCGAAATTTTTTATTATTTCTTGCATCTCTTAGCTCAATATTTAATGATTCTTTTCTAAGATATCTCCTGACCTTGACACAAAACGGACATGTATGGAATTGATATATACTATGATTACTAAATGTGTTATCAATTTTTTGTTGCTCTTCTTCTGACCTTATAATCTTTTTTGGTCTAGTTACGAAGTCAATAATTAAAATTATTCTACCAAGTATCCATCTTATAATTTTCATTTCTTTAGCCTAATTTTTATTTTTCCATGTATCTTTTAAGGAAACAATTTGGTTATAAGTAATTTCATCTAATGAGGACTTGTAATCCCTAATAAAATATCCGATTCTTTCGAATTGATATCTTATACTCAAATTTTCAATTTTCAAATTACTTTCAATTTTAGCATTTTCCATTGATATCAAAGATTTTCCGTTAAAATTTTTTAAATCTTTTGGGTTTTTGTCTAGAAACAATCTATCATATATATTAACTTTTACATCTAAACAATCATTTGCATTTACCCAATGAATCATTCCTTTAACTTTATTACCTTTTTTCATGTCTCTACTTTTTGGATCATAAGTGCATTCGAGCCCGATGACTTCGCCATCGTTACTCTTTAAAACTTTGTTACAAGTAATATTAAATGCATGCCTTAATCTAACCTCTTTGCCCGGCGACAGTCTGAAATAATTTTTTTCAGGTTTTTCCATGAAATCTGTTTTTTCAATATATATTTCTTTTGAAATGGTGATGTCCCTAGTACTATCGTCAATATTTGGATTAACTGGTGCTTTTATAATTTCTTGTTCATTTTCAGCGTAGTTTGTGATGGTAATCTTGAGAGGATCTAGCACCCCCATTATTCTGCCTGCACTTAAATTAAGCTCTTCACGAATTGTATTTTCAAGTACTCCCATTTCAATAGAACTATTCTTTTTCGTTATTCCAATACGATTACAAAAATCTTTGATAGAATTTGGGGTATAACCTCTTCTTCTTAGGCCAGAGATAGTCGGCATTCGTGGGTCATCCCAGCCACCCACAAATTTTTTGTCGACTAATTCAACCAATTTTCTTTTGCTCATAATATTGTGTTCAAGCGCTAATCTTGCAAATTCAATTTGTTGAGGATGATTTGGATGATCAATTTCTTTTATTACCCAATTATAAAGATCTCTATGATCTTCAAATTCTAAAGTACAAAGCGAGTGAGTGATATTCTCAATTGCATCAGATATACAATGGGTAAAATCATATAATGGGTATATACACCATTCATCGCCCGTTCGATGATGTTTAGTTTTCTTTATCCTGTAAATTACAGGATCTCTCATATTTAAATTTGAAGAGGCCATATTAATTTTTAATCTTAATACATAAGAACCTTCCTCATGCAATCCCTCTCGCATTTCTTTAAATATTTTTAAGCTTTCATCTTTACTTCTCTCCCTATCTTTACTATTTTTTCCAGGTTCTTTTAAAGTCCCTCTTTCTTTTTTTATATTTTCATATGATGATGAGTCAATGTAAGCTTTATCGTTTTGGATAAGTTTGATCGCGAAATTATATAAATCATTAAAATAATCTGATGCAAAATGAATTTCATCCCATTTATAACCTAACCAAGAAACATCTTCTTTTATAGATTCGATATATTCCTCATTCTCTTTTTCGGGATTTGTATCATCAAATCTTAAATTACATTTACCATCGTATTTTTTTGAAATTTCAAAATTCAAGCATATAGATTTAGCGTGGCCAATATGAAGATATCCATTTGGTTCTGGGGGAAATCTAGTATGAACTCGCCCACCATATTTATTAGTGTTATTATCTTCATCAATAATATTTGTAATAAAATTTGTTGTTGTAGGCTTTTCCATGAATAATAAAGATGATTTATTAAACCCATATTATATACGAGATTTTCTACCAATAGAATCAAGTTTACTTGTACCCGTTATTCAAGTATTTGAAAGTACAGACTCTACAAATAATGTTCTTCTTGAAAAAAATTGTGTTTACCCAAATGGCCACACATGTTTTGCAGAAAAACAAACACGCGGAAGAGGTGTTTCAGATAAGGAATGGGTGAATGTAAAGAAAAATATATGTTTTTCGGTTGCATGGAATTACGAGGAATCTCATAAGTACCCACACATGTTAAATTTTTTGATGGCTATAAAAGTGGTAAATGCTTTAAAGATATTAGGATATAAAGATATATGCGCAAAATGGCCAAATGACATAGTTCATGATGGTTCAAAATTAGCTGGCATCCTTATCGATTCAAAATACAAGAAAGACTCAAAAGTTTATATAGTCATAGGCATCGGCCTTAATATTGATACTTCTATAGAGGACAAAAATTCTATTGGACAAGAGGTGACAGATCTTTATTCAGTAGATAAGAAGATTGTGATACCAAGGAATAAAATTGCTGCATCAATTCTTACGTCTGTAATAGAGTGTTTATCAGAATTCTATAATTATGATTTAAAAAAATTATCAGACGAATGGAACCTCATAGATTATAATCTTGGTAAGGATAAAATAATTGTTGCAGATAAAAAAAAAATGAATGTTGAAATTAAAGGAATAAATAATATTGGACAATTATGTTGTTCTCATAATGGCAAGCTAAATTTTTATAACTTTAATGAGGTTGAAATTATAAAAGATGAAATCTTATGTGATTGATTTTGGGCATACAAACTATAAGATTGGCTCAGTCGAAAATAATAAAATTATCTCAATTTTTAAAAGTGGTTATCATGAGCATTCGATTGTTGATGAAATCACTTCAAAAATTCAGCATATCGAATCCAGTGAAATTCTTTGTTGCAGCGTAATAAACGAAAGTATTACGAATTCAATAATTGAACAATTACCAAATGATATTTCAAGTTTATTTAAATTTATTAAAGTTGAGGACTGTGAAAATTTTATATCTTTGGCATATAAAAATAATAAGGAGCGACTTGGCGTTGATAGAGTTTTAAATTTAATTGCCGCCTCAAAAAAAACAGAAAACGACCTGATTGTAATCGACGCAGGTACTGCAATAACAGTTGATTATCTTGATTCAAAAAAAAGACATTTAGGTGGATTAATTTTACCCAGTAAGGAACTTATTGATAAATTATTTTTTGAAATGTTGAGCTTTAATTTTTTAGAAGAGGACTTGGAAGATTCTGTTTTTGCAAAGAATACGAGATCATGTATTGAAAGTGGCTCAAACATTTCCGCTTATAATTCACTGAACTATATCGTAGAGAGAATGTCTTCAGAGCTCAAAACCTCGCCTGTAATTTTTGCAACTGGAGGTAATGCAAAAAATATTATTGAGAATTGTAACCATACGGTAATACATGTAGAATCACTGCTTTTCGAGGGTCTTGTTAATTTTGCAAGCAAATAGTGCCGCCTTAGCTCAGTTGGCCAGAGCAGGGGTTTTGTAAACCTCAGGTCGTCAGTTCGAATCTGACAGGCGGCTCCATATATAACTTTCGTATACTCATATGGTAATATAATATGGTTGTTTTCTTATCCATTATAGGTTATCTTAATAAGCATAAGTTAATATAGATGTATAATAATATTGAAGTAAAGGCTTAGGAAAAACGTAATGAAACAATGACGGAACAATTAATACTCATACCAGGCCGTTCGGCGAAACAAGGCGTCGGCTTGAATAAGGGTAAGCTTAAGGATGAGTATAAGAAAGTCACGACTACTCTAGAAGTAAGTTTCGAAGACGCAGCCAGAATGGGATTAGAAACTGGCGATCATGTTAAAATAAGCAATCACATTGGTGAGACAAATGTAACTGTCAAGGCACTAAGGGAAGGTAAAATTCCTGAGGGTTATGCTTTTATTCCATATGGTCCACCATCTAGCTGTTTATTTGATGGAGAAACTTGTGCCACTGGCATGCCTGCTTCAAAGGGTATGACAATTGATATTGAATTCATTAAGAAAGGCGAGAAAAAGAAAACAACTTTACCCCCAAGGAGTGCTGCGGGTTAAATTATTGAGGAGATAATAAAGGAGATATTATGAGTGCGGTAAGTAAAGACAATAAAATTGTAAACGAAAAAATCGTAGAAAATGCAACTTGTACTTTTTGCGGCTGCTGTTGCGACGATATAACTCTTACTGTAGATATGGATAAGAAAGTTGTGACTAAGGCTAAAGACGCATGCGTTCTTGGTAAATCATGGTTTCTAAATCATGTTATAGAAGATAAGCCAATTGCAAGAATTGCTGGCAAAGAAGTTCCTCTTGATGATGCAATTGATGAAGCTGCAAAGATTTTAATTGAAGCAAAATTTCCAATCTTATATGGAATGAGTGACACAATATGTGAAGCTCAAAGACAATGTGTACCAATAATGGATGATTGTTTAGGCACAATTGATACAACAACTTCAGTTTGTCACGGACCTTCTGGCATGGCATTTCAAGGGGTTGGTGAACCTAGCATGACTCTCGGAGAAGTTAAAAATAGAGCCGACTTTGTAATGTACTGGGGTGGTAACCCTGCGGAAGCACATCCAAGACATTTTGCAAGATATGCTGTTACACCTGAAGGTATGTTTACACCAAATGGTAAAGATGATCGTACAGTTGTAATTTGTGATGTAAGACATACGAAGACTGCGGGTGTTGCGGATATTTTTCTCCAAGTAAAACCTGGAAAAGATTTTGAATTGTTATGGATGCTAAGAGCTGCTTGCAAGGGAGTAGAGATTCCCGAAAATTCAAAAGAAATCTGCGGAGTTGATAAAGAAACTTTAGAAGACCTTTTTGAAAAAATGAAGAACTGTAATTACGGAGTAATATTTTTTGGGATGGGTTTAACTATGAGTCGAGGTAGACATTTTAATTCCGGAGCTCTCATGGCTTTAGCAACTGACCTAAACGAATTTACTCACTTTGTTGCGAAACCTGCAAGAGGACACGGCAATGTTACAGGAGCTGACAATGTAGTTTCTTGGCAAACAGGATATCCTTTTGGTGTTAATTTCAGCAGAGGGCATCCAAGATTTAACCCTGGAGAATTTACAACTGTTGATACTTTAACAAGAGGAGAAGCTGACGCTGCTCTAATTATTGCAAGCGACCCTGTTGCCAACTTTCCAAAACCTGCTATTGATCATATTACAAGTGATAAATGTAAATTAATTTCTATCGATACAAAAAATACACCAACAAGTGAAGCAGCGCATGTTTCAATACAAACTAGCACATATGGTATTAATACTGGAGGAACAGTTTATAGAATGGACGATGTTCCAATTAGTTTAAGACCAGCTTTTGATTCACCATTCCCAAGTGATTTAGAGGTTTTAACCAAACTAAGAGAAAAGGTTAATAAGCTAGCAAAAAAATTAAATCGTCCTTATGCAACTAAAAAATATATTTAGTTAATTATTAATTAAGGGGTTGGGGTTAAATTATGAGCAATGAAATTCGCATCATTAACGGCATAGTTTTTGATCCCACAAACAATATTGAAGGAAAAGTTGGCGATATTTGCATGAAAGATGGCAAAATTGTAGCCAAGGTTTCAAAAAGCGCAAAAGTAATAGATGCAAAAGGAATGGCAGTTATGCCTGGAGGTGTTGACATACATTGTCACATTACAGGACCAAAAGTAAATTTAGCAAGAAAGTTAATGCCTGAAGATCACAGGCTAGATCCTCATTTCAAAACTCCAAACACACAATCTGGATCAGGAGGTATTGTTCCATCTACTTTTGCAACCGGTTATAGATATGCAACACTTGGCTATACAACGGCCATGGAAGCAGCTGTCCCACCGTTAACTGCAAGACATGCATTGGAAGAAATGTATGACACACCAATTATTGATAACGGATTTTACGTTTTGCTAGGGAACAATCTTTTCTTGCAAAGTTTGATTGCAGAAGGTCGTTATGCAGAATTTAAAGAGGCTGTTGCTTGGTGGTTAAATGCTACAAAAGCATATACTGTAAAACTTGTAAATCCGGGTGGAGATGAGCCATGGAAAGGGCACAAAAATCTCAATGTAAAAGATATTGATGAGGATAGTAAAGCTACTGATATCGCTCCAAGAAAAGTTATAGAAGCATTTATAGATGCAGTTCATGAATTAGGCTTACCCCATCCACCACACATTCACTGTAATAATCTTGGGCATAGTGGAAACTTTGATACAACAATCGAGAGTATGAAGACTGCTGGCGACAGAAGATTACATGTTGCTCACATTCAGTTTAATAGTTACGCAGGCGAACTTGGCAAACCTCCAAAATCTGCCTCAAGAGAAATAACAGATTATGTAAATAGTCATGAAAATATTACATGTGATGTTGGTCAAGTAATGTTTGGTAAAGCTATGTTTATGACAGCTGACGCCCCATTAACATATCTTTTGAGAGGGTATAAAAAAGAAAAGTGGGTAAATGCTGATACTGAGTGTGAAAGTGGCTGCGGAATTTTACCATTTGATTACCAAGGAATGATTTATACGCATGCTCTTCAATGGGCGATTGGATTGGAAATATTTTTATTATCAAAAGATCCTTGGAGAATTGTTTTATCTACTGACCATCCAAATGGGGGTTCTTTTGCAAACTACCCGCTTGTAATTAAATTATTAATGGATTATGAGTTTAGAAAACAAGCGATGAAAAGCGTTAATCAAAAAGCAATGAATAGTACAATTTTGGGAGAATTAAAAAGAGAATATACATTAAATGAAATTTGTATTGTAACAAGAGCTGGGCCTGCAAAATGTCTCGGATTAAAAAATAAAGGTCATTTAGGAATTGGAGCAGATGCGGATGTAACTATATACGATATGCTTGATGATAAAGAAGAAATGTTTAATGCGCCGCGTTATGTAATTAAAGCCGGTATGTTACTAATTGAAAATCATGAGTTTGTTAGTGATTATACTGACAAGAAAGTATTAAGAGTTGCTCCTGATTTTGACGAAAGCATAGAAGATGTTATTAAGCCATTTTTTGACGATTTTTATTCAATTTCATTTAGAAATTATAAAATCGATGATGATTATCTTCATGGACAAGGGCTAGTTATCGATACCCATAAAAAAAATAGCATTTATGAAAATTAATAACACAGAGATAGTTGATACATACGCCGAAGCTTTTGGGATGTGGTCTGCGAAAGTAATAATTACAGCAGAAAATGATTATTGGGCAGAAGGTGCAGCTAGAGCAATGACAGGGATGGCGACTTCTGTTATTGGGTGTAAATGTGAAGCAGGAATTGATATGAAGTTATCACCTGAAGACACACCTGACGGTAGACCTGGCTACAGCATATTAGTTTTTACAATGGATAAAGAAAGTCTTAGCAAAAGACTTATTGAAAGAATTGGCCAATGTGTGATGACCTGTCCGACAACGGCCTGTTTCAGTGGTTATGATTCTAAAGAGACAGTTAATATTGGTGGTGCATTAAGGTATTTTGGTGATGGATACCAGATTGGTAAAAAAATTCAGGACAAGAGATATTGGAGAATCCCAGTTTTTGATGGTGAATTTATAATAGAAGAATCTTTTGGTGTTCAAGAGTCGGTTGGCGGAGGAAATTTTTATATTCTAGGCGATAATGTTAGTAATTGCTTGGATGCATGTTATGACGCAGTTAAAGTAATGAAAAGAGTTGAGAACGTTATCATGCCATTTCCAAAGGGTGTTGTTAGAAGTGGAAGTAAGGTTGGCTCAAAGTATAAAGATTTAGTTGCATCTACAAATCATGTTTACTGCCCAACTATTAAAGGCGTAATAAAAGATTCAGCGGTACCTGAAAACGTTCATACATGTTATGAGATAGTTGTTGACGGCGCAGACGAAAAGGCAGTTGCAAAAGCTATGAAAGTTGGAATGCATGCAGCCGCAAAAGATGGTGTTGTGCAAATTACCGCAGGTAATTTTGGCGGTAAGCTTGGTAAATATAAATTTTTTTTAAAGGACTTAATTTAAATAAAAAAAAATTATTATGAAATTAAAATTATTTACAAAACCTGACGTTCCTCTAGAAGCAGAATGTATATCAACTGCAGTTATTGGTCAGCTTAAAGTCAAAGAAGCTGAAAAAATGAAAATTTATCACGGTAATCGAGAAGCAAATATTGCAGATTTTTTTAAAGTCACAAAAGGCAAAGATGATCTTTTGGAAGTTGAAGGAGACATGCATAGAATAAAATATTTAGGTGCAAATATGAGTTCGGGATGCATGCAAATAGAAGGAGATGTTGGTGCTCATTTAGGCTCAGCAATGTCAGGCGGTTTTATAAAAGTAAACGGAAATGCAGGTGATTGGGTTGCCCCGGAAATGACGGGCGGCCGAATTCATATTTCTGGTAGTGGCGGACACTGTATAGCAAGTGCATATAGAGGAGCATCAAAAGGGGTTTCTGGTGGAGAAATAATTATTGAGGGTAATGTAAAAAATGAATTGGGTCATGGAATGGCAGGTGCAACAATGGTTGTTGGTGGACAGTGTGGAGATTTTACAGGTGTAAACATGATATCTGGAACTATTTTAACTTTTGGCGAAATGGGAATTAGAACTGGAGCAGGTATGAAAAGAGGCTCTATTGTTTGTATGAATAATATAGAAATTCTGCCCACATTTTCATACGATTGCATGTATACACCAATATACTTAAAATTATTGTTTAAATATATTAAAGAGAATACAAAAATAGCAATTGATGATAAATTTTTTAACGGAACCTTTCATCGATGGAGTGGAGATGCTATTGAAATGAATCGTGGAGAGCTTTTAGTTTATGCAGCTTAAGCATATAATATTGTAAGGAGATAGTAATATGACAACAGTAGTAACAGATAATTGTAGAGGATGTCGTTTTACAGACTGCGTTTCAGTATGTCCTGTTGAAGCATTTCATATGGATGATGAGATGCTATATATAAATCCAGATGTTTGTATCGATTGCAGTGCTTGTGTTCCTGAATGTCCTGTTGAAGCAATTTACGAGGAAGATGATCTTCCGGATGGACAAGAGCATTGGGTTGATATAAATGAAGAAAGATCTCAGGAAACCCCAAACATTACCGAGACTCTCGAGCCACTGGAAGGCGCAGAGGAAAGAAGAGAAGCATTAGGTTTATAAATTAGAAGAGTGGTGAAATGAGTAAATTAGGTAGCGCAGATAATCGTTTAAAAGTTGCAATTGTTGGCGCAGGTCCAAGCGGATTCTATGCAGCTGATGCATTAATTAATTCTGAATTAAAAGTTGAAGTAAACTTACTTGAGAAGCTCTGTGCACCATATGGATTAGTAAGAACAGGTGTAGCACCAGATCACCCATTAATTAAAAAAAGTATTGAAAAATTTGCCCTTATGGCTGAGCCAGAAGAATTTAATTACTTTGGTAACGTCAGTGTGGGTGAAGATATTACAATTGATGATTTAAAAGAAACTCATCATGCTGTAATAGTTACTATGGGGGCAGAGACCGATAGAAAACTTGGCATTCCTGGTGAAGACTTAAAAGGAAGTCACACAGCAACTGAATTTGTTGCTTGGTATAACGGGCACCCTGAATATAGAGAGAGAGAATTTGATTTGTCGCATGAAACAGCAGTTATTATTGGACAAGGGAACGTTGCTGCAGACGTAGCAAGAATACTCTCCAAAACAGTTGATGAATTAAAGTTCACTGACATCTCACAGCACGCTCTTGATGTCCTTGAAACTAGTAAGGTAAAAAATATTTATATTGTTGGAAGGCGAGGTCCAGCACAAGGTGCAATGACCTCAAAAGAATTAAAAGAGTTTGGGGAGTTATGGGATTGTGATACGTTTGTTGATCCTGAGGAGGTAATACTAAACAAGGCTAGCGAAGATGAGTTAGCAGATAGAAATGGAAGAGCAAAAAGAAAAATTTATGAACTATTTTGCGATTATGCTCAACCAAAAAAACCACATAAAGCGAGACAATTTCCTTGGACCAAGCCTTACGTAAAACCAAGGCAATGTCATATACAATTTCTAAGAAGCCCTGTAGAGCTTAAAGGAAACAAGAAGCTTGAAAAAGTTATTTTTGAAAAAAACGCACTTTCTGGCGATCCTTTCAAACAATCTGCACGAGGAACTGGAGAGCTTGAAGAACTTGATGCTGGCTTACTATTTAGAAGTATAGGTTATAGAGGCGTCCCATTAGACGGAGTTCCATTTCATGATGCGTGGGGAGTTATTCCAAACGAAAAAGGGAGGGTCACAAAAGACGATGTTGTTGTTCCTCAATTATATACAGCTGGCTGGATAAAAAGAGGGCCAAGTGGAATTATTGGAACCAATAAAGCTTGTGCAAACGAAACTATCGCTGAGTTAATGCAAGATATTGAGAAATTAGACAATAAAAAAGAAAAGCTTGGGAATAAAAAGATTCATGAAATATTAGATGCAAAAAAAGTTCGGTACATAAATTTTATAGAGTGGGAAGTTATCGACAAACATGAAGTTGAAAATGGAAAGCCGAAGGGTAAGCCTAGAGAAAAATTCACATATACTGATGAGATGCTCGGACTATTAACTTAAAATCATTTTAGAGACTCAAAATTTTTTAATGAAAATATCTTACGTAGTTAATATAAAAAATCAAAGTGCGCAAAATAATTTAAGAGAAGGTTTGTAATGATTAATGATAAAGATTTGAATGATGCACGCAATGCTTGGGGAAATGGCATTATTTTGATTTCAAAAACTTACGATGAAAAAGGTATTGAAGAAGCTACTATAATTGCAAAGAAAGTTTTGCAAGATTTATATGCTTTCGAACTAGGTCCAATTTTATTTAAACCAACTTTAAGCGGAGGCGCTCAAACATTTCGCTCAAATTTAGATGGAGCTCTATCTTATTTTGTTGGAAATAATTCAAAATACCCTATGGATAATGGGTTTGGAATAAAGTCATGGCATAAATTTGATTCTAAAACTTCGGACACTTTTATAGAGGATAATATTGCAATTTGGATGGGATCAGTGACTCTTACTAGTAAGAATGGGGATATTTTAAAAGTAGATAAGAGTCTGGCATACAAAAAACTATCGAATGGTAATTTGAAAATTGTATTACATCACTCCTCATTACCATACAAAAGTAACTAAAAACTGATTTTTTGACTTTTCAACAAAATTTAATAAAATCATATACATTATGTATAGGTTTTTTTTAATTCTAGCTTTATCGCTCCCTGCATATGGTGGAGGAGAAGTTAGTGACATAGTTAAGAAAAATTCAGAATTTATAAACGATTTTGCCGCTGATTCAATTTATAGCTTTTTTGCAGGACCTGGTTATACCGAAGTAGAAATGCGAGGTATTGAAAATAAAAAACCAGAATTTTCTATTTTACTTGTTCGCCCACTGAGACTAACTGAAACTAATGCCTTATTTTCTCAGTTATCAGTTAACCATTATTATGTAAGAAGCGATGAAAGAATAACTATCAATATTGGCGCAGGTTATCGAAAAGTTTTTGAAGGTAATTACATTCTTGGGGGTAATATATTTTTCGATGCTGATGATGAGGATAATACTAGGTCAAGTATTGGCCTTGAGTTAAAATCGAGTGCATTCGAGGCTTATGCAAATTATTATTTTGCAATATCTGGAGCAAATAAAGTTGGATCAAATACTGAAAGAGTTTTAGATGGATATGATTTACATGCTCTTGGGCAGTTACCTTTTTTACCTTGGGCAAAAATACATTACAGATATTTTGATTGGGATGCTGAAAAGTATTCTCAAGATACAGATGGTACAGACTTATCATTAGAGATGTTAATTACAAAAAATATACTTTTAGAGGTTGGCTATACCGATAATAATATCTCATCCGCTGATGGTTTTGGCTCGTTAAGATTTATGTATCCAGGAAAAGCAGGAGTTTCAATGTTTGATGAATTCATCAGCGAAGAGGCATTTGTTTCAGCCCCAGTTAACTATTTACTTTTAAGTAAAGTCGAGAGGCAAAATAGAATTATTTTAGAAACAGTTAGCGAAGGTGTGGTAATAGGGAGGTTAGATTAGTGAGAATTTTATTTTTATCTATTTTTATATTATTTTCACTAAATGTTAACGCCCAGCATTTTGGTAATGCAGATAGATACGATGTTACAATTAAGCAGATTGACGTCTGTGAAAATGCAACCATAACTAATGAAAATAATTTTACCACTTCAGGTTGCGTTACTCTTGGAAGCAGTGATTTTACAGTTGATATTGCATCTAAAGCTGTCGGTGCAACTTTCGGTAAATATACTGATACAACAGGAATGATCCAAGGTAGGACTTATAGATATTTTGTCCCAACATTATCAAGATCCTTTACGATTACTGGAAGTGTAACTTTCACAAAACTGTCAGATGGTACTCCTGGGGTTTGCAATACAGATGAAGATGCAAGCATTGCCTCGAATGCACGCCATCTAACTATTTCTGCTGGAAAAGTTGGAGGAACTGCAACTCCAATGACTGGATATGTACCTTCTGCAACCACAAGCGGTATTCAGTGTAGAAACCAAGATTGTTCTGATTCAACAGGAAGCAGAACTTTTGTTCTTGATATACCAAATACAAAGTCCTTATATGGAAGTGCTATTGAAGTCCCAGCGGACGGCACCGGAACAATGCAAATGATTTATGAACTTTCTTCTCCATTTACTGTTGGGGAAAATGTTCCAGTAATTACTATGAGCTTTGGAACACAAAATGCATTAGAAACTTTTGCTATGCAAGATGATGAGGCGAATGACACATGCACTATAAATGCATATTTCCCAAAGTTTTCCGTGAGCGTTGTAAATCCCTAAAATTATTTATCAGAGTCAGGTTTAAAGAATGCAATTTTTCTTGCTCTTAAAGCTAAGATAGACACTGATAAAATAAATATTGCGCCGGCTTCATAAAGAAGTATTTCAGGATCATAATCCTTTCTTTGTAGAATAATTAATCGAGCAAGCGCTGTAATCGCAATGAATATTGGGTGAGATATAGCGATTTTACTGTCAACATAATATTCTTTTATCATACCAATTACTTCTAAGAATATAAAAAGCAATAAAATATCTGCTAAATTCACTTCCTTGATAGCAATTATGTTACCAATAATTTGACCGATGGATGCCAAGGTTGCAACGAGAAGAACTATAAGAAGAATTTTCTCAATTAAACTGAAGTATTTAGTTAAGTCCATATAATATATAGTATAGCCAATATAATTTAATATTCATTAAATATTCGTTAAATTATAGTTAAGTCCCCATTTTAGGAGATTTTTGTTGACTACAACTGCGCTGTACTTCAAAATTCTTTGCTTAATCGGAGGGGTACTCAAGCGGTCAACGAGAGCAGACTGTAAATCTGCCGGCTATGCCTTCGTAGGTTCGAATCCTACCCCCTCCACCACGATTTCTTTATTCTTACAAACTTTGTTAGAATAAATTATTGAAATAATTGGGTTTAGTTCGCATAAAATCAGGGTTTTGGGTGTTTTTTAAGATAATTTTATATTGCGGGTGTAGTTCAATGGTAGAACCTCAGCCTTCCAAGCTGATGATGCCGGTTCGATCCCGGTCACCCGCTCCATAAATTTAGTAAAAATTTAGAGCAATCCTGTTAAAAACAGTATACAATCACGCCCATATAGCTCAGTGGTAGAGCACTTCCTTGGTAAGGAAGAGGTCACCGGTTCAATCCCGGTTATGGGCTCCAAAGATAAATTTTTAAAAGGTCGCGGAGGGCGATAGAAAATGTCAAAAGCAAAATTTGAAAGAAATAAGCCACACATGAATGTTGGTACAATTGGTCATGTTGATCATGGTAAAACAACATTAACAGCAGCAATTACAAAAGTGATGGCTGAAAAAATGGGTGGTGAGTTTAAAGACTATGGTGATATTGATAATGCACCAGAAGAAAGAGAGAGAGGAATTACAATCGCTACGGCTCATGTTGAATATGAATCTGACAGCCGACATTATGCTCATGTAGATTGTCCAGGTCATGCGGACTATGTAAAAAATATGATTACTGGTGCGGCGCAGATGGATGGAGCAATTTTAGTTGTTAGTGCTGCTGATGGAGCAATGCCTCAAACAAAAGAACATATTCTATTAGCTCGTCAAGTTGGCGTGCCAAATATAGTTGTTTATTTAAACAAGGCAGACCAAGTTGATGATGCAGAGTTAACAGAACTTGTTGAAATGGAAATAAGAGAGCTTTTAACATCTTATGAATTTGATGGAGACAATATTCCTTTTGTAAGCGGCTCCGCTTTGAAAGCTCTTGAAGGAGATTCATCTGATATCGGAACACCTTCAATTGAATCAATTGTTAAAGCAATGGATGACTTCTTTCCACAACCAGAACGTGCAACAGATGGAGACTTCCTTATGCCAGTTGAAGATGTATTCTCAATATCTGGTAGAGGTACAGTTGTAACTGGAAGAGTCGAAAGAGGAGTTATTAATGTAAATGACGAAATTGAGATTTGTGGAATTAAAGATACACAAAAATCAGTTTGTACTGGTGTAGAAATGTTTAGAAAACTTTTAGACCAAGGACAAGCTGGAGACAATGTTGGAGTTCTTTTAAGAGGAACAAAAAGAGAGGAAGTAGAAAGAGGACAAGTGTTGTGTAAGCCAGGGTCAATAAAACCACACACTAAGTACGAATGCGAAGTTTATATCCTTTCAAAAGATGAGGGTGGAAGACATACACCTTTCTTCAACGGCTATAGACCGCAATTTTATTTTAGAACAACTGACGTCACAGGAGCAGCAACTTTGCCATCAGGAACAGAAATGGTTATGCCTGGAGATAATGTTACAATGACTGTTGAGTTGATTGCACCTGTTGCTATGGAGCAGGGCTTAAAATTCGCGATTCGTGAAGGCGGAAGAACAGTTGGTGCCGGAGTAGTTTCAAAGATTATTGAATAATAGTCTTTATTACAAGTAATCAAGCGGGTTGTTTTTCATCCCGCTTTTTTGGTTTTTTAAAGTAGGCCAGTAGCTCAATTGGTAGAGCATCGGTCTCCAAAACCGGAGGTTGGGGGTTCAAGTCCCTCCTGGCCTGCCAAATTGTTAATTATGGTTACAAATAAATTGGAAGTAGATACAGGTAAAAACGATATAATAAAGTGGGCTTTAGCAGGATTACTGTTTTTTGCGGCTCTATTTGGTTTTTATTATTATGATGAATACCCATTAATATACAGGGTTCTTGGGATTGTTGGGATAGTAGTTTTAGATTTTATTATTCTCTTCAATACGGAAAAGATTAGAAATCTTAGGGTTTTTACATATGACGCTAGGGTTGAATTGAAAAAAGTTGTTTGGTCCACAAAAGCGGAAGTTATTCAAACAACACTTATTGTTTTTGTTGTAGTAATACTCATGTCGGTATTGCTTTGGTTATTAGATAAACTGCTTGGAGCTGGAATCAAATACTTATTAGCATAGATAAAATTGTCGGTGGTTAAATTATGTCTTTAAAATGGTTTGTTATTCATGCTTATTCTGGTTATGAAAACCAGGTTAAAAAGACCTTGCTTGAAAGAATTGAGATGCAAGGTATGGGTGATAAATTTGGGAAAATATTAGTGCCTACCGAAGAAGTTGTGGAAATGAAAGATGGCCAAAAACACAAAAGTGAAAGAAAATTTTTTCCAGGATATGTTTTAGTTCAAATGGAGATGAATGACACAACATGGCATTTAGTAAAGAAATCACCAAAAGTTATGGGCTTTATTGGTGGTTCGTCAGATAAGCCTGCACCAATAAGTGACGCAGAAGCAAATAACATTATGAATAGGATTCAAGAAGGTGTTGAAAAACCAAAACATAAAGTTTTGTTCGAGCCCGGAGAAGTTGTGAGAGTTATAGACGGTCCTTTCAACGATTTCAATGGTGTAGTTGAAGAAGTTAATTACGAAAAGAATAGAATGCTTGTTGCAGTACAAATATTTGGAAGATCTACTCCGGTTGAGTTAGAATTTGGACAAGTTGAAAAAGGTTAAATTATGGCTAAAAAAGGTAAAAAAGAAATAGAAACTTATTTAAAGCTTCAAATTCCTGCGGGAGAAGCAAATCCTAGCCCACCAGTTGGTCCAGCATTAGGTCAACATGGACTAAATATTCAAGAATTCTGTAAAGCTTTCAATAGTAAAACTGAAAAGCTTGAAAAGGGAATGAAAGTACCAGTAATTATTTCTGTATTTAGTGATAAAAGTTTTGAGTTTGTCATAAAAACAACGCCAGCTGCTATTTTGTTAAGAAAAGCTGCTGGTATTGAAAAAGGTAGTGGCACTCCAAATTCAGTAAAAGTTGGATCTGTGACAAAAGAGCAAGTTGAAGAAATTGCAAAAACAAAAATGGAAGATTTAAATGCACATTCACTTGAGGCTGCAGTAAAAATCATTAGCGGTAGCGCAAGAAGCATGGGTATAACTGTAGAAAATTAATGGAAGTATAATTATATGAGTCAAAATTCTAAAAGAATGAAAGAATGCTATAAAGATATTGATAAAGAAAAAATGTATCAAGATCTTGAAGCTATTAAAATTTTGAAATCTAAATCCTCGGTCAAATTTGTTGAGTCTATGGATGTAAGCATTAATTTGGGAGTTGATGCAAAAAAATCTGATCAAAATATAAGAGGCTCAATTGTTTTACCAAACGGCACTGGAAAAACTGTGAAAGTTGCTGTTTTTTGTGAAGGTGATGAGGCTAAAAAAGCTTTAGACGCTGGAGCTGATAAGGTTGGCATGGATGATCTTGCAGATATGGCAAAAAAGGGCGATTTTGACTTTGATGTTGTAATTGCGACACCTGACACTATGAAGGTCGTAAGTAAATTAGGTCAAATCCTTGGTCCAAAAGGCTTAATGCCTAATCCTAAAGTAGGGACAGTCTCAAAAGACGTCGCAAAAGCAGTAAAAAATGCAAAATCTGGACAAGTTCAGTACCGTACAGATAAATCTGGTATTGTACATTGCAGCATAGGCAAGGTAGAATTCACTGAGGAGAAATTAGTTGAAAATTTGAGGGCTTTAGTTGCGGAAGTAATCAAAGCAAAACCCTCTTCATCAAAAGGAAAGTATTTAAAGAAGATTTCACTATCTTCTTCAATGGGGCCGAGTCTTATAATAGATCAGGCAACATTTACATAGACTTTGTGATGTTGTTAATTTAACAACAGTCAAAGACCGTAGGTGTATATATACTTAATTTCCTACGTAGATAATTATACTGAATGAGTATACACAAGTTGGAGTATTTAAAGTGGCTTTAAACATAAGTGAAAAGAAAGATGTAGTAAAGGAAGTTTCAGAAATTGCATCTTCAGCGCAAGCAGCAGTTGCTGCAGAATATAGAGGCTTAACGGTTCAGGAATTATCTGAGCTAAGGAGCAATGCTAGAAATCTAGGCGTTTATGTTAAAGTTATAAAAAATAGCTTAGCTAAAATTGCAATTAAAGATACAAATTTTGAGTGCATGGATCCTTCCTTAAAAGGACCTCTCATATTTGCTTTTTCAAAAGAAGATCTTGGTTCAGCAGCAAAATTAGTAAATGATTTTAAAAAAGAAAATAAACTTTTAAAACCTGTTGTTGTTGCTGTAAATGGAGAGTTAGTTGATGTTGACAAGTTAAGTCAAATCGCTGCTCTTCCAACAAAAGATCAGGCTATTAGCATGCTTATGTCGGTTATGAAGCAACCTGTCGAGAAGTTTGTTAGAACTTTAGTTGCACCGAATACAAAACTTGTTCAAACAATTTCAGCGTATAAAGTTAAACTTGAGCAATCTTAACAATATTACATATAGTAAATTAGGAGTTTAGAAATGGCAGTATCAAAAGAAGATATATTAGAATCAATTTCCAATATGAGTGTTATGGACGTTGTAGAACTTGTTGAAGCAATGGAAGAGAAGTTTGGCGTCTCTGCAGCTTCAGTAGCTGCAGCGCCTGCACCAGCCGCTGGAGGCGCTGCGCCTCAAGAAGCTGCAGAGGAAAAAACTGAGTTTGATATTAAGATGAGTAGCTTTGGGTCAAATAAAGTTGCAGTGATTAAAGTTGTAAGAGCTGTTACTGGCCTTGGTCTTAAAGATGCAAAAGATATGGTAGAAGGTGCACCTGTTACAGTTAAAGAAGGTGCTTCCAAAGAAGAAGCTGAAGAAGCAAAAAAACAACTTGAGGAAGCTGGAGCAACTGTTGAGCTCAGTTAAAAGTTTTTTATAAAAATTAGTAAACATTACCAGTAATCTTTTTACTGGTAACGTTGTATTTTTAATTTATTATTTTAAGGTTGATAATGGCATATACATATACTGAAAAAAAACGAATCAGAAAAAACTTTGGAAAGAGAAAGCAAGTTATAGACATTCCATCAATGCTTGACATACAAACTGACTCTTATGCAAGTTTTTTAAACACAAGTTCAAACAATGAGGATCGTGAAAACTCAGGAATTCATAAGGCATTTAAATCTGTTTTTCCAATAATTAGTCATTCCGGACATGTAAGGCTTGAGTATGCTGATTACTCTGTTGGCAAACCTCTTTTTAATGTTCACGAGTGTCAGCTTCGTGGATTGACATATGCTGCTCCATTAAAAGTATTAATGAAATTAGTTATTTGTGAGCGTGAGAATTTAGATAAAGTAAAAGAAATTAAGGAGCAAGAAGTTTTTATGGGAGATATCCCATTGATGACTGAAAAAGGCTCATTTATAATTAATGGAACAGAAAGAGTTGTGGTGTCCCAGCTGCACAGATCTCCCGGAGTATTTTTTGATCATGACAAAGGTAAAACACACTCATCTGGAAAACTTCTTTATTCAGCAAGAATTATTCCTTACCGTGGTTCATGGCTAGATTTTGAATTTGACCCCAAAGATTCCTTATTCGCAAGAATTGATAGGAAAAGAAAATTACCTGCAACAATATTATTGAGAGCTTTAGGATATGAAACTTCAGAGATTATAGATTTATTTTTCGAGAAAGACGAAATTAAATATGATAAAGACAGTTTTCTGTTAAAACTAATTCCTGACAGACTTAAAGGCACCATCGCCATAGATGACTTAAAAATAAAAAATAAATTGATTATCGAAGCCGGAAAAATATTTAATGCAAGACATGTTAAATTACTTCAAGAATCTAAACTAGAATATCTTCCAATAAGCGATGAATATTTATATGGAAAAATTCTAGGTCAAGATATTATTGATAAAGAAACTGGCGAAATTTTGATCCCTCAAAATACATCTATTGATATTGATAATATTGATCTGATAAAAAAATTAAGTCTAGATAAAATAAAAATTCTTTTCACAAATGATATCGATAAAGGACCGTATATTTCAAATACACTTTTAATCGACCCATCAACAAACCAGCTAGAAGCACAAGTAGAAATTTATAAAATGATGAGACCGGGAGAGCCTCCAACAAAAGAAGCAGCCCAAAATCTTTTTTCAAATTTATTTTTTGTAGAAGAAAGGTACGATTTATCCGAGGTTGGAAGAATGAAATTTAATGCTAGATTGGGTGTAAAGAATAGCGTTGAAGGAGTTTTAACAAAAGAAGATATTGTCGACGTAATGAAGGAGTTAGTTAATATTAGAAATGGTAATGGAATGGTAGATGACATAGACCATTTAGGAAACAGAAGAGTAAGGTCTGTAGGAGAAATGATTGAAAATGTTTACAGAGTCGGCTTAGTAAGAGTTGAGCGCGCTGTAAAAGAAAGGTTAACTATTGCAGAATCTGAGGGCCTAATGCCACAAGAATTAATAAATGCAAAACCAGTAATGGCTGCAATAAAAGAATTTTTTGGTTCAAGTCAGCTGTCTCAATTCATGGACCAAAATAATCCTCTTTCAGAGATAACTCATAAAAGAAGAATATCAGCTTTAGGGCCAGGTGGTCTGACTAGAGAAAGAGCTGGCTTTGAAGTTAGAGATGTTCATCCTACGCACTATGGAAGAGTATGCCCAATTGAAACCCCAGAAGGACCAAACATTGGCCTAATAAATTCATTAGCTGTCTTTTCTAGAACAAATCAATATGGTTTTTTAGAAACTCCTTATAGGAAAGTTAAAAATTCAAAAGTTACAAACGATATAGAATATTTATCTGCTATCGACGAATCAAAATACGTAATTGCACAAGCAAATGCTGAACTTGATAACAAAGGTAAATTTAAAGATGATTTTATTTCTTGTAGACACTTAAATGAATTTATGATGTCTCCGCCAGAAAAAATTGAATATATCGATGTATCACCAATGCAAATTGTATCAGTTGCATCGTCAGTGATTCCTTTTTTAGAACATGATGATGCTAATAGAGCTTTAATGGGTTCAAATATGCAAAGACAAGCTGTGCCAACTTTAATTACCGAAAAACCTTTAGTGGGAACTGGTATGGAAAGAGCAATCGCAAGAGATTCTCATGCGGCACTAATTTCAAACAGAGGTGGCACAGTTGATAGTGTTGATGCCGGAAGAATAGTTGTGAGGGTAAATGATGAAGAGACCACATCAGACGAAGCAGGGGTTGATATTTACAATTTAACAAAATATACAAGATCTAATCAAAATACATGTATAAACCAAAGACCACTTGTAAGGGTTGGTGATGTAATTGCAAAAAATGATGTTTTAGCTGATGGCCCGTCTACAGATTTAGGAGAACTTGCATTAGGTCAAAATATGTTGATCGCATTTATGCCTTGGAATGGATATAACTTTGAGGATTCAATATTAATTTCAGACAGGGTTGTGGAGGAAGATAGATTTACGACAATCCATATTGAAGAACTAACATGTATTACTAGAGATACAAAATTAGGGGCAGAGGAAATTACAGCAGACATTCCTAATGTCAGCGAAAGTTTACTTGGTAAACTTGATGAATCCGGGATTGTTTATGTTGGAGCGGAGATCAAACCCAATGATATATTAGTAGGCAAGGTAACTCCTAAAGGAGAAACACAGCTATCGCCAGAAGAAAAGTTATTAAGAGCAATATTCGGAGAAAAAGCATCTGATGTAAAAGATACATCACTACGAGTTCCTTCGGGAATTGAAGGGACAGTTATTGATGTAAGGGTATATACTAGAGATGGTATAGATAAAGACGAAAGGTCTTTAGATATCGAGAGAGAGCAAATTGAGTTAGTTAAAAAAGATATAGCGGATCAACTAAGGATTTACGAAAATGATATTTTATTCAGAGTAAAGAATTTAATTCTCAATAAGGTATCTGAGGGTGGTCCTAACAATCTTAAAAAAGGTGATAAGGTTACAAATGATTATTTAAATGAACTTGATAAAAGTAATTGGCTGGACATAAGAATTAGAGATGAAAAAATTAATGTTCAGCTAGAAAAGCTATCTGCACAACTTTCAAAGCAAAAAAAATATTTAGAAGAAACACTTGAAAAACAAGAGGCAAAAATCTCTGCTGGTGGTGATTTGCTCCCAGGAGTATTAAAAATTATTAAAGTTTATTTAGCAGTTAAAAGAAGACTGCAACCCGGAGACAAGATGGCTGGTAGACACGGAAACAAGGGAGTTATTTCGATGATTGTTCCGGTTGAAGACATGCCTCACATGGAAGATGGTACTCCGGTAGACGTAATACTTAATCCATTAGGAGTTCCTTCAAGGATGAACGTTGGCCAAGTGCTTGAGACACATCTTGGCTGGGCAGCAAAAGGTTTAGGAATAAAAATAGGTAAGATGCTTGATGAAAATTCATCTACAAAAAATTTAAGAACATTTTTAGAAACTGTATATAGTGTTGGTGCAAATGAAAAAACAAAACTTACATCATTTAGTGATGACGAAGTTTTGAATCTTGCAGAAAATTTAAGAGGTGGAGTCCCTATGGCGACCCCTGTTTTTGATGGTGCAAACGAAGAGGAAATTAAAGAGATGCTGCAACTTGCAGACTTACCTGTTTCTGGACAAACAAAATTAATAGATGGTAGAACAGGTGAGTATTTCGATAGAGATATTACTGTTGGTTATATGAATGTGTTAAAACTTAATCATCTTGTGGATGATAAGATGCATGCAAGGTCTACTGGACCATACAGTCTAGTTACACAACAACCACTTGGTGGTAAAGCACAGTTCGGCGGTCAAAGATTTGGAGAAATGGAAGTTTGGGCTTTAGAGGCATATGGAGCCGGATTCACATTACAAGAAATGCTAACTGTTAAGTCGGATGACGTCAGCGGAAGAAATAAAATGTATAAAAATATTGTTGATGATACTCAGAATATTGACGCTGGAATGCCTGAATCTTTTAATGTGCTTATGAAAGAAATCAAATCTCTTGGAATAAATATAGAACTTGAAAAGGAAGATGTGGAATGAAAGACTTACTTGGATTTTTTAAACAACAAAATGATACAGATGATTTTGACGCAATAAGAGTTGGGTTAGCATCTCCTGAAATGATAAGGTCTTGGTCATTTGGTGAAGTAAAAAAGCCAGAAACTATAAACTATAGAACATTTAAGCCGGAGAGAGATGGCTTATTTTGTGCAAAAACATTTGGGCCGATTAAAGATTATGAATGCTTATGTGGAAAATATAAAAGACTTAAGCATAGAGGTGTTGTTTGTGAAAAATGTGGAGTAGAAGTTACTTTAACCAAAGTTAGAAGAGAAAGAATGGGGCATATTGAATTGGCTTGTCCAGTTGCTCATATTTGGTTTTTAAAATCTTTACCTTCACGAATTGGTCTTCTTCTTGATATGACTCTTAGAGACATAGAAAGAATACTGTATTTTGAAGCTTTTGTAGTTATTGATCCTGGTTTTACAGATTTAGAAAAGTGCCAATTACTCTCTGACGAAAGCTACTATGATGCGATTGAGCAATATGGTGATGAATTTGTGGCAAAAATGGGTGCTGAAGCAATTTTAGATATGCTTGATGCCCTTGACCTTAATCATGAAACAACTAAGCTTCGCGAAGAGCTTAATTCCACAAAATCAGAAGCTAAGATAAAAAGACTCACTAAAAGACTGAAGCTTGTTGAGTACTTTGTTAAGTCTGGAAACAAACCTCAATGGATGATACTTAGAGCTCTTCCTGTGTTACCCCCTGATTTAAGACCTCTCGTTCCACTAGATGGAGGAAGATTTGCTACGTCAGATTTAAATGATTTATACAGAAGAGTTATAAATAGAAACAATAGACTAAGAAGGCTTCTAGAATTGAATGCTCCTGATATAATTGTGAGAAATGAAAAAAGAATGCTTCAAGAAGCTGTAGATGCGTTATTAGATAATGGTAGAAGAGGAAGAGCTATAACTGGAAGCAATAAAAGACCTCTTAAATCTTTAGCAGAATTAATAAAAGGAAAACAAGGCAGATTTAGGCAAAACCTTTTAGGGAAAAGAGTTGACTATTCTGGCAGGTCTGTAATTGTAACGGGCCCAACATTGATGTTACATCAATGCGGAATACCAAAAAAAATGGCACTTGAATTATTCAAGCCTTTCATATTTAGTAAATTACATATAAGAGGTTTGGCCACAACAATCAAAGCAGCAAAGAAACTTGTTGAAAAGGAAGGAGCAGAAGTATGGGATATTCTTGATGAAGTTATTAGAGAGCATCCAGTTTTATTAAATAGAGCTCCAACTCTCCATAGATTAGGCATACAAGCATTCGAGCCTTTATTAATTGAGGGTAAAGCTATACAACTTCATCCTTTAGTTTGCGCCGCATTTAATGCTGATTTTGACGGTGATCAAATGGCCGTCCACGTTCCTTTATCTGTAGAAGCCCAGCTTGAAGCGAGATCACTAATGATGTCTACAAATAATATTCTTTCCCCTGCTAATGGAGAACCGATAATCGTACCATCTCAAGATATTGTCTTAGGAATATATTATTTAACTAGAGAAGATATAAATGTAAAAGGTGAAGGAATGATTTTTTCTGATATTGAAGAGGTTTCCAGAGCATATTACTCAGGTGAAGCTGAGATACATGCAAAGATTCACGTAAGGATGAATATCTTTGATATAGACAAAAATGATTTTGTTAGTAAAAGAATTGAAACTACTGTCGGAAGAGCTTTATTTTCAAAAATTTTACCAAAAGGTCTTCCTTTTGATTTAGTAAATAAAAATATGGACAAGAAGTCAATATCTTCAGCAATCGATACTTGTTATAGAGTGCTTGGATTAAAAGCGACTGTAATTTTTGCTGATCAACTAATGTATTTAGGCTACGAATATGCCACTAAGTCAGGTGTATCTTTTTGCTTGGACGACATGATAATCCCTGATTCAAAAAATAATATTCTTAATGATGCGGAATCTGAAGTAAAAGAAATTGAAACCCAATATCAGGCAGGACTGGTCACAAGAGGAGAAAGATATAATAAGGTTGTTGATATTTGGTCAAAAACAAATGATCAGGTTGCTAAAGCTATGATGAATAAGCTTGGGAAGGATATTAAAAAAGACTCAGAGGGAAAAGAGATTGAGCAACCATCTTTCAACTCAATTTTTATGATGGCAGATTCGGGCGCTAGAGGTTCTGCAGCGCAAATTAGACAGCTTGCAGGCATGAGGGGTTTAATGGCAAAACCAGATGGCTCAATTATTGAGACGCCTATTACTGCAAACTTTAGAGAAGGTTTAAATGTTCTTCAATATTTCATATCGACTCACGGAGCAAGAAAAGGACTTGCAGACACAGCCCTTAAAACTGCCAACTCTGGATATCTGACTAGAAGATTGGTTGATGTTGCACAAGATTTGGTTGTCTCCGAAAAAGATTGTGGTACGACGGACGGGGTAATTATTAAACCTATAATTGAAGGTGGCGATGTCACTGTTGAGCTTGCTGAGAGAGTTTTAGGTCGTGTTGTTGCAGAAGATGTGACATCTCCTATTAATAAAGATTATATTCTTGAAGCTGGAACACTAATTGATGAAAAAATTGCGCTTGATTTGGAGAATAATGGTATCGATGAAGTAAAAGTTAGAACTGCAATTACATGTGAATTAAAGTACGGCGTTTGTTCTATGTGCTATGGAAGAGATTTAGCACGAGGACATTTAGTAAATATTGGAGAATCAGTAGGTGTAATGGCGGCTCAATCGATCGGGGAGCCAGGAACTCAATTAACAATGAGAACATTCCATATTGGTGGAGCTGCTAGTGGAGCAGTAGCAACAAATAGTGTAATGGTAAAATCAAACGGACAGATTAAGTTCAAAAAAATAAAAACTATTAAGAAAAAAGATGGGACAAATGTAACTGTTACAAGGTCTGCAGAGCTCGCGATAGTTGATGAAGCAGGAAGACAGAAAGAGCTATACAAAATACCTTACGGTTCTACTTTAAATATAAGCGAAGGTGATAAAGTTGAAGCGGGAGAAACAATTGCAACATGGGATCCGCATACGAGACCAATAGTGACCGAACAGGCTGGTAAAGCTAAGCTTATTGGTTTTGAGGATGGTGTTACGGTTAATAGAAAAACAGATGAAATTACTGGGCTAACTTCTACAATTGTTATCGACTCAAAAAATAGAACTGGAGCAAAAGATATTAAGCCAATTATTAAACTTACAAACTCTAAGGGAAATACTGAATATAATCTTCCTGATGGAGCAATAGTAAATTTAGTAGATGGTGATAAAGTTGAAGCTGGGGATATAATTGCAAAAATTCCTCAAGCAGTTACTAAAACAAAAGATATTACAGGTGGTCTTCCAAGAGTTGCTGACTTATTTGAAGCAAGAAGCCCAAAAGAACCTGCAATTCTTGCTGAGTCGTCCGGTGTAGTAAGTTTTGGTAAAGAAACAAAAGGTAAATTGAGACTTGTTATTACAGATTCTAATGGCGAGAGCTCTGAAACTTTAATTCCAAAATTTAGAAATATAAATGTTTATGAAGGTGAAACGATCGAGAAGGGAGAAATTGTAGTTGATGGGGAATTAAAACCTCATGATATTTTAAGATTACTTGGTATTCCTGCTTTAGCAAACTATTTGGTAACAGAAGTACAAAATGTTTACCGTCTTCAAGGTGTAAAAATTAATGATAAACATATTGAAGTTATTGTAAGACAAATGTTACGTAAAGTTGAGATAGTTCAGCCAGGAGATTCTAGTTACTTAGTTGGTGAACAAGCTGAGAGAGCAAATGTTTTAGAGGAAAACAAAAAATTAAAAGAAAATAATAAAAAACTTATTGTCTTCGAACCTGTTCTTCTTGGAATTACAAAAGCATCACTAGTTACAGAATCATTCATATCTGCAGCATCTTTCCAAGAGACAACAAGAGTATTAACCGAGGCTGCAGTTAGAGGGTCAAGTGATACACTAAAGGGACTAAAAGAAAATGTTATAGTTGGGCGACTAATACCAGCAGGAACTGGTCTTGATTTCCACAAAGAAAGAAAATTAGCAAGAGAATTAACGAATGATAATGTCTCAAATGAGAATATTGAAATAGAAACAAATGAAGATATTTTACAAAAAGAGATGTCTGAAATCGATGCAGTTTCAGAAGAAATAGAGGCAAATGTTGAATAATTTCTTGACAGTATGGCAAGCTGTTTCTACAATCCGCTTCAGTAATATTATTTGTATTGAGATTTAAATTATGACCACAATTAACCAATTAGTAAGAAAATCTAGGAAGTCGAAAAAAGCTAAAAGTACTGTGCCTGCTTTAGAGTCTTGTCCGCAAAAAAGAGGTGTTTGCACTCGTGTTTATACAACAACACCAAAAAAACCAAACTCAGCATTGAGAAAAGTTGCAAGAGTAAAACTAACAAATGGTTTTGAAGTGACAAGTTATATTGGCGGAGAGGGACATAATCTTCAGGAACATTCAGTTGTTTTATTAAGAGGTGGTAGAGTTAAAGATTTACCGGGTGTGAGATATCATATTGTTAGAGGAAGTTTAGATACCCAAGGTGTAGAAAATAGAAAACAAGGTAGGTCTAAGTATGGATCTAAAAAAGGAAAGGGTGCTAAATAAATATGTCTAGAAGAAGAGAAGTCCCAAAGAGAGAAATTTTGCCCGATCCAAAATACGGAGATATCCAGCTTGCAAAATTTATAAATGCATTAATGATGCATGGAAAAAAATCTGTAGCTGAAAGTATTATTTATGATGCGTTAGATGAACTTGCAAAAAATAGCAATAGTAAAGATGGTTTAGCAATTTTAAATAAGGCTTTAGAAAATGTTCGCCCACAGGTAGAGGTTAAATCAAGAAGAGTCGGAGGAGCAACATACCAAGTTCCAGTTGAAGTAAAACCATCGCGACAAAATACATTAGCCATGAGATGGTTAATTGATTCAGCAAGAAAAAGAAATGAAAAATCCATGATGAGAAAACTTGCTGGCGAAATAAAAGATGCTTCTGAAAATAAAGGAGCAGCAATGAAAAAACGAGAAGATACTTTAAAAATGGCAGAAGCTAACAAGGCTTTTTCACACTTCAGATGGTAACAAAGGAATAATAATGTCAAGAGAAACTCCCTTAGAGAGATACAGAAATATTGGAATAATGGCGCATATTGATGCTGGAAAGACAACAACATCTGAGCGAGTACTTTTTTATACTGGCCTATCTCATAAAATTGGCGAAGTACATGACGGCGCCGCAACAATGGATTGGATGGAACAAGAGCAAGAAAGAGGAATTACTATAACTTCTGCAGCAACAACATGTTTTTGGCAGGGAATGGATAAGAGTTTTGATCAGCACAGAATAAATATTATAGATACCCCAGGACATGTCGATTTTACAATCGAAGTTGAGAGATCCCTAAAAGTTTTAGATGGCGCATGTGCAGTTTTTTGCGCAGTCGGTGGCGTTGAGCCACAATCAGAAACAGTTTGGCGACAAGCTTCAAAATATAATGTTCCTAGAATGGCTTTTGTAAATAAAATGGATAGATCTGGAGCTGACTTTCTTAGAGTTGTTGATCAGATTAAAGAAAGACTTGGTTCAAATGCTGTTCCAATTCAAATTCCTATTGGAGCTGAGGATAACTTTAAAGGCGTTGTTGATTTAATTAAAATGAAGGCAATATACTGGAATGAATCTGACATGGGCACAACTTTTGAAGAGAAGGACATACCTGAAGATCTTGTCGAATTATGTAATAAATACAGAGAGGAAATGGTTGAGGCAGCAGCTGAAGCAAGCGAAGAATTAATGGATAAATATCTTAATGATGGTAGTTTAACCGAGGAAGAAATACATACTGGTTTAAGAATTAGAACTCTAGCCAATGAGATAGTCCCAGCATTATGCGGTTCTGCATTTAAAAATAAAGGTGTCCAATCAATGCTTGATGGTGTTATTAGGTATTTGCCATCACCTCTAGATATACCTGCAATAAAAGGTCTAAATGAAGATGAAGAAGAGGTATCAAAAGAGGCATCAGACGAAGAGCCTTTCTCAGCACTAGCTTTTAAAATTGCAACAGATCCTTTCGTTGGCACATTAACTTTTTTTAGAGTTTATTCTGGTGTCCTTGCTGCAGGTTCGTCAGTTTCAAACTCGACAAAAGGTAAAAAAGAAAGAATTGGAAGAATACTTCAGATGCATTCTAATTCAAGAGAAGAAATTAAAGAAGTGAGAGCAGGTGATATTGCAGCTGCAGTTGGCTTAAAGGATGTAACTACTGGAGATACTCTATGTGATCCAAGCAAACTTGTAACTTTAGAAAGAATGGAATTCCCAGAACCTGTTATTGCTGTTGCTGTTGAGCCAAAAACAAAAGCAGATCAAGAAAAAATGGGTATTGCGCTTCAAAAATTGGCACAAGAAGATCCATCTTTCAGAGTGAAGACAGATGAAGAATCAGGCCAAACAATTATCTCAGGAATGGGAGAATTACATCTAGAAATTATTGTTGATAGAATGAAAAGAGAATTTAATGTAGAGGCAAACGTTGGTGCTCCTCAAGTTGCTTATCGAGAATGTATTAGAAAACCAGTTGACCAAGAAAGTAAATTTGTTAGACAAAGTGGTGGTAGAGGACAGTATGGACATGTTTATTTAAAGATAGAACCACAACAGCCTGGTTCTGGGTACGAATTTGTTAATGAGATTGTTGGTGGCGCAATACCAAAAGAATACATTCCTGCTGTTGATAAGGGAATACAAGAACAAATGCTTAATGGTGTAATAGCTGGTTATCCTGTAGAGGATGTAAAAGTTACTTTATATGATGGTACCTTTCATGATGTAGATTCGTCAGAGATGGCTTTTAAAATTGCAGGATCAATGGGATTTAAGGAAGGTGCAAAAAAAGCTGACCCTGCTCTTTTAGAACCTGTTATGAAAGTTGAAGTTGTTACCCCAGAAGATTACATGGGGGATGTTGTCGGTGACTTAAATCGAAGAAGAGGTATAATAGGAGCTATGGAAGATAGCCCAGCAGGAAAAATTATTAGGGGAGAAATTCCTCTTAAAGAAATGTTTGGGTATGCAACTGATTTAAGGTCTGCAACTCAGGGTAGAGCGACATACTCTATGGAGTTTTCTAAGTATATGGAAGCTCCAAGTAATATAGCAGAAGACATTATCAGTAAGTTTTCAGGGTAAAAAATGGCTAAGAAATCAGAAAATCCATCGACACAAAAAATTAGAATAAGGTTAAAAGCCTTTGATCACAAGCTTATTGACCAATCTGCAATTGAGATTGTTGAGACTGCAAAAAGGACCGGAGCCCGAATTAAAGGTCCAATACCTCTTCCAACAAAAATGGAGAGATTTACTATACTTATTTCACCGCATGTTGATAAGGATGCAAGGGATCAGTATGAAATAAGAACCCATAAGAGAATTATGGATATTTTAGACCCAACTGATAAGACAGTTGACGCACTTATGAAGCTCGATTTAGCGGCTGGAGTTGATGTGCAAATCAAGCTAAATTAAGCTTTTATACGCCAATTATTCGTGTATAATCAGCAAACTTACTTAGATAGTCTAGGTTATGCATTATATTACCTAGGCTTTTTTTATTATTTTTACATTTAGAAGAGAATTAAATGGGCATTGGTTTGTTAGGTAAAAAAGTTGGTATGACAAGATTCTTTACAGAAAATGGAGAATCGATACCTGTTACAGTATTAAAAATAGAAGATAATATAATTTCTATGATTAAAAGTACTGACAGAGATGGTTATAATGCAATTCAAATTTCAACAACGCAACAAAAAGAAAATAAATCAAACAAACCAAATTCAGGCCATTTTAAGAAAAGTAATATCCCACCCCAAAAAAATATAAAAGAATTTAGAGTTAATGAAACTTCGGAGTTAGAAGTTGGTCAAAAACTTGATGCTGCATTTTTTGAAGAGGGTACATTTGTGAATGTAAGGTCAAGATCTAAGGGTAAAGGTTTTGCTGGTACAATAAAAAGACATAACTTCAAAGGTAAAGATGCTACACATGGTAATTCAATCTCTCATAGGACACCTGGATCCACAGGTCAATGTCAATTTCCAGGGAGAGTTTTTAAAGGAAAAAAAATGGCAGGTCAAATGGGAGATGTAATGGTTACAAAAAAAAATCTTCAAGTTGTAAAAGTTGATTCTGAAAAAAAACTTTTATTAGTTAAGGGTGCTGTTCCTGGATTTAACGGAAGACTTGTTGAGCTTACACATTCTTCAAAGAAGAAAAAAGAGGTTAAATAATGGATATCAATATTTTACCAAATAATGAAATTCTAAAACTGTCAGATAGTTGTTTTAATGTCGACTATAAAAAAACATTGGTTCATCAAGTTATTACGTCATATTTTTCAAATGGGAGAGAAAATATTGCTTCGCAAAAAAATAGATCTGCGGTAAGAGGTGGAGGTAAAAAACCATGGCGACAAAAGGGTACGGGAAGAGCAAGAGCTGGAACAACAAGAGGTCCAATTTGGAGAGGTGGTGGTGTAACTTTTGCAACTGGCAAGAGAAATTATTCGGAGAAGATAAACAAAAAAATGTATAAGGTTGCAATGAAATCAATTATGTCTGAATTAATAAGACAAAAGAGAGTTACTGCAATAGACAAAATTGAATTAAAAGAAATAAAGACCAAAGAAGTTAATAACCTATTAAAAAAACATAAACTTCAATCAGTATTAATAGTTACAAATTTGATTGATGAAAAACTTTTCTTATCTGCAAGAAATTTGAAGGATGTAGGAATAGCAACAGTTGATTATCTCGATCCAGCATTAATGCTCTCTTTCAAGAATATTCTTATTGTCAAAGACGCTCTTGAAGGTTTTGAGAAGAGGTTTGGAGGCTAACATGGAAATTTCAGATCTTTCAAAAATAATATTAATGCCACATGTTTCAGAAAAATCGGTAATGCTTGCTGATAACGTCAAACAGCAAACTTTTAGAGTTGCCTCAAGTGCCTCAAAAAAAGATGTAAAAGAAGCAGTAGAAAAGCTATTTAATGTTGATGTTACCAATGTGAATATACTTTCGGTTAGCGGTAAAACAAAAGTGTTTGGAAGAACAATAGGAAAGAGAAAAAACTATAAAAAAGCTTATGTTACTTTAAAAGAAGGTCAAGATATTGATCTTGGCGGAGCAAGTTAAATATGACAACGATATTATCAAAACCAACATCACCTGGAAAAAGATTTACTGTTAGTGTAAAAACTGAAGGTTTACATAAAGGAAAACCATATTCTAAGTTGACAGAAAAAAAGTCTAAGACTGGCGGAAGAAATAATTCTGGGAAAATTACAACTCGACATATTGGCGGTGGACATAAGCAAAAATATAGAATTATTGATTTTAAAAGAAATAAATATGATGTTCCCGGTATTATTGAAAGGTTAGAGTATGATCCTAATAGGTCTGCCCATATTATGCTGGTTCTTTACAAGGATGGAGAAAGAAGATACATAATTGCTCCAAATAAATTAAAAGTGGGAGATGAAATTTTGGCAGGAGAAAATGTTCCAATTAAAGTTGGAAACAGTATGCCCTTGAGTCAAATTCCACTTGGTACAAGCATTCATTGTGTTGAGATGAAACCAAAAAAAGGCGCGCAAATCGCTAGAAGCGCTGGGTCTTATGCACAACTAGTTGCTAAAGATGGACCATATGCACTTTTAAGATTGCGCTCTGGACAAATGAGAAAGGTTCCGCAAGAATGTTCGGCAACAATTGGTGAAGTTTCAAACCCTGAGCACAATCTTGCTAAGCTAGGTAAAGCCGGCGCGAAAAGGTGGAGAGGTGTTAGACCAACGGTTAGAGGAGTTGCAATGAACCCAGTTGATCATCCGCATGGTGGTGGTGAGGGTAAGACATCAGGAGGCCGACACCCTGTTTCTCCATGGGGAACTCCTACAAAAGGTTTTAAAACAAGGTCAAATAAAAGAACCGATCACTTAATTACTAAGAAGAAGAAATAGGAATTTATTATGCCAAGATCTTTAAAAAAAGGGCCATTTGTTGATCATCATCTTATGAAAAAAGTTGATGAAGCAGTAAAAAATAATAATAAAAAACCAATTAAAACTTGGTCAAGAAGGTCTATGGTTATACCTGAAATGGTTGGGCTTACAATTGCTGTTCATAACGGGAAACAACATATACCTGTTTTAGTATCAGAAAATATGGTTGGCCATAAATTAGGAGAGTTCTCAATAACAAGAACTTTTAAAGGTCATTCTGGAGATAGGAAGGCAAAATAATGGAAGAAGTAAGAGCAAATTTGAAATATGTAAGAGTATCACCTCAAAAGTGTAGGTTAATTGTTGACGCAATTCGTGGAAAAAAAGTCTCTGATGCTTTAGATATATTAAATTATAGTAAACAAAAAAGCTCACATATTGTTAAGAAAGTTCTCGAGTCAGCTATTGCAAATGCTGAAAATAACAAGGGTGCAGATATTGATAATTTGAAAGTGAATACGATCTTTGTAAACGTAGGACCTACATTAAAGAGATTTAGAGCAAGAGCAAAGGGAAGCGCAAGTAGAATTTTAAAAAGGTCTAGTCATATAACAATAGGTTTATTAGAAGAGTAATATTATGGGACAAAAAGTTCATCCAATAGGTTTTAGATTAGGGGTATCAACGGAGCATACTTCAAAGTGGTTTGCAGAGGGCAAAGAGTACCCAGAGTTCTTGCTAAAAGATCTCAAGGTAAAAGATTTCTTGAAGAAAAAATTATCACAAGCCTCTGTTAGCAAAATTACTATAGAAAGACCATCTAAGGCTGCCGAAATCACTATACATACTGCTCGCCCCGGAATAGTTATTGGAAAAAAAGGTGAAGACGTAGAGATATTAAGAAAAAAAGTAGCGCATATGATGGATCTTAATTTAAATAACGTAAAAATAAATATTGAAGAAATTAGAAAACCTGAGGTTGATGCACAATTAGTAGCAGAAGGTATAGCATCTCAACTTGAGAGAAGAATAATGTATAGAAGAGCAATGAAGAGAGCAGTTCAAAATTCTATGAGACTTGGGATTATGGGAATAAAGGTAAATATAGCCGGAAGACTTAATGGGGCCGAAATTGCAAGGTCCGAATGGTATAGAGAAGGTAGAGTACCACTGCATACTTTAAAAGCAAAAATTGATTATGGTTTTGCAGAGGCTATGACCACATACGGAATAATAGGAATAAAAACATGGATATTCAGTGGTGAAACTGAAGAAGAAACAAGCCAAGAGAAAGGATAAATAGATGTTACAACCAAAAAAAACAAAATTTAGGAAACAGCAAAAAGGTAAAAATAGAGGTCTTGCCTTAAGAGGATCTAAAGTAAGTTTTGGTGAGTATGGTTTAAAAGCTACTTCAAGAGGGAGAATGACTGCTAGACAAATTGAGGCAGCTAGAAGAGCAATGACTAGATATATTAAAAGGGGCGGTAAAGTTTGGATTAGAGTTTTTCCTGATGTCCCGATTACAAAAAAGCCATTGGAAGTAAGACAAGGTAAAGGTAAAGGAAATGTTGAATATTGGGTAGCAAAAATTCAACCAGGCAAGGTACTTTATGAAATGGAAGGAGTGCAAGAGGATGTTGCTAGACAAGCATTTAAGCTAGCAGCTGCAAAGTTACCTTTCCAGACACAATTTGTTGTTAGGACATTAATGTAATTATGAAAATGATAGCAAAAGATATTAGAAAAAAGAAAATAGAAGAACTTGTGAAGCTTTTAAATGACACAAGCCTTGAGCATTTTAAGCTAAAGATGCAACTAACCACTGGGCAGCTACCAACACATAATAAGGTCCGAGAGGCTAGAAAAAATATCGCTTTAATTAAAACAATTATTAACGAAAAAAGGATAAGCAATGGAACAAGTTAAAAAAATAAAAACATTAACGGGAACCGTTGTGAGTGACAAGATGAATAAAACAGCGGTTGTTTTACTTGAAAAGAAAGTAAAGCATCCAAAATATGGAAAGTATGTTAAGAAATCAACAAAATACAAGGTACACGATCAAGATAACATTTGTAAGATTGGAGACGTCGTGACTATAACTGAAGTTAGACCAATTTCAAAAAATAAATCTTGGAAGCTTGTTGAAGTAATTGGTAGCAAGGAGAGTTAAGGTGATACAAGTACAAACGATATTAAATGCGGCCGATAATAGTGGAGCAAGAAAGATCCAGTGTATAAAAGTACTCGGAGGCTCAAAAAAAAGATATGCGAGAATTGGAGATGTAATAAAAATAAGTGTTCAATCTGCGATTCCAAGAGGAAAAGTAAAGAAGGGGGAAGTTCTTAATGCTGTAGTTGTGAGAACAGCAAAGGGCGTAAGAAGAAATGATGGCTCATTAATAAAATTTGACACAAATGCTGCTGTACTATTGAACGCTCAATTACAACCAATAGGAACTAGAATATTTGGTCCAGTTACTCGTGAATTAAGAACAGAAAAATTTATGAAAATTATTTCATTAGCACCAGAGGTTTTATAGGATTTATAGATATGAATAGATTAAAAAAAGGTGATCAAGTTTATATTATATCAGGAAAAGATAAGGGAAAGCTTGGGACTATTGCTGAAATAATGAAAAACGACAAAATACTTGTCGATGGCATTAATTTAGCTAAGAAACATGTTAAGCCAAATCCAAATAAAAATGAAACTGGCGGAATTGTTGAAAAAGAAATGCCAATCCATTCATCAAAAGCCATGATATATAATGTAAAAACGAAAAAGCCAGATAGAGTAGGTATTTTAAAATTAAAAAATAATAAAAAAGTTAGAGTTTTTAAATCCACAGGAGAGCAAATTGACTTATGAGTAGTAGGCTTCATAAAATTTATAATGACAAGATAAAAAATTCACTTCAGGAGAAGATGAATTATAAGTCTGTCATGGAAGTTCCTCATATTAAAAAGATAACAATTAATGTTGGTTTAGGTGAAGCTATTAAAGATAAAAAAATAATAGAGCAAGCCGTAAGCGATATTGAAAAAATTTCTGGGCAGAAACCAATTGTGACTAAAGCAAAAAAATCAATAGCAGCATTTAGTTTAAGAGAAGGTATGCCAATAGGATGCAAAGTAACATTAAGGAAAGAAAAAATGTATGAATTCTTAGATAGACTTATAACAATAGCTATTCCAAGGATTAGAGATTTTAGGGGATTTTCAAGAAAATCTTTTGATGGCAGAGGAAATTATACAATGGGTATTAAAGAACAAATAATATTCCCAGAAATTGATTATGAAAAGATTGATAGCATTAGAGGTCTAGATATTTCAATTACAACCTCTGCAAAAAATGATGATGAGGCAAGAATGCTTCTTGAGGAATTTAATTTTCCATTTAGGAGATAATTTATGGCTAAAAGGTCAATGGTAGAAAGAGAAAAAAGAAGAATACAATTAAGCAAAAAGCTGCATAACAAAAGAGCAAGCTTGAGAAATGTTATTAAGAGTCATGAGGCTTCTATGGAAGAGAAGTTGGCAGCATCTGAGAAACTTCAAAAGTTACCAAGAGATTCGAGTGCCTCAAGGGTAACTAACAGATGCGCAATCACTGGTAGGCCAAAAGGTTTTTATAGAAAATTTGGCTTGGGAAGAATAAAAGTTAGGGAAGCAGCAATGAGAGGCGACATTCCCGGTTTAGTGAAGGCTAGTTGGTAAAAATTATGAGTATGAGTGACCCAATTGCAGCAATGCTTACAATTATTAGAAATGGACAAATGGTTAATAAGACTTTTGTATGTACCAATATGTCGTATACCAAAAAAGCAATTTTAGCAGTCTTAAAAGAAGAAGGTTATATTTTAGATTTTGAAGTTAAGGAGATTGAAAATAATAAAAAAAGACTGAAAATAAAATTAAAGTACTTCCAAGGAAAGCCAGTAATTAGCAATATAAAGAGAATTAGTAAACCAAGTTTAAGAATTTATAAAAATAAAACGGATTTACCAAAAGTTCTTGGCGGGCTAGGAATTGCTATCGTTTCTACATCTAAGGGTGTTATGACGGCAGAGGCTGCAAGAAACGCAAATTGTGGTGGTGAAATTTTATGTACGGTGGAGTAAAAAATGTCCAGGATAGCTAAACAACCTATTGATATTCCAGAAGGTGTAGATGTTAATATTAACAATGGATTAATTTCTATTAAAGGACCAAAGGGTGAAATTTCTATGGATCTTTCTTCAGATATTAATATAAAGAAAGATGACGATAAGGTAAATATAGAATTCAGCAATGATAGTAATGCTATAGCAGGGACTACAAGATCTCTAATATTTAATAACGTTATTGGAGTTACAAAAGGTTTTGAGAAGTCATTAAACTTGGTTGGCGTTGGCTACAAAGCCGAAATCAAGAATAAAATTTTACATTTAAACTTAGGCTTTTCACATCCTATAAATTATGAATATCCCGATGATATAGAAATATCGACTCCTTCGCCTACAGAAATCATAGTAAAAGGTATAAGTAAACAAAAAGTTGGGCAGATTGCTGCGGAAATTAGATCTTTCAGACCACCTGAGCCATATAAAGGTAAGGGTGTAAAATACAGCGATGAAAACATTATAAGAAAAGAGGCTAAAAAGAAATAATTATGAAAAGTAAAATTGCTAGATTGAAGTCTGCTAGAAAAATAAGAAGTAAGTTATCAAGAGGTGATTTGCATAGACTCACTGTGTATAAAACAGGGATGCACACATATGTTCAAATATTTTCACCTGAAGGTAACATTGTTGTTTCAGCTAGCACCCTTGAAAAAGATATAAGAAAAGATCTTAAACATACAGGCAATATTGAAACAGCAAAAATTATAGGGAAGGTTATTGCGGAAAGAGCAATAGAGAAAAATGTTAAAAAAGTTGCTTTTGATAGAAGTGGCTTTAACTATCATGGAAGAGTTAAGGCGCTTGCTGATTCTGCGAGAGAAAATGGTTTAGATTTTTAGGATAGGAATAAATTATGTCATCAAATATTGAAAAATATCAAGGAAGCGAAGAACTTTTAGAAAAATTAGTGAAAGTTAATCGAGTTGCGAAAGTTGTTAAGGGTGGAAGACAATTTGGATTTACTGCGCTTACTGTAATTGGAGATGGAAATGGAAAAATTGGAGTTGGTTATGGTAAAGCAAAAGAGGTTCCATTAGCAATACAGAAGGCAATGGAAAAAGCACGAAGAGATATGGTAAAGATTTCTATTATAAACGGCACATTACATTACCCGCTTGTTGGAAGACATGGAGCCGCAAGAGTTTATATGCAGCCTGCTTCAGAAGGTACAGGTATAATCGCGGGAGGAGCGATGAGAGCTGTTTTTGAAGTATTAGGAATTCATAACGTATTAGCTAAATGTATTGGAACAACAAATCCAATTAATGTAGTCAAGGCAACTGTTAACGGATTAAGATCAGTAGAGTCACCTCAATACGTTTCTAATAAAAGAGGTAAGAAAATAGAACATATTTTAGGTATTAACGATGTCAAAGATTAAGTTAACATTAATAAAAAGTTTAAGTGGAAGATTAAAGTCACACCAAGCATGCGCTAAGGGACTTGGACTTAAAAAGATACATAAGACAGTTGAGGTTATTGATACTCCTGAAAACAGGGGAATGATTAATAAAATTAATTACTTATTAAAAGTTGAGAAATAAATAATGGAACTAAATACTATAGCCCCTGAGGTTAAAAATAAAAAATCCAAAAGAGTTGGGCGAGGTATAGGCTCGGGTCATGGAAAAACCTCTGGTAGAGGGCATAAAGGACAAAAGTCACGGGCTGGTGGTTTTCATAAGGTTGGATTTGAGGGCGGTCAGATGCCACTTCAAAGGAGACTACCTAAAATTGGCTTCACTTCTAGGAAAAAAGATACACAGAGAATTAGATTAAGTGAACTTAATTTTGATGGAAATAAAGATATTGATATTAATTTATTAAAAGAAAGAAAAGTTATCAGCCATGATGTGAAAAAAGTAAAAGTTTTTTTATCTGGCGAGCTTAAATCTAAGATTAATTTGAGTGGTATTAGCGTAACAAAAGGAGCAAGAAAAGCCATCGAGGATTTAGGTGGGAAAATAAAACAGTAAAATATTATGGAAGAATTAAAGAAAAGATTACTTTTTGTTTTTGGAGCCATTCTGGTATACAGAATTGGAACTTATATTCCTGTTCCAGGGATTAATCCTGCTGCTTTAGCAAATTTCTTTGAGCAACAAAGTGGAACAATAATTGATATGTTTAATATGTTTTCTGGTGGAGCTTTAGAGAGATTTAGTATTTTGGCTTTAGGCATTATGCCATATATATCTGCGTCTATTATTATGCAATTAATGTCTGCCACTATGCCCTCACTAAAAGAAATTAAAAAAGAAGGAGAGAGCGGGAGAAAGAAAATTACGCAATATACTAGGTATGGCACTTTGTTGTTGTCAACTCTTCAGGCTGGAGGTGTGGCCGTTGCATTACAGGCACAAGGAATATCACTTTATTCTGGTTCTGGATTTGTATTTTCAACTATTATTACACTTGTTACAGGTACAATGTTTTTAATGTGGCTAGGTGAGCAAATTTCTGAGAAAGGAATTGGGAATGGTATCTCTATAATTATATTTATAAGTATAGTATCAGGTTTGCCAACGGCAGTTGGCGGAACACTTGAGCTTGCTAGCACAGGTGAGCTAAGTTCCATCTTAGTTGTAATGATTTTAGTACTAGCAATATCTGTAACTGCCTTTGTAGTTTTTGTAGAAAGAGGTCAGCGAAAAATTACTGTTAATTATGCGAGAAGACAGCAAGGAAGAAAGTTAGTTCAAGCGCAATCAAGTTATTTGCCTTTAAAGCTTAATATGGCTGGTGTAATTCCGCCAATATTTGCTTCAAGCATAATTCTTTTCCCATCAACATTAGGACAATGGGCTGGAAGTTCAGAAAATATGAGTTGGTTGAAAGATATATCATCAACTTTAGCACCTGGGCAACCAATATATGTTGCATTTTATGCCGCCGCAATTATTTTCTTTTGTTTCTTCTATACGGCATTGGTTTATGACTCAAGAGAAACATCAGATAATCTTAAAAAGTCTGGGGCTTCAATCCCAGGAGTGAGACCAGGTGAACAAACATCAAAATATATTGATAGTGTTTTAACAAGACTAACCGCAGTTGGGGCAATATACATAACACTTGTGTGTTTATTACCAGAATTTTTGATTATTGGACTTAATGTACCGTTCTATTTTGGAGGAACATCTTTGTTAATTATTGTTGTTGTTATAATGGACTTTATTGGGCAACTCCAATCACACATGATGAACTTGCAATACGGTAGTCTTATGAAGAAAGCTAATTTACAGGGTTACAAGAGATGAAAGTAAGAGCTTCAGTAAAAAAGATTTGCAGAAATTGCAAGATAATAAGAAGAAATAGGGTTATACGAGTAATCTGCGTTAATCCACGACATAAACAAAGACAAGGGTAGTAATTTATATTGAAGATATTACGTAAATTGTTAGAATACATAGCATTTTAGGAAAAACGATGGCAAGAATAGCAGGAATAAACGTTTCAGATAATAAGCACACAGTGATTGCTTTACAATCTATTTATGGCATTGGTTCAACTTTAGCTAAGAAAATTTGTGAAGAAATAAACATTGAACCGTCAACAAAAATTAAGGAATTAACGGAAAATGAACTTGAAATGTTGCGATCTGAAGTAGCAAAATACAATATTGAAGGAGACTTAAGAAGAGAAATCACTTTGAATATTAAAAGGCTCATGGATTTAGGAACCTACAGGGGCATAAGACATAGAAAAGGATTACCACTTAGAGGGCAAAAAACTAAAAATAATTCTCGAACAAGAAAGGGGCCAAGAAAGGCAATTAGAAAATAAATAGGTATTACTTTATGGCAAAAACAAACACTAAAACAAAAAAGAAAGTTAAAAAAGTTATAACAGACGGCATTGCTGTCATTAATTCAACTTTTAACAATACTATTGTCACTATAACTGATAGACAAGGTAATACATTATGCTGGGCTACTGCAGGAGGTTCAGGTTTTAGAGGCTCAAGAAAAAGTACACCTTTTGCTGCACAAGTTGCCGCAGAAAAGGCAGGAAATTTAGGAAAGGAATATGGTCTTAAGAATTTAATTGTTTTAGTAAAGGGTCCAGGGCCTGGAAGAGAATCTGCGGTAAGAGCATTAAATAATATAGGCTTCAAGATCACGGATATTAATGATGTAACACCAATACCACATAATGGTTGTAGACCGCCAAAAAAAAGGAGAGTGTAAAAGTGGCAAGATATATTGGGCCAAAATGTAAATTAATGCGAAGAGAGGGAGCTGATCTGCTTTTAAAAAGTAAGAATAGATCGCTTGACTCAAAATGTAAAATTGATAGTCAGCCTGGTCATCATGCAGATAAAAAACCAAGACTTTCAGATTATGGATTGCAATTACGTGAAAAACAAAAATTAAAAAGAATTTATGGAGTGCTGGAAAAACAATTTAGACTTTATTACAAAAAAGCTGCAAGAAAAACAGGCTCAACTGGGGAAAATTTGTTAAAGCTATTAGAGTGTAGGCTTGATAATGTTGTCTATAGAATGGGTTTTGGATCTACTAGAGCAGAGGCAAGACAGCTTGTAAGTCATAAGTCAATATTGGTAAATGGCTTAATTGTCAATATACCTTCTTATCAAGTTTCTGCTGACGACATAATTTCAGTTAAGGAAAAGAGTAAAAAACAAATTAGAATAAAAGACTCTTTAGCTTTGAATGACCAATTGGGCACGTTATCCACTTGGGTTTCAGTAGATAGTAAAAAGATGGAAGGTGTTTTTAAGTCTATACCTGAAAGAATGGATCTTCCTTCAGATATAAATGAATCATTAGTTGTTGAATTATATTCTAAATAAACGAGGTAATATACTGTGTCAAATTTTAATAATTTATTAAAACCAAGAATAGTCAATATTGAAAACGTATCTTTGAATAATACAAGAGTTACGTTAGAACCGCTTGAAAGGGGTTTCGGACATACACTTGGTAGTGCTTTAAGAAGAATTCTTCTGTCATCAATAGTTGGTTCTTCAGTTACAGAAGTCTCAATAGATGGGGTTCAGCATGAATACAGTACGATTGAGGGAATTCAAGAAGACGTTATTGACATTATGCTTAATCTTAAAGGAATTTCTTTTAAAATGAATGGAAATACAAGTACATCATTATCGTTATCAAAGTCTGAAGTTGGCCCCGTTTTAGCATCAGACATTGAATTAAAAAACGATATCGAAATTATTAATCCAAATCATGTGATTGCAAATATTACAAAAGATGGTGCATCGATTAATATGCAGATTGTAGTAAATGAGGGGATAGGTTATTCATCAGCAAATCAAAGAAAAGATGATGCTAATAGAAATGTAGGCTCATTACTTATTGACGCAAGCTACAGCCCAATTAAAAAAGTTGCTTATAAAGTAGATTCGGCTAGAGTCGAACAAAGAACAGACTTAGATAAACTTATTATTGAGCTAGAAACTGATGGAACAATTGATCCTGAAGAGTGTATTAGAGAAGCTGCAACGATTTTACATGATCAGGTTTCAGTTTTTGTTGATTTAAAAGCTATAGAAGAGAAAGAGCAAAAAGTAGAAGAAGCTGAGATAGACCCTAACCTTTTACGTCCTGTCGATGATTTAGAGCTTACAGTGAGATCTGCAAATTGTTTAAAAGCAGAGAACGTTTATTACATTGGTGATTTAATCCAAAGAAGCGAGAACGAGCTTTTAAAAACTCCTAACCTTGGTAAAAAGTCATTGACTGAAATCAAAGATATTCTTGGAACTTATGGCCTTTCTCTTGGTATGAAATTAGATAATTGGCCGCCTAGCAACTTACAAGACCAAGATCAGGTAAAAAAGTTTTGAGGGAAAAATGAGACATAAATACTCAGGTAGAAAGTTAAATAGAACTTCATCGCATCGAACTGCGATGTTTAAAAATATGATGGCTTCATTGATTGAACACGAAGAGATAAAGACAACACTGCCAAAAGCCAAAGAGCTTAGAAAGTTCTTAGAGAGATTAATTACAATATCAAAGGTCGACACAGTTGCAAAAAGGAGAGTTGTTTTCTCAAGAATTCGTTCAAAAGATGCGGTGACAAAATTATTTTCCGAGTTAGGACCAAGATTTAAAAATAGACCAGGAGGGTATTTAAGAATCCTTAAATGTGGCTTTCGACCAGGTGATAAAGCCCCTATGGCTATTATTCAATTAGTTGATAAAAAAGAGCAAGTTACAGAAGAATCACAATAAAGCTTTTAAATATTTGCCTGTATAAGATTTTTTTAAAGTAGCTATTTTTTCAGGACTACCCACACCAATAACTTTCCCACCCTTTACTCCTCCATCAGGGCCCATATCAATAATCCAATCTGCTGTTTTTATCACATCAAGATTGTGTTCAATAATAATAATTGTATTACCTTTATCCCTTAGCTGGTGAATTATTTTTAACAGCTGATTAACATCATGAAAATGTAGTCCTGTAGTTGGCTCATCAAAAATATAAAGTGTTTGACCCGTATCTTTTTTTGATAATTCTTTTGCTAGTTTGACTCTTTGAGCTTCTCCACCGGATAGAGTAGTTGCATTTTGACCAACTGTAATATATGAAAGACCCACATCAATTAATGTTTTCAATTTTCTTTTTATTGTTGGGACACTATCAAAAAAGGTATATGCTTCTTCAACAGTCATATCCAACACTTCAGATATGTTTTTATTCTTATATAAAACTTCAAGGGTAGCATTATTATATCTCTTCCCTTTGCAAATATCACATTGAACATAAACATCTGGAAGAAAATGCATCTCCACTTTTATTACTCCATCACCGTGACATGACTCACATCTCCCACCTTTGACATTGAAACTAAATCTTCCAGGAGTATATCCTCTGGAGCGTGCCTCCTTTGTTGAAGCAAACAAATCTCTAATTAATGTAAATAGTCCTGTATATGTGGCGGGATTTGAACGTGGTGTCCTTCCAATTGGGCTTTGATTGATCTCTATTATCTTATCAAATTCCTCCCAGCCTTTAATATTTTTAACATGTGCAACTGAGTGACTGTTTTTATTGATCTTATTGCTAAGATATTTGTACAGCGTTTCATTCACTAAAGTTGACTTGCCAGAACCTGAAACTCCAGTAACGCACGTAATTAATCCTATGGGAATGTCAATATTAATATTTTTTAAATTATTTGAATTCGCACCTTGTATGCTGACAAACTTGCCATTTGGTTTATGTCTTTCATCTGGAACTATTATTTTCTTACTACCAGAGATATACATTCCTGTTATTGATTTTCTATTTTTCTCTATATCGTCTGGCGTACCTTCTGCTATTATCTCACCACCATAAAAACCAGCACCTGGACCAATGTCAATAACATGATCTGCTGCTTTTATTGTACACTCGTCGTGTTCAACAACAATAACAGTATTGCCCAAGTCTCTTAAATTACAAAGTGTTTCAATTAACTTGTCATTATCCTTTTGATGCAATCCGATAGAGGGTTCATCCAGTATATAGGTAACACCTACTAAGCCTGCACCAATCTGGCTTGCTAGACGAATTCTCTGATTTTCACCACCAGATAAAGTCTCGGCACTTCTATCAAGGCTAAGATAATTTAAACCAACATTATTCAAAAAACCTAATCTTGAAACTATTTCTGTTACGAGCTTCTCAGAAATTTTTCTTTTCTTTCCATCTAATTTAAGTTTTTTGAAAAATGCCAAAGACTCTTCTATTGGCATTTCTGAAATTTCCGCAATATTTTTATTGCCAACAAAAACATTTAGCGCTGCTTCACATAGTCGTGTTCCATTACAAGCATCACATATTTGTTTAGATAAGTATTTATTTAGCTCCTCTCGCACGAAACTAGAGTCAGTATTGTTATATCTTCTTTCAAAATTATTAACTACGCCCTCAAAAGGCTGATAATTTGAAGTTCTTTTACCATTATTATTGTAGTACGTAAATTTAATTTCCTCTTTGCCAGTTCCATACAGAATAATATTTTTAATTTTTTTACTTAGTGAACTAAATGGTTTTTCAACATCGAAATCATAATGATTTGAAAGCGACTTAATGATTTGGTAATAAAATTCATTCCTCTTATCCCATCCTTTAATTGCACCATTTGATAAACTTAAATCATCATTTACAATTTTATTTTCGTCAAAAAATAAATTTACTCCAAGTCCATCACATTCCTTGCATGCTCCTACTGGACTATTAAATGAAAAAAGTCTTGGTTCAAGCTCATCAATACTATATCCACACTGTGGGCAGGCAAATTTTGAAGAATAATTTTCATTTTGATTTTTATCTTTTGAATATATTGTTACTAAATCAGTTTTGTAATTAAGAGCAGTTTCTATTGATTCTGTAATCCTAATTTTTGAGTTTTCATTTACTTTTAATCTATCAATTACTAACTCTAGAGTATTATTTTTTTTTGGATCAATCTTTGGTATTTCATTTATGTTGTAAACTATATTATTTAGTCTTATTCTCATAAAGCCTTTTGATCTTATATCGTCAATAATATTTTTGTGCTCACCTTTTCTTTTTTGAACCAAGGGAGTTAATATTATTATTGATTCATTTTCGTCATATTTATCAAAAAGGTCATCTACTATTTCTGATGCTGATTTTCCTTCTAAACTTTCTTTATGTATTGGACAAAGTGGATTTCCAGCTCTAGCAAATAATAATCTCAGGTAATCATGAATTTCGGTAACTGTTCCAACAGTTGATCTTGGATTGTGTGAAGTTGTTTTTTGCTCTATTGAGATGGCTGGCGATAAGCCATCAATATGGTCAACCTCTGGTCTCTCCATTCTAGTTAAAAATTGTCTTGCATAAGCAGATAGTGACTCCACATATCTTCTTTGTCCTTCAGCAAATATAGTATCAAATGCTAAAGTTGACTTCCCTGATCCAGACAAACCAGTTATGACAATAAGTTTATCTCTAGGTATAACTAGATCAATATTTTTCAAATTGTGGCTTCTAGCGCCCTTAATTACTATATTCTGCATCTACATGTGATATTATTAATCCCAACAGAATAGGATAGTACGTATAATATAAAAGGTATAGTACTATTTATATTCATATTAATTATGTATAACAAAACGTTAGGGGGTAAAAGAAGATGGCGGGAGTAAATAAAGTAATAATACTTGGTAGACTTGGCGCCGACCCGGAACTTCGCTCATCCCCATCTGGAGTGACCAGCTGTAATTTAAGCATAGCAACATCTATTAATTGGACAGACAAAAACTCTGGTGATAAAAAAGAAAAGACTGAGTGGCATAGAGTTGTTTTCTTTGGGCGACCAGCAGAAGTGATCGATCAATATATGAAAAAAGGTCAGCAGCTTTATGTTGAAGGACGACTTGAAACTAGTAAATATGAAAAGGATGGAATAGAAAGATTTTCTACAAATATAATCGGTGAGTCTTTTAATTTTATTAGTGGTAGCTCTACTCAAATGGATGATTCTACTCATAATGAATTTAATCAAACTCCCAGTCAGAATGAAAACATGAGTTCTGAAAATAATTCAAAAAAAGATGATTTTGATGATGACATACCTTTCTAATATTTTAATATAAAAATATATATATTTTTAAATGACGCTAGCACTTATTTCTTTCACAATTCTACTTTCGTACGTCTCTGTAATTTTTTTAGAATTTATTTTCTTGAGGTATAAATTGTTCATAGATAATCCAAATGATAGAAATATTCATGTAAATCCAATTCCATCAGCAGGCGGTCTTGCAATTTTTTTTTCATACTTCATATATTTATATTTTTTATCATATTTTTTTCAAATAGATATAAAATTTTTTACTATATTCTTAATAACATTATTCCCAATAATGTTAATCGGCCTTGTTGATGATTTAAAAGAAACAAACGTTATTATTAGGCTATTTATTCAACTTTTTTCAGCATCTTTAATGATTTATTATTTTCAAATTAATCAAAATTATAATTCTAACTTTGAATTCTCACAAACAAATTTACTTATAATTTTAGTATCTGTCGTATTATCTATGTGGCTAATGAATTTATATAACTTTATGGATGGCATTGACGCATATGCAGCTTCGGAGGCTGTATTCGTATTCTCTTCTGCTTCTCTCATAGCTTATTTAAATGAACCTTCAGGGAAAATGTATATAATCTTAATAGGTTTCGCTGCAGCTAGTTTTGGATTTTTATTAAGAAATTGGTATCCTGCAAAAATTTTTATGGGTGACACTGGAAGCGTTTCAATAGGATGCTGTGCAGCCTTTTTTATATTTTACAGTGCTTCTGAATCTATAATAAGTATATATACATGGTTGATTTTGCTGTCTGTATTTATATCTGACTCTACATATACATTATTTGTACGAGTTGTTACTCAAAAAAACCTTTTAAAACCCCATCTAACCCATGGATTCCACATTTTGGCTAAAAAAAGTAGATCTCAGAAAGAAATAACAAAATATATGATATTCGTTAATTTATTTTGGGTGTTACCTTTGGCTTTGATTTCAAATACCTTTAACGATTTTCACATATTGGTTACAATAATAGCTTATTTACCACTTTTGCTTTATTTGATAAAAATAGGAGCAGGGTTAGAAGATGCACAAAGGAGATAATGAAAAAAAAATATTATATTGAAACTCAAGGCTGTCAAATGAATGAGTATGACAGCGATAAGATGAAAGATTTGTTATCACAAAATTTAGGTTTTCAAAGCACAAAAAATAAAGAAGATGCTGATATTTTAATTGTCAATACCTGCTCTATTAGAGAGAAGGCTCAAGAAAAAGTCTTTTCCTTATTGGGAAACTGGAGAAAATTAAAAAAGAATAAACCAGATC
>CACJPG010000007.1 GCA_902595225.1 uncultured Thiothrix sp.
AATTTTATTAGATAATATCTCAAAAGATATTCAAGAAAAAATCCAAGGAGTAAGCGAGGTGCTAACTATATTGGATGTACCATTATTAAATAGCCCGAAGATTAGTTTTTCTGATTTATCAAACGAACAGAGGACGTTGCGTGATAAAGATATTGATTTAAGTTTGGCAAAAGAGGAATTTGAATCTAGCCCGTTATACAAAAATTTATTAATGAGTGAGGATTCAACAACAACTGTTATAGTTGTAAATTTTAAAAAGGACCAGAAATACTTTAACTTATTGAATGAAAGAAATAGATTAAGAGAAATTAACCTATCAAGAGAATTAAGTAATGATGAAAAGTTATTATTAAAAAAATATGAAATCGATTTTAAAGACTATAGCTCTTTTCACGCTCTAGAAGAAAAACAAAATATAAAAGAAATTAGAAAAATAATTAATAATTATAAATCTGAAGCTTCAATGTTTTTAGGTGGTGTTCCAATGATCACCTCAGATATGACTGATTTCATTGCGCAAGATGTAGAGAAATTTGGAGTTGGGGTTTTTTTATTTTTAATCTTGATTCTATTTTTAATATTTAGGTCTTTTAGATGGGTGTTCATTCCACTATTCGGATGTATTGTTTCCGTATTATTTGTTAGTGGGTTAGCAGGATCTATAGATTGGAGAATAACAGTCATTTCTTCAAATTTTGCAGCTATTCTATTAATAATCACTATGTCGATGACGATTCATTTAGCTGTCAGGTATAGAGAATTAAATTACCAAAAAAAAGATAAAGATAAGTTTGAAATAGTGTCTGAAACTATACATTATATGTTTATTCCTTGTGTATATACATCCCTTACCACAATTGTAGCTTTTGTTTCATTATTTGTTAGTGGGATAAGACCCGTGATTGATTTTGGTCATATGATGACTGTGGGAATAACATCTGCTTTTATAATAACCTTTATTGTCTTTCCCACAATATTAATGATCTTGCCAAGAGAATATATAAAAGAAAAAAATGATATTACGAAAAGCATAACTAAAAAATTCGCAGAATTTTCTATAAATAATTATATAAAAATTATATTTTTCTCAATAGTAGTTATTATTATTAGTATTTATGGAATTTCTAAAGTAAAAGTCGAAAATCGCTTTATTGACTATTTTCATTCTGATACAGAAATACATCAAGGTATGTTGGAAATTGACAAGAAATTGGGTGGCACTACTCCATTTGATATAATTATTGATAAGCCGCAGTTAAATAATAAAGAAGCTAACAACGATATATTTGAAGATGAATACGATAATGAAGATTTAGATTTTGATAGTTTATCCGAAATTTTAGGTGATGATGATGAGGAGATCTCAGGATATTGGCTAAGCAACCCAAAATTTAAAGAAATATTAAAAATTCATGATTATTTAGAAGCTCAACCAGAAACTGGAAAAGTTTTGTCCTTAGGAACTTTGTATAGGCTTGCAATCGGTCTGAATAATGACGAGCCATTATCAGATTTACAAGTTGGCGCTTTAAAAAAAGCATTGTCGCCAGATGTCAAAAAAGTTTTATTAGATCCATATTTATCAGAAGATGAAACCCAAACTAGAATAACTTTGAGAATAATTGACTCCGATAAAAATCTTAATAGAAAAGAATTTATCGAGAGGGTAGAAAACTTTATGCATCAAGAAATGAATTATTCAAAAGATAGATTTAAGACAACAAATATGCTTGTTTTGTATAACAATATGCTTCAAAGTTTATTTTCCTCTCAAATACAAACAATTGGTTTTGTTTTTATCTCAATAATGTTTATGTTCGTAATATTATTTCGTTCATTATTTTTGGCAATTATTGCGATAATTCCAAATATTCTTCCTGCAGCTTTAGTTCTTGGCTTTATGGGTATTAAGTCAATTCCACTGGATTTAATGACAATTACTATTGCCGCAATAAGTGTGGGAATAGCGGTTGACAATACCATTCATTATATAATTAGGTTTAAAAGAGAATTTTCAAATAATCAAAATTATCTTGAAACTGTAAAAATCTGTCATGGCAGCATTGGTAAAGCGATGTATTATACTTCATCAATTATAGTCATAGGTTTTTCAATTTTATCTCTTTCAAACTTCATACCAACAATATATTTTGGACTTTTAACTGGTTTGGCTATGTTAACAGCTCTATTAGCTTCATTGACATTATTGCCTTCTTTATTAATATTATTCCAGCCTCTTGGAAAACAAAAATAATTATGATGTTTCTTGAAGAAACATATAATTGTATGAAATAATAATACCTATATATGAAATTTTTTAAATTAAACAGCTCAATATTAGTCATAATACCATTTTTACTTTTTGGTAACACTTCAGTATATTCTGAGGCGCTACCCCCTGAGAAAGTTATTTTATCTGCAGCTAATGATTTATTTCTTGATGTTGAAAAAAATAAGTCTTTATACGAGGAGGATATTACTGTTTTTTATGAAAGAGTAGATAATATTCTTACCCCTATAGTTGATTTTGACGTATTGATAAAAAGTATTATTGGGAAAAAAAATTATCAAAGTACGTCAGATGATTTAAAAAATAGATTTAAGTTAGCATTAAAAGGCCAACTTATAAGAATCTATGCGAAAACAATTATTGAGTATTCTAACTCTAAAATTACAATAATTGATTCAACAAAAAATAAAAGCTTTTATTTAGTCAAAACCGAGTTATCTATTGGCCCAGGTAAGCCTCCTTTCCAAGTAATTTATGTTATGAAAAAAACAGATGATAAATGGAAAATAGTAGAAGTAGTTGCAAATGGATTAAGACTTGTAAAAAGCCTAAGAAAAAGTTTATTGCCTGAAATAGAAGAAAAAGGGATTGAAGCAGTAATTTCTAGATTAGAATCTGATTCCATAGAATCAGAGTCCTAGTAATGGAAAAGTTACTTATAAACGGAGGAAATCCTCTTGAAGGTGAAGTAAGGATATCTGGCGCGAAAAATTCTGTTCTTCCTATTCTAGCAGCTAGCTTATTGTGCGAAGATAATCTTGTAATTGGAAATGTTCCTCATTTACAAGATGTCACTACTACAATTTCTTTATTAACAGAAATGGGAGCAAATCTTTCAATCGATGAAAGAATGAATGTTTCAGTAAATGCAGCCTCTGTGAAAAATTTTTACGCGCCATATGAAATGGTTAAAACTATGCGTGCATCTATTCTAGTTCTTGGTCCTTTATTAGCACACTTTGGTGAAGCAAAAGTATCATTACCAGGAGGATGTGCGATAGGTTCAAGACCGGTGAATCTGCATATAGACGGTCTTAAAGCCATGGGTGCATCTATAAAAGTTGAAGATGGATATATTTTTGCAAAAGCAAAAAAGTTGAAAGGAGCAAGAATATCTCTCCCAATTGCTACAGTTACAGGAACAGAAAATTTAATGATGGCCGCCGCTTTGGCTACTGGTAAAACCATTATAAAAAATGCTGCGAAAGAACCTGAAATAATTGATCTTGCAAATTGCCTCAGATTAATGGGAGCAAATATTAAAGGTGACGGAACACCAGAAATTACAGTTGAAGGCGTAAAAGAACTTAAAGGTTGTAATTATGATGTTTTACCGGACAGAATAGAGACAGCAACATTTTTGGTAGCTGCAGCAATTACCAAGGGAAAATTAACTTTGACGCATACAAGACCTGACACGATAAAAATAATTATAGATAAATTAAAAAAAGCAGGGGCAGATATTGCGATAAAAAATGACATTATTAATATTGAAGTAAAATCACAGCTTAATTCTGTGAATATAACAACAAATCCATACCCAGATTTCCCGACAGATATGCAAGCACAATTTATTGCCCTTAATTCAATTGCCAAAGGGAAAAGTAAGGTAACCGAGTCTGTATTTGAAAATAGGTTTATGCATGTACAAGAGTTAGTTAGAATGGGCGCAAATATAGATGTAAATGGTAACATCGCAACAATACAAGGCGTAAAGTCACTTAAAGGAGCTCCAGTAATGGCTACAGATTTAAGAGCCTCTGCAAGTCTAATTTTAGCGGGCTTAGTAGCAGAAGGAGATACAGTTGTTGACAGAATTTATCATATTGATAGAGGTTACGAATGTATAGAGGAAAAATTGACAAAACTTGGGGCAAATATTAAGAGGCTTCCATGATAAACTTAAAGCACGAAATAATCATAGCAGTTTCAAAGGGCAGAATTCTCGAAGAAGGCCTAATTCTTTTAAAAAAGTTAGAAATTGAAATCTCTGAGGATATCAAAAATTCAAGGAAGCTTATTTATCCAACAAATTGTGAAAAATTAAAACTGGTTATTGTTAGAGCTTCAGATGTACCTACTTATGTAGCTAATGGTGCGGCTGATTTTGGAATTGTAGGCAAAGATACACTTATAGAATATGGAGATAATAATATTTATGTCCCACTAGATTTAAATATTTCCAAGTGCAGGATGGTTTTAGCGTCTTTGCCAGAAACAAAGCCAAAATCAAAAATTAGAGTTGCAACAAAGTATGTTCAATGTGCTAATGATTATTTTATTAAAAAAAAGCAACAAGTTGATATAATAAAACTTTATGGCTCAATGGAGCTGGCACCAATACTTGGACTAGCAGATTTTATTGTAGATCTAGTTGATAGCGGTAAAACATTACAAGAAAATGGACTTGTAGAAGTTGATTCGATCTTAGAAATAAGTGCGCGATTGATAACAAATAAAGCGTCGATGAAAACAAAAACAGAATCCATTGAAAATATTATAAATGGCTTTGAAGAAATTATTTAGAGATTTAAGTTTATGGCACTCAAAACAGACGATTTAAGAATAATTGAAATGCAAGAATTAAGCACTCCAGAAGAAGTGAGAGGTGAACTACCAGTTACTGAGAGTGATGCAAAAAATATATTATCGTCAAGAAAGACTATAGAGAATATATTGGATGAAAAAGATGATAGAATTTTTGTGGTTGTCGGCCCATGTTCTATTCATGATCCAATTGCTGCAATGGATTATGCGAACCGATTGAAAAAAATTTCAGATAAGGTTTCAAGTAATCTTTTTATAGTTATGAGAGTCTATTTTGAGAAACCAAGAACTACTATTGGTTGGAAAGGTCTCATTAACGATCCTATGCTTGATGGGAGTTTTAAAATTAATGAAGGAATTCGGATAGGTCGAAAACTTCTTCTAGATATAGTTAATTTGGGTTTGCCAACAGGTACCGAATATTTAGATTTAATAAGCCCACAATATATTGCTGATATTATAAGTTGGGGCGCTATTGGTGCTAGAACAACAGAGAGCCAATGTCATAGAGAACTGGCATCAGGTTTGTCATGCCCAATAGGCTTTAAAAACGGTACTGATGGAAATCTTCAAATTACATTTGATGCAATAAAAGCAGCATCTGGGGCTCACCATTTTCTTTCGGTAACAAAAGAGGGAAATTCAGCAATTTTTTCTACAAGCGGAAACCCATATTGCCATACTATCTTAAGAGGTGGCAGCAAAGGAATTAATTATGACTCAAAAAGTATTGATGAAGTTTCAGCAAGATTAGACAAAGCTGGATTGCCTCAACAAATAATAGTTGATTGTAGTCATGCAAACAGCATGAAGGATCACAAAAAACAAATTACAGTTGTTGAAGACCTAGCTAAGCAGTTAAGTCATGGTGAAAAAAGAATTAAGGGTCTGATGATTGAAAGCAATATTACTGAGGGTAATCAAAATATTAATGACCCAAACCTTATTTATGGTAAGAGTGTTACAGATGCTTGTATTGGATGGGAAGATACAGAAAAAGTTTTATACACCCTGTCTGAAGCAATAGAAAAAAGATAATTTGATGATAGAAATAAAAAAGATAAATTCTAACGAAAATGATTTTCTAAAAATATTAGAAAACCATACAAGAAAAAGGATTAAAAATACCTCTGGGGTTAAGGAAAGAGTTGAAAATATAATTTCTGAAGTGAGAAATTATGGAGATGACGCCTTATTAAGATTTTCAAAAGAATTTGATAATTTTGATGTTTCCGAACCAAAAGAGTTTGAAATATCTAAAAAAGAATTCTCAGAATCTCTTCCGAAAATTTCAAAAAAAGAATTTGATGCCCTTAGTTTTGCAAAGAAAAGAATTGAAGAATTTTCAAATCATCAAAAATCAGATTCATGGATGTATAGCAGTGATGGAATTCAATTAGGAGAAAAAGTAACACCAATAGAAAAAGTTGGTATATATGTTCCAGGTGGCTTGGCAGTTTATCCTTCAAGTGTTCTAATGAATTCAGTTCCAGCAAAAGTCGCAGGTGTTAAAGAGATTATTATGGTTGTCCCATCTCCTGGAGGACATGTAAGCAACTTGGTCTTAGCTGCTGCACACTTAGGCGGTGTTGATAGACTGTTTAAAATAGGCGGAGCTCAGGCTATTGCTGCTTTAGCAATAGGGACAAAAACAATACCAAAGGTTAATATGATTGTGGGGCCTGGTAATCAATATGTTGCAGAAGCTAAAAAAGAACTGTATGGCGAGGTTGGAATTGATAGCTTTGCAGGGCCTTCAGAAATTTTAGTTATAGCGGACACCGATGCAAATCCGAAATGGATTGCTGCTGACTTATTTTCTCAGGCAGAGCATGATGAGCTTGCACAGGCTGTGCTTATATCACCCGATCAAAATTTATTGGATAAGGTCGAAAAAATTATCAATGAAACAATTTCTGCGCAGAAAAGAAAGGAAATTATTAAGTCATCTTTAGAAAACTTCGGCTTATTAATAAAATCGAAAAATATTATGGATGCTATTGATATTTCAAATGAATTAGCACCAGAACACTTACAATTATCGATAAAAAATAGCGAAGACTACCTTGATAAAATTACTAATGCAGGAGCAATTTTTTTAGGCGAATATACGCCTGAAGTTTTTGGAGATTACTGCGCAGGCTCAAATCATGTTTTACCCACCGTTGGCACTGCAAAATTTTCTTCACCTTTGGGTGTTCAAGATTTTATAAAAAGATCTAATATAATAAAATGCTCCGAAAAATCTTCAAAGGTATTAGCTGAACACGCTTCTGTGATAGCAAATGCAGAAGGGCTTTTTTCTCATAAAGAATCAGCATCTTTTAGAAAATCTAAGGTAATAAGTGATGAATAATAAAATAAAGAATTTTTTTAGATCCGATATTGACGAAATAAAAGAATATGAAATATTGGATTCTAATGGCATGGTAAAACTAGACGCTATGGAAAATCCTTTTGATTTAGGGCTTGAATTTCAAACTAGTTTCATCCCATCAAGCGAAATTAATATAAATCGTTATCCTGACGGTTCTTGTAAAAATTTGATAAATAAACTTAAATCTAATTTAAGTGTAAGTGAAAAAGATAATATATTAATTGGGAATGGTTCTGATGAACTAATACAAATTATATGTATGGCCTTTCAAAAAGAAGGGAATGTAGTGCTTTGTCCTGAGCCTACATTTAGTATGTATAAAAATATAGCTAAATTTGTAGGATTAAAATTTGAATCGGTGTTTTTAAGAGAAGATTTTTCTCTGGATGTAGATAATATGTGTGAGAGCATTGCTAGACATGATCCAGCAATAATTTTTCTAGCATATCCAAATAACCCCACTGGTAATATATGGCAAAAATCAGATTTAAAAAAAATCATTGAAAGTACAAACGGTATTGTTGTAATAGATGAGGCATATAGGCCATTTTCTGGAGTATCTTTCATTGAAGAAATGAGAAATTACGAAAATTTATTAATCATGGGCACACTTTCAAAAAATGGCTTAGCAGGCTTAAGACTAGGCTATTTAATTGGAAAACAAAATATTATTAGAAAAATAAATAAACTTCGATTGCCTTTCAATGTGAATTCAATATCACAAAGGGTCTCAGAACTTATGCTTGATAAAGGTGATTATTTAGCTTCTCAAGCAAAAGACATAATAAAATTTAGAGAATTGATGATTGCAGAAATGCGAAAAATAGAGAAAATCGAGGTATACGATAGTAGTACAAATTTTGTTCTATTTAAAATCAAAGAAGGATCGGCAAGTCATGTATTTGATGTGCTTTTGAAGAAAAAAATTCTCATAAAAGATATGTCTAGAAATAGCATGCTAGATAATTGTCTAAGAGTGACAGTTGGTACAGAAAAGGAGAACAAATTATTTATACAATCTTTGGAAAATGCTCTGAATTAACCTTTTTCTAACAAAAAAAAAATATTATGTGCTAAAATATAATTAATTAATAATAAAAACAATATAAATTAATTACAGTTATTTATAAGGAAATCAATCAATGTCGAGTGACAATCCTGACAATAGCAGAAGAAAATTCTTGTCTGGAAGTTTAACCTTAGTTGGGGGAACTGGTGCTGCAGCGACCCTATGGCCTTTTTTATCCTCAATGGCACCAAGTGCAAAAGCAAAAGCTGCAGGTGCACCTGTAAAAGTAGATATTAGTGAATTGAAAGATGGCGAAAAAATAGATCTAATTTGGAGAAAAAAACCTATATGGGTTGTTAAAAGAACTCAAAAAATGCTTGATAGTATTAATACAAACGAAACTAAGCATAAAGACCCATTATCTGAGAATACTGAACAACAGCCGAACTTTGCACAAAATAAGTTTAGATCAATTAGGCCTGAAGTATTAGTTTTAGAGGGTGTATGTACCCACCTTGGTTGTAACCCAGCATATAATCCAGATGAAAATAATTTTTTCTGTGCTTGTCATGGCTCTAAGTTTGATATGGCCGGTAAGGTATCTAACGGAAGTCCAGCAGGAGCAAACTTGAAAGTGCCCCCATACAGGTTTGAAAATGATAACACTATTATAGTTGGGGAAATGCCAGAAAAAGTTGATATTGATAAAGTTTAAGGTCTTTAATAATTATTTATTATTAAATTTATGTTAAAGAATTTTAAGTTGCATTTGTTGTTAAATGGTGTAATATTTTGTTGCACACTTCTTACACACATTTGTGCGGACAGTTTTTTTAAAAAGTACTGAAAAACTGTCTTTTAAAAAGTTATAAGAAAGCTGATTTAACTGTGTTTTAAAAATAACACACTTTTACACACTATTTTAGGAGAAAATTTTGGAAAAAGTACTTTTGAGGGATGGCGAGATAACACTCCACACTCGCGAAAGAAGTAATAAGTGGCAAATGTACATTAATATCAAGGGAACTGATGTTTTTGTAAGAAAGAGCACTGGAACGTCAAATTTGGATGACGCTGCACAAATTGCTACAAATTATTATGATAAATTAAAAGCAAATGCCAGCACAGCCTCAAATAGTGCAACTGGAGTCATTGGGTGGATTGATGAAAGGCTTCCGATATTAAGCTTTGTGAGAGATCATCTTACAAATTACTATGCTCCTAAAAACTTTAATTTTTGGTATTTCTTTGGTTCTTTGGCATTTTTGATTCTTTTCTTACAAATCTTTACTGGAATATTTCTAGCAATGCATTATAAACCAGATGCAAAGTTAGCTTTTGACTCTGTAGAGTTTATCATGCGGGATGTAAACTTGGGCTGGCTAATAAGATACATGCATTCAACGGGGGCTTCTGCTTTTTTTGTTGTGGTTTATCTACATATGTTTAGAGCTCTCATGTATGGATCATTCAAAAAGCCAAGAGAGCTTATATGGCTTTTTGGGGTTTTCATTTATTTAGCGCTAATGGCAGAGGCCTTCATGGGCTACCTTCTTCCATGGGGACAAATGTCTTATTGGGGCGCACAGGTTATTATTAATCTTTTTACAACTATACCATTTATTGGACCAGAGCTTGGAGTTTGGATTAGGGGAGATTTCGCAATTTCAGATCCTACATTAACAAGATTTTTTGCATTACATATTGTGGCAGTTCCAATGGTAATTTTACTTTTAGTAATTTTACATCTTGCAGCACTTCATACAGTTGGCTCAAATAATCCTGACGGAGTAGAAATTAAGAAACACAAAGATGAAAATGGCATTCCATTAGATGGAGTTCCATTCCATCCTTACTATACTGTCAAAGATTTCGTGGGAATCGGGGTTTTCCTTTTCCTATTTTCATTAACTGTGTTTTTTATGCCAGAAATGGGAGGATATTTTTTAGAACACGCAAACTTTATCCCAGCAAATCCTTTGGTTACACCTGAACATATAGCACCGGTGTGGTACTTTACGCCATTCTATAGCATTTTGAGGGCAATTCCTGATCCTGCTTTTGGTGCACTAGCGATGCTATTGTCTATTGTTGTTTTATTCTTTCTTCCTTGGATAGATAAAAACCCAATAAAATCCATAAGGTATAGAAGTATGTTATTTAGAGTAAATCTATTTGTATTTGTTACTGGATTTCTCATTCTTGGATATTTAGGGGTAAAAGCTCCAACGCCTCTGTATAGTGCATTAGCCCTAAGATTTAGTGAAATGTATTTTATCTTCTTTGCACTCCTTTTCTTCTATAGTAAATCAAGGGGAAGTTTCTATAGTTTCTTTTATTCAGGGATAATTATATCTTTAATAACACTTTATGATATTACAAGAATAAATCTCGAAAATTATATAATGGTAATTATTGGATTAGCTTTTGTATGTGCATTTGTATTATTTATGACAATTTCGCCACTTTATACTAATTTGAATAGAGAAAAAGAAGTTCCAGAAAGGGTAACTTAAATTAACTATGAAAAAAAATCTAATTATTATTATCCTACTTGTGGTAAGCACTAATTCATTTGCAGCCAGCCAAAAAAGCGAGCTTGCTGAGAAGTACAAAGCTTTAAATAGTATAACTAACAAGGCATCTCTACAAAGAGGAGCAAAATATTATGTAAATTACTGTAGTGGCTGTCATTCACTAAAATATATGAGAATGAACACTTTGGCCAATGATCTTGGAATTGATGAAGGTATTTTTTCAAAGAACCTAATATTTGCAAATAAAAAGATAGGTGAAACCATGACAATTCCTATGAAAGAGGAAGATGCGATACAGTGGTTTGGTGCGCTTCCACCTGATTTAAGTCTAACAGCTAGATCTAAAGGGGCAGATTATATCTATGCGAAATTGAATACTTATTACGAGGATGATAATTCTGCCACTGGTTACAACAATATCGCTTATCCAAATACGTCAATGCCACATATACTGGCTGACTTACAGGGTGGGCAAAAACTAGTTTTAGATTCTAAAAATAACCCTGTTAGCTTCAGTAAGACTTCTGAAGGCTCTTTCAGTGACGACGAGTACAGACAATTAACGAACGACATAACAAATTTTTTAGTATATGTTTCAGAGCCTGCAAAACTTAAAAGACAATCTATTGGTTTTTGGGTCTTAATGTTCCTATTTATTTTTACCATTTTAGCGTATTATACAAAGAAAGAGTTTTGGAAAGACGTCCACTAATTCATAGGAAAAAAATATGCATACTATGACACTCTATTCGGATCCAAACAATGCACAATCTCATAGAGTAAGAATTGTTCTCGGCGAGAAAGATTTAGTTTTTAAGATTGAGGAAGTCTTAAGCGGCCAGAACAATGAGGATCTTATAGCTTTGAATCCAAATAATACTACACCTACATTTGTTGATAGAAATTTAGTTTTATATGAGTCTAGAGTTATTATGGAGTATTTGGATGAGAGATTCCCCCACCCACCATTAATGCCAGTTGACCCAGTAATACGAGCTAAAACTAGAATGGTATTACATTATATTGAGAAAGATCTTTATGGATTACTTGATGATGTTAAATCAAGCGGCGAAAAAAAATCCTCCACTGCAAAACAAAAATTAAAAGAAAATCTTTTACTTTCTCTAGATTTTATTCAAGGAAAAAAATATTTTTTAAGTGACGATTTTAGCATTATAGACTGTAGCATGGCTCCAATATTATGGCGATTACCGGAATTTGGCATTGAATTACCTAAGAGCGCAAAACCAATTATTAAATATTCAGAAAGGTTATTTGAGAGAAGCTCTTTTCTCGAGAATTTATCTGAGCAAGAAGAAGAGATAAGAAGTAATTACTAAATTGACTTATTCGGATTAAGAATTTTCTTTGGATCGAACTGTTTTTTTATATTATTCATTAGATCTAAAGTTATTTTATCTACTTCCTTCTCCAAAAAACTTTTCTTTATAATTCCAATTCCGTGCTCTCCGGAAATTGTGCCATTTAAATCTAAGACTGAATCAAAGATTTCCTCTAAACAATTTTTAGAGTTTTCTGAATTCTTTTCTTTAATAGTGTCGAATATTAAATTAACGTGTATATTTCCATTTCCTGCATGACCAAAATTAACAATTCGCACTCCATATTTTTTTGAGATAGCACTTAAATTATTTAGTAATCTAGTTAAATTAGATATAGGCACTGCAATGTCTTCGTTAATTTTATAACCTCCAATTTCTTTTAGAGCAGGAGATAATGATTTTCTAGCCTTCCAAAGTTCTGCAATTTCTGTTTTATTTTCTGCAATTGTAATTTTTTTGTGTTCTTTGCTTTGCATCAATTTTAGCAATTTTTTAGATTGAATATCTATAAAATCAACGTCACCATCAATTTCCAAAAGCACTGCAGATTTTGTATTAATTTCAAAATGATTTTTTTTAATGGAATTGATTAATTTTACTGATTGTTCGTCAACAAATTCAAGTTTATATGGAGTTATAGGTTGCGTCATCAACATAATTATCATGTCTGAAGCACTTTTTAATGTTTCAAAAGTAATCTCAAAGGTTTTTACGCTATTATTTAAAGGTAGTATTTTTAAGGTTGCTTCAGAGAGAATTCCAAGTACACCCTCAGACCCAACAAATAATCTTGTTAAATCTAGTCCCACAACACCTTTAGATGTTTTAACTCCCGTTTTATGGATTTCCCCAGTTCCAGATATGAATTCTAATCCCAAAATATTATCCCTAGGAGTTCCATATTTAATTGCTCTTGGACCTGCGGAATTATTTGCAATATTACCTCCAATTGTTGAGTAATCTTGACTAGATGGATCAGGCCCCCAGAAGAAATTTTCTTTTTGTAATTCATCTTGCAAAGTTTTATTTATTACTCCTGGCTGAACTACGGCAAGTCTGTTGCTTATATCAATATCAATAATCTTGTTCATTTTTTCTAAAGATAGAACAACAGAATTTTCTATCGGCACCGAACCACCTGTATTACCAGTTCCGCGACCTCTTGTCGTAATTGGGATAGTATTTTCGAAGCAGTATCGAACAATATCCTTAATCTGGGCTTTAGAATCTGCAAATAAAACACATTCAGGCATTACATGCATTTTGCTATTATCATAACCATAAGCCCAACAGTCACCTTCCTCACTTAAAACAAAATCTACTGGTAATATTTTTTTAAAGTATTTTATGTGTTTTTTATCTAACATTTTAAAAAGAAATTTCCCTTGCTATACCATTCTTAAATCTTACAATTTTTAAATTTCTTCTTAATTTATTAAAATCATCAAGCTGAAGGTAGCCTGTATTTCCATCAAGGTATTTATTTTTTAAAGTTTTTAGTTTTTCTAAATTATAAATTATTTTTATAGAATCCATACCAAGAGCAACAAAACGTAATAGCTTATTTTTCTCGACATTTTCCAGCATTTTTTTCTTTATAGAAATATTTTTGTCATTATATAACCAAGGTATATCGCAAAATTTAATTTCGTTTAAATCTTTATTATTTTCTTGATCAAATAAACCGTTATAAATATGAGAGGTAGAATAAAAAGGTATATTCTCAGCAAAATTAAAATTAAATTGAGGTTTTATAATCTTCATATCTTTTGAAGTTCCAACCGCAAAAATTGTATTTAAATCATTTGCAATATAAGGTTCAAATTGTAATTTGACATTTAGTAGATTTTGAATCTTATTTTTTCTTTTTATGCTTTCTTCAATTTTTAATAAGCTTCTTACAGATCTATTAATTTTATTCATGTCTTTTTCATAAACAACCTCATCAATAATATTGCCACCTAGCTCAATATATCTTAGCGAAAAAGCATCGGCTATTCTTTTACCCCAAGCATTTTTTGGATATATTATTGATGCATTATTATTTCCATCAATAATTGATTTTTCCGCTATACAAATTGCTTCATCTTCCGGCAGTAATCCAAACTGATAGAATTCCTTTTTAAATTTATCTAAATTTGAGGGGTAATTCATTGTTAGAACGGGTAAAGATTCAGAACTATATAAGATAAGCTTGTTAATTAACTCCTTCCTTAATGGACCAATTACAAAATCATAGCTATCTAATGCTAATTTATTATAAACATTTCTTATATTAAAGTCCTTATCACCGCTATCGATAATAACAATTTCGGGAATTGAATTCTCTGGATAATTTTTTAGCTGAATCTCTAATCCTTCAATTATTGCTCTACCAACTTTTGAATATCTACCGGTCACAGGTAAAATAACAGCGACCTTCTTAAGAGGTAAAAGATCTACGATTTCAAAAGTTTCCTTTGGAATTAATAGCTCATCAATATTAATTTGTTTTTTTTCAATGTTCTCTGATTCAGTTTTCATAAGATCCGAGACATCGTCTGATAAAGTAGAATTAAGATTCGTATCGCAATTGACAAGGAATATGCTTCCAACTATCAACATAATAAGTTTATAATAAATTTTTAATTTTAAAGGTTTTAAATTTTGCATAACTTTAGTAAAAAAAAACAGCCTTATTATGGTTCATTATATGTCGTTGCCACGCCAATTGGCAATATTAATGACATTTCAAAAAGAGCTATTGATATTTTATCAGGCGTTGATTTGATTGCCTCAGAGGATACAAGGCATAGTAAAAAACTTCTCAATTCCATTGGCATTAAAGCAAAACAAATCAGCTATAATAAACATAATGAAGCAAAAATAAGTGATAAATTAATTCAGCTATTGATAGACGGAAAAAACATAGCATTAATATCTGATGCTGGCACACCAACATTATCTGATCCAGGTGATAACTTAATACGTAAATCAATTCAAAAGGGAATAACTGTCTCTCCAATTCCTGGTCCATCTGCAATTACAACCGCATTATCTGTAAGTGGGCATGGTTCAGAAAATTTCCTATTCATAGGTTTTTTACCGAGAAAACTCTCAAATAAAGAAGAAATATTTCGTGAGCATAAAAAAAATAATAACTATACGTTAGTATTTTTTGAATCACCAAATAGAGTCTTAAAAACCTTGAAAGATATAAAAAATATTTACTCCGATGAAAAAAATCTCATTATTACAAGAGAGTTAACAAAAATATATGAAGAAGTTAATGACCATAGTGTAGAGGGACATATAAAAAATTTGATATCAAATAATAGTGAAAAAATAAAGGGCGAACATGTTTTTATCATACCAGCGACGTTAAAGAAAAAAGAAAATAAAGATTACTTTGAAATTGAACAATTTATTATCACTCTTTTGGAAAATGATATTCCCTATAGTAAAGCTATAAAAGTTGCCTCCACTATATATAAAGTAAATAAAAGCCAAATTTATAAAAAATATATTAAACTTGCAAAAAAACTCGATAAGGATTAAATTCACATGCGAGTCAGCTGTGTAATCGCTTTGTTTAATCAAAGAGGAAAGTCTGGGCTCCATAGAGTAGAGTGCCAGGTAACACCTGGGAAGTGTGAACTTACGGAAAGTGCAACAGAAAAAATACCGCAATTTTTATTGTAAGGGTGAAATGGTGTGGTAAAAGCGCACCGCAGATGTAGTAATACTTCTGGCAAGGCAAACCCCACTCGGAGCAAGGCCAAATAGAAAAGCTATAGCGTTACTCGCGCTGCTTTTGGGTAGGCTGCTAGATGTACTTGGTGACAAGTGCACAAGATTAATGATTACAATCTACAGAACCCAGCTTATAGGCTGACTCACCATCTTAAAGAAATATTCAAACTTAAAGTTATTTGTGAACTTATTATTATAGCTCACTGATTTTGAGCATACTTTTTACATTCAATCATTTTTGTAAGTTATTGACTAATAATGAAAAATCTTGACATTCAGTATAATTATTGCATTATTGTGGCTAAATGTGGGAAATAGTGGGAAAATTAATTTGTATGTTTAAAGGAAGAAGTAATCTGAGTATTGACTCAAAAGGTAGGACATCTATGCCGCAAAGGTATAGAGGCGTTTTTTGCGCAAATAAAAAATGTAAATTAGTTGTAACGGCAGATAAAGATAAATGCTTACTAATTTTTACTCTGAAAAATTGGGAAAATATAGAAAAACAATTATCAAATTTACCTTCATACAATGATGAAGCTAGATTTATTCAAAGACTTCTAATTGGTCATGCAACAGAATCAGAAATTGACAGTCAGGGCAGATTTCTAATTCCAAATCCACTAAGAGAATATGCAGGTATTCAAAAAAAAGTAATACTTTTAGGTCAAGGTAGTAAGTTTGAACTATGGGCGGAGAATATTTGGAATAAAAATATGAAAAGCTGGCTAGATAATAACAATAGCTCAGAATTTAATAATAACGCACTAAGCGATCTTAAGTTATAAGAATAATGAATTATTTACATAATCCAGTAATGATAGAAAAAGTTATTCAAGGTCTGAATATCATATCAGGTGGAACATATGTAGATTGCACGTTTGGCAGAGGCGGCCACTCAAAAAATATTTTAGATTTAATTGGTGAAAATGGAAAGCTTATTGCTATAGATAAAGATTCTGAAGCAGAAAATCATGCAAGAACATATTTTGCAAATGATAATAGATTTTCTTTTGAAAGAAATAATTTTAGTCAGATTACAAAAATTTTAGAAAAATATAATAAATCTCAAAAAATAAATGGAGTCTTGCTAGATCTAGGTGTATCGTCACCACAAATTGATAATCCTGAGCGTGGTTTTAGTTTTCAAAAGTCTGGTCCTCTAGATATGAGGATGGATACGAATATAAATATGACTGCACTTTCTTGGCTTAAAAAAGCAAATATCGATGAGATAAAAGATGTATTAAAAACATATGGTGAAGAAAAATATGCATTTAAAATTGCGAATTCTATAAAAGAAGCTATAGATAGGAATATGCTATCAACAACTATAGACCTTGCCAAACTTATTCAAAACTGTTATCCAAAAAATAATAAATCCAAAAAGAATCCAGCTACAAAAAGTTTTCAAGCAATTAGAATATTCATAAATAAAGAGCTTGACGAGCTAGAGAAAATCTTGGAAGCGTGTTTAAAAATAATCGTGAGTGGTGGAAGGATTGTTGTTATAAGTTTTCATTCACTTGAAGACAGAATGGTGAAAAAGTTTATAAATAAATACTCAATTGGAGACGACGTCCCAAGCAAAATACCTATTTTGAATAATTCCCGTAACTTGTTATTAAAAAAAATTAAGATTCCTGTTAAAGCATCTGAAGATGAAATAAATGCAAATATTCGGGCCAGAAGTGCGAGATTGCGGGTTGCGGAGATAATATGAGTAATATCAAAATTTATACAATTTTATTTTTGATACTTGCAAATATGGGGCTTGCCTTTGGGATCATATGGATTGAACACCTTACAAGGTCACAGTTTAGAGATATGCAACTTTACTCAAATAAGAATATGGATTTAAAAAATGAATGGAAAAAATTATCAATTGAGGAAAGTAAATATGCTTCACAAAGCCGAATAGAAAAAGAGGCAAAAAGGAAACTAGGTATGAAAATACCATTAAAGAAGGAGAATTTAAAAATTAATGATTAATTTTATAAAAATTTTTCGAAGACAGGAATTTATATCTTTTTTAATATTGATAAGTATTTCTATTATTTTATATAGGTGCTTTAGCTTGCAATATATTGAGAGTAAAAACTATTCAAGTGAGATTGAAAAAAGAGAAATAAGAAAAGAGATTATTAAAGCTAGTAGAGGAAGCATCGTTGATAGGAATAATATTATTTTAGCTGAAAGTATTCTTTTAGATACATTATCAGTTACAAACGCAGATTTGTTCTTGAAAAATAATAGTAAAGATATTCAAGATCTGTGTGTAATTCTAAATAAAAACTGTAATGAATTAAAGAAAGATATACAAAGAAAAAGAAATAAAAAGCAATTTCATATAAAAAGACAATTATCGGCATCTACTGTTAAACAAATTAACAGCTTAAAACTAAATGGAATAATATATGAAAAGGAGTTTCAAAGATTTTACCCCAGAGGCGAGGAGATGGCGCCATTAATTGGTAAAACTAATATTGATCATGTTGGACATATGTGTCTTGAAAAATCTTACGATAGTTTTCTCAAGGGTGTCGACGGCGAGAGAATTGTCAGAAAAGATAAAGATGGAAAAGTAGTGAAAAATATTAGATTAGTTTCTCCAGCGAAGGACGGAGAAAAGCTTATTCTAACTATTGACTCAAGATTACAATATGTTGCTTACAGAGAACTAAAAAAGAAGATTGAAGAAGTAAATGCTAAATCAGGATCAGTGGTAATTTTAGATACATCGAATGGGGATATATTGGCTGCGGCGAGCTACCCATCATATGATCCAAATAATAAAAACGCTTATACATCCGAAGGTGAAAGAAATAGGGCAATTATTGATTCAATTGAACCAGGATCTACAATAAAACCTTTTTTATTTGCTGCTGCCGTTGATTCAGGAAGTGTAAAACTAGGCGAAACTTTCGATACAAGCCCTGGATATATAAAATTTGGAAAAAAAATTTATAAGGATTTTAAAGATTATGGATTGTTGTCTTCAGAGGGTGTAATAATTAAATCAAGCAATGTTGGCAGCATAAAGATCTCTCAAAAATTAGATAAAAAAACCTACCATGACTTATTAGAATATTTAGGAATTGGTGAAATGGTTAATATAAAGTTTCCCTCTGAGATATCAGGAAAATTAAAACATTTTAGTGAATGGAGCGAATCAGACATTAGGTCGCATGCCCTTGGGTATGCTTTACAAGTTACTCCTTTGCAACTTGCAAAGGCGTATAGCGTAATAGCAAATGATGGATTGGTAATTAATCCAAGAATAAATTTAAAGTCTTTCATACAGAAAGAAAATAAACAGAGATATAAGAACGGTTTTATCCAAACGAAAAATGTAATAAAACAAGTTGTTGAAGAAGGCACTGGAAAAAATGCATTTGTAGATGGATATACTATTGGCGGTAAAACTGGAACAGCAGAAGTTTTTGACAAAAAATATAATAAGAAAAAACATACATCATTATTTGCTGGGATAACTTTTACAAATCCAAAGTTAGTGATCGTAGTGGTAATTAACGAGCCAAATACAAAACCAGATCAATTTTATGGAGCATACGTTGCTGCCCCTGTATTTAAAACTGTAGCTTCAGATACTTTAAGAATATTAAATATTAGTCCGAATATTGTCTTAGAGAAAAAAGAAAAAGTTTCAAGTAAAACTGAAAAAATGGATGTCACTATTTTTAAAAACCCGGAGGATAAATATGTCTTTTGAATTAAATGATACCAGAGAGCAAAAAGCTGACATTAAAGTAGTCGGTGTTGGTGGATGTGGAAATAATGCAATTGAGTATATGATAAGAAATAAAATTGATGATGTTGATTTTATTTGTGTAAATACTGATGCTCAAGATCTAAAAAATAACCCAGTAAGTGAAAATCGTAAGTGTAATATCGGATATAACATTACAAAGGGTCTTGGCGCTGGTGCTAATCCTGACATTGGGAAACAGGCTGCAATTGAAGACAGAGATAAAATTAAAGAAGCCATTGAGAATTGTGACATGCTATTCATAACCGCTGGAATGGGAGGAGGTACTGGCACTGGGGCGTCCCCCGTTATAGCAGAACTTGCAAAAGAAATGGGTATTTTAACAGTTGCAGTTGTTACAAAACCATGGGAGTACGAAAAAAAGAAGAGAATGGAAAATGCAAAAGTTGGTATAGAGGAACTTCGAGGAAGGGTGGATTCATTAATAGTAATTCCAAATGATAAGTTATGTGATGATGACAACATGAAATTATCTGAAGCTAAAAATCAATCAAATATGGTTTTAGAAAGAGCTGTAAGTGGAATTGCTGAGCTAATAACCAAGCCAGGCGAAATAAACCTAGACTTTGCTGATGTTAAGAGTGTTATGTCGAATGCTGGCTCAACAATGATGGGTAGCGGAATAGCAGAAGGCATAGATCGAGCTGAAGATGCAACGCAACAAGCAATAGACAGTCCATTATTAGATAATATTGATGTGAAAGATGCAAAAGGGTTATTGATCAATATCACCTCAGATGGAAGTTTAACAAGTGGTGAATTTAAGACCATTGGTAAATATATAGGTGATTTAGTTGATGAAGATGAAGGTGATGTTTTTGTTGGAACATCAATAGATGAGTCTTTAGGTGAAAAGCTGAAAGTAACTATAGTTGCAACTGGAATGAATAATGCACAGTCTGATGGGAATATTATAAAATCAACTGTAGATATTGTTCTTGAGACAAAGAATGAAGAAATAGAAGAGGAGTTAGAGATTATTCCCGAACCTACTTGCGCTCTAGAAGATGCAGATTTAATAAGCGAAAATGAAGTGCTTATCGATAATGAGTATGATCAACAGGAAGAATTTCACGAAGAAATTGAATTACCAAATTATACAAAGCAAGATGAGTATGTCGCAAAACTAGATACAAATACAAATGAAATCAATAGTCAAAAACCAAGGAAAAAAGTAGAGCAGATAAAAGATAGCAATGGTGAATTAGATTATGATTTATTAGATATCCCTGCTTTTTTGAGAAAACAGTTAGATTAATTTGATTATAAAGGAGATTGATATGAGAAATATTATATTTTATGGAATGATTTTTATTGGATTTACATTATTAATCGGGTGTAATACATTTGATGGCATTGGAAGAGATATTTCTGCAGCAGCAGAATGGGTCAGTGGTGCTGTTAACGAAGAATAACTTTTAGAAATATTTGATGTACTTATCAGGCCTTATCAGGGATAAAAAATTATCCCAAATAAAAATCAAAATCACGGGTTTGAGTGAGGATAGCAGAGAGGTTAAGAGAGGATATATTTTTTTTTTAAAAAATATAAGCAGCAAAGCCAAAGAGTATGTTTCCGAGGCAACAAAAAATGGAGCAATATTAATAATTCACGATAAAGATATAGTTTTTGATATAAAAGAATATTGCGGCTCTTGCAAAACATATAGTGTAAAGAATGTTGAACGAACAATGGCACTATTGTCCAAAAAATATTTTGGTGTTAAAACAAAAAATTTTAAAATATATGGTGTTACAGGAACAAATGGAAAAAGCTCTGTGACAAACTACATCGCCCAACTACAAAATCTTAATAAAAAAAAATGTGCTTTGATTGGCACTCTCGGCAACGGAATATATCCAAATTTAAAATACTCTACTCATACAACACCAAATATAATAAAAGTAAATGAGCAAATATCAAATTTCCAGAAAAAAAAAGTTAAAAACCTATCTCTTGAGGTCTCATCTCATGGCTTAAAGCAAAACAGAATATTAGGTATTGAATTTGATACTACAATTTTTACAAACTTATCTCAAGACCATCTAGACTACCATAAAAATATGAAAAATTATTTTATTGAAAAACTAAAGCTTTTTTCTGAGTATAGAAGTAGGAAAAATGTAATCTGCATTGATGATAGTTATGGTAAGAAAATTTTAAAAACTCTTGCGAATAAAAATTCTGTCAATACAGTTTCAATTAAAAATGCGAATGCAGATTTTTATGCAAACAAAATTAAATTTTCTAAAAATGGTGTTAACTTTTTCTTAAACTCAAAGTACGGTAAAAAAAATATACAAGCAAAAGCATATGGTATTTTTTCAATCATTAATATAATAACTGCGATTGCTGCACTCACAAATAATAAAAAAGATTTTAATTTATATAGTAATTATGCTTCAAAACTTAAATCTGTAAATGGTAGAATGAACAATTACATAAAGAAAAATTATCCTCAAGTTTTTGTTGATTATGCTCATACTCCAGATTCTATAAAAAAGGTTTTAAAATCTATTAGGCTTCATTTTCCTAAAAAAGAAATTATTACTGTTTTTGGTTGCGGAGGAGATAGGGATAAAACAAAAAGAAAAATTATGGGAAAAACTGTTTCAAATTATTCAAATCAAATTATAATCACAAATGATAATCCAAGAAAAGAAGACCCAAACTTAATTGTGAAGGATATAATATCGGGAATTTCTATAAAAGCAAATTATCAAATAATTCTTAACAGAAAAAAAGCAATACAAACTGCATTAAAAAAAAATAATAAAGATAAAATTGTATTAATATTTGGCAAAGGTCATGAAAATTATCAGATTTTTTCAGATAAAAAAAGAGCTTTTAACGACAATAACGAGGTTAAAAAAATATTAAACTTAAAAAAATGAATACTTATTCTTTAAAAGATATTTCTAACTATATTGGTGGTAACCTAATTGGAGAGGATCGAAGAGTATCAAATTTTTCAATTGATTCGAGAACAATTGATGAAAATGAAGTATTTATATGTATTAAAGGAAATAAGTATGATGGACATCAATTTATAGAAGATTCCCTAAAAAAAGCTTCTTGTATTGTTAGCTCTCGTGACATCCCTAAAATAAACTTACAGAATAAATCATATATTAAAGTTAAGGATACCTATAAATCATTACACATGATTACTGAGTATATTAGGCAAAAAAGCAAAGCTAAATTCATTGCTATTACAGGGTCTAATGGTAAAACAACTGTAAAAGAAATGCTCGCACATGTTCTTTCAGATTTCCAGATTACATTCACAAAAGGTAATTTAAATAACCATATTGGTGTTCCTCTTACAATATTTTCAACAAATCAAAATGATGATTATGTAATTGTAGAAATTGGGGCAAATGGTTTAAATGAAATTGGTCCATTAGCAAAAATTATAAAGCCAGATATCGCAGCAGTAACAAACATTGGCTATGCTCATATTGAAGGGTTTGGATCATTGGACAACACAGCCAAAGAAAAATACAGCATATTTGAATATCTTCAAAATGACGGAATTGCAGTAATTAACAATGACGATAATTACACGAAGTACATTAGTAAGAAAAATAAGATTTTCTTTGGAAATAATATTAATTTTAAAAAAAAATTAATACAGAGAGCAAAAAATTTTCCCTATAAAACTTATTTTTCGGATATTTCAAAAATTAAAGAGAAAGAATTTAAGATTAGACATAAAGAAATAAATGAGATTTTTACCTTAAGACTTAATGGTGATCACAACTTCTTAAATGCGGCATGCGTTATATCAATATCATTAGCCTTAGGGTTAGATATAGATTTTATTAAAAAAAAGATTGAATCATTCGAGTCAGTTTCATCTAGATTAAAAATTCACAGTATTCAAAATAATATAACTTTAATTGATGATTGTTATAATGCAAATCCAAGTTCTTTCAAGGCAGCTTTATCATTTCTCTCTGATAGGAATCAAAAAAAATTGGTTTTAATGGGCGATATGGTAGAGTTGGGAGAAGATACAGAAAACTTTCATACTGAAATTGGCAATTATGCAAAAGAAATGGGGATAGATGAGTTCTTGAGTATTGGAAAAAATAGTGAAGCCGCCTCAAGTGTTTTTGGTAAAAATGGACATCATTTCAATGATGCTGAAAGTTTAAAGTCCTATTTGAACAATAATATAGAATCTTCATCATGTATTCTTATAAAAGGCTCTAGAAAAGCGAAACTAGAAGAATATGTAGATTTTTTGAAAAAGAGGAAATAAAAAATGTTCCTATATTTAATCGATTATTTAGGAAGTATTAGTTCAAGTTTTTATGTTTTTGAATACATAACTTTGAGAGCTATTTTAAGTATTATAACAGCTTTGGCAATATCATTATTAATAGGTCCTATATTAATTAAAAAGTTTTCTCTAGTTAACATATCTGAAGTAATTCGTAGTGATGGACCAGAATCTCACCAAAAAAAATCTGGGACTCCAACAATGGGCGGTTTATTGATAATCTTTTCTTTGTTGGTAAGTACATTAATTTGGTCAGATTTAAATAATAAGTATATTCTATACCTTATATTTGCTTCAGTATCTTTTGCTATAATTGGCTTAGTTGATGATTATCGAAAATTAAAAAAAGATAAAAAAGGAATATCTGCGAAAACAAAGATTTTTCTACAGATTATCTCAGCAGGAACGCTCGCGATCGTTATGTACAATTTCTTAGAGAGTCCTCAAGAACAACAATTAATAATTCCTTTTTTTAAAGATGTAATAATTGATTTAGGCATATTTTTTATTCCTTTTGTTATTTTGGTAATAATATCTACGAGTAATGCCGTCAACCTAACAGATGGCTTAGATGGACTTGCAATAATGCCTATTGTTCTTGTTAGTGGAGCTTTTGGTATCTTTGCCTATTTGAGTGGAAATATTAATTTTTCTGAGTATTTATTAATACCTTACATTAAAAATGCAGGTGAAATTACCATATTTATAGGCGCCGTTGTAGGTTCAGGGCTTGGTTTTTTATGGTTTAATACCTATCCAGCGCAAGTTTTCATGGGTGACGTTGGAGCATTATCATTGGGCGCCGCTCTAGGGCTTATGTCTATAATTGTCCGGCAAGAAATAGTACTAATTATTATGGGAGGAATTTTTGTATTGGAGGCTCTGTCAGTAATTATTCAAGTTTCTTCATTTAAATTTAGAGGAAAAAGAGTTTTTCTAATGGCACCATTTCACCATCATTTTGAGCAGAAAGGCTGGGCAGAGCCAAAGGTTGTAGTACGATTCTGGATAATTAGTTTTATTTTAATACTAATTGGCCTAGCAACTTTAAAGATAAGATAGAGATAATAATATAATGATATTAAGCAAATTACCTACAGCAATAATTGGTCTTGGAAAAACTGGGATATCAATAGCAAAGTATTTTGATAAAAATAAAGTTGATTACCATATTTACGACACAAGAAGCAACTTAATAATCTCAAAAAAAATACTAAATCAAATCGGTACAAAAAAAATAACCTTGGGTCCAATATCAATTGAGTCCATCAATGATCATGATAACTTTATAGTAAGCCCAGGAATTTCATTAGAACATAATTTTATTACTAAAATAAAAAGCGCAAATAAGAATATACAGACAGATATAGATTTATTCGACCAAGAAAAAAGAAAAAATGTTCTATGTATAACAGGATCTAATGGAAAAACCACGGTAACATTATTACTTGAACATATTCTTAATTCTTTAGGTAAAAAAGCCAAAGCAGGAGGAAATATAGGTTTGCCGGCGCTTGAATTACTTGAAACAAATCTTGAATACAATATTTTAGAGCTATCAAGTTTTCAGCTAGAAATGACAAAGAAAATATCTTGCTTAGCTTCTTTGATAACTAATATAACTCCAGACCATTTAGATCGCCACAAAAGTTTTGAGAATTATAAGTATATTAAGCATAAGATATTTGAAAACTCAGAAAAGCAAATCTTAAATCGATCAGATCAAAATATTTATAAAACTGGGAAAAATATTACATTTTCATTTGGAAGTGATAAGCCACCAAATAATTCAAGTTTCGGGATTGAATTTTCTAAAGGCCTGAATTATGTAATTAAAGGCAAGGAAAGAATTTTATGTGAAAATGAAATAAAGTTATTAGGAAGGCATAATTTAGAAAATATATGTGCTTCTCTTGCAATAATAAATTTCCTTGGCCTTGATATTAATAAAGCACTTGAAAGTATAAAAGATTTTAATTGTGTTGAGCATAGAATGGAAAAATTTCATGAGAAAAGAAATGTGCATTGGATAAATGATTCGAAATCAACAAACAAAGATTCGACAATTTCCGCAGTAAATGCTTTAAAGGGTAATATAATTCTTATTCTAGGGGGTAGGTCTAAAACAAACAACTACACTGATTTAGAAAAAATTGTAAATAAAAAATCTATTTATTTAATATTATATGGAGAGTGTAATCAATTACTTAACAAAAATATCAAAACTGACAATGATAAGATTGTTGTTGAAAATATTGATGATGCAGTAACTGAAGCATATAAGGTTGCCAATTTTCTTCTTAAGAAAAATAAAGATAAAATTAGCATATTACTTTCCCCCGCATGTTCAAGCTATGATATGTATGATTCTTACGAGGAGAGAGGGAGGCACTTTAAATCAAAAGTAATAAAAGAGTATAGGTAATTAAATGGAAAATTCTAAAAAAAATAACATAAATAATATAATCAAACCTTTTTTAGACTTAAAATTATTTTTTTTAGTGATTACAATTATTTTTTTTGGATTATTAGCTTTGACATCTGCTTCAATTGAATTTTCTGCAAAAAAATTCGAAGGCGCTTCATTTTATTTACTTTTACGCCAATTAGCCTACTTAGTTTTTAGCATTATTGTATGCGCGATTTTTATAAATATAAACTCAGAGAGTTTAAAGAAAAATCATAAAGTATTTTTTCTATTTTTTCTCTTCCTATTATTATTAGTTTATTTAGTCGGAACAACAGTCGGAGGAAGTACAAGATGGCTAAGATTCGGTTTTCTAAACATGCAGCCATCAGAATTCTATAAATTATTTTATATCGTCTGGCTTTGTGCATATATTGATATTAACAAAAAAAGAATTCGAGATATAAAGATATTCTTTATTCCCTTTATTTGGTTTTCAATTGGGGCAATTTTACTTTTATCACAACCTGATTTCGGTACAATATTTATTTTGTTTCTTATGACTATTTTGATGCTTTTTATAGCAAGAGCAAAATTTATTCATTTATTTTTGGTAGGAACAATTGGAACTCTATCAGCAGCTTTAATAATATATCTCCATCCATATATGCAGAAAAGACTAGCTTTTTTTGATCCATGCCAGAATGCTACTCAAGAAGGCTATCAATTATGTTACTCTTTAATGGCAATAGGCAGTGGGAGTATTTTTGGCAAAGGGCTGGGTGCAAGCACCTCTAAGTTACATTTTTTACCTGAAGTTCATACAGACTTTATTTTTGCCGTAATAGGAGAGGAACTTGGAATATTTGGCATTTTATTTTTAATATTTTTATTTTATTTATTATACAAAAAATGTTTTTTATTAGGTGATAAAGCACTAAGAGTTAATCTCAATTTTCAAGGTATGCTGGCATATGCAATAGGTTTATATTTGATAATACAAGTGCTTCTCAATCTTTCAGTTAACTTAGGTTTAGTACCAACAAAAGGTATGGCGTTACCTTTTTTTAGTTACGGCGGAAGTAATTACTTAGCATCTTTACTAGCAATTACAATAATATTTAGAATTTATAGAGATGTTTATAAGAAAACAATGAACAGCTCGATAAGATAATGTCAGAAAAAATGAAAAGAAAATTAGCAATATTTGCTGCTGGAACAGGAGGCCACGTATACCCTGGTTTATCAATAGCGAATCAGCTCATAGCTGAAAATATAGATATTACATGGATAGGAACTAAAAAAGGTATTGAAAAAAAACTGATCGAAAAGGAAAAAATACATATAGACTTTATTGATTTTTCTGGAGTTAGAGGTAAGGGTTTGTTTATAATTATTAAGCTACCAATAAAATTAATTCGTGCAACATATCAAGCTTTTAAAATTTTACAAAAAACCAAACCAAATGCTGTGCTTTCAATGGGAGGCTATGTAAGCGTTCCTTGTGTCATTGCTTCAAAAATTCTTGGTTTACCAATAATAATTCATGAGCAAAATATTATATTTGGAATGGCTAATAAAATTTCAAAGTTTTTTGCAAATTCTGTCATAACTGGATTTCCGATGGACCTAGCTTCCAAAAAATATAAGTTTTTAGGAAATCCAACCCGATATGAGAAAATAAAAACTAATAAAAATTTTCAAATTAAAAAAGAGATTAATATCGCAGTCATTGGAGGAAGTTTAGGTGCAAAAATTTTCAATGAAATCTTTCCTAAAACATTATTTGAAGTTTTGAAGAAAACGAGTTTGAAAATAAATGTAATTCATCAAACAGGTAAAACCTACAAAATTGCAGAATTACAATATAAATCTTTTTTTACTGATATAGATTTGCGAGAATACATTGATAATATGGGTCAAGTCTATGACTGGTGTGATATTTTAATTTGCAGGGGTGGTGCAATCACATTAACTGAAATAATGAATTTAGGGATACCAGCAGTCGTTATTCCTTACCCTTATGCTGTTGATAATCACCAAATGAAAAATTGTATCTATCTAGAGGAAAATGATTCTATAATACTAATTGATCAGAAAAATTTATCAGAGACTAATCTTGCAAATATAATTTTGAAACTTACAGATAATCAAGATTTATTGAAGACCCTCTCAGAGAATTTATTAAAATTAAATAAGAAGAATGCTACCAAAGAAATATGTAATCACATAAAAATTGTATTAGGGATATATAATGAAAAATGAATTAAAAAAAACAGTAATGTTTAATGTTAAAAGAATTCATTTTATTGGTATTGGCGGCAGCGGTATGTCAGGAATAGCTTCAATTCTATGTGATCTTGGCTATGAAGTCTCAGGTTCGGATATTAATTCTTCACCAACTACAGAATCATTAACACAAAAAAAAATAAAAATTTATATAGGGCACAATAAGGATAATATACTTTCAAAGGATGTTGTTGTTGTCTCAAGTGCAATAGATAAAAAAAATGTAGAATTGTCATATGCAAAACAACTAAATATACCAATAATAAAAAGAGCAGAAATGCTAGCTGAACTAATGAGATTTAGTTTTGGTATTGCAATAGCCGGTACTCATGGAAAAACAACAACAACTTCAATACTCTCACATATATTAAATGAAGCTGGTTATGATCCTACCTATATCATTGGTGGAAAAATAATAGATTCAAGTAATGCTAAACTTGGAAAAAGTGAGTATCTCATTGCAGAAGCAGACGAAAGTGACGCATCCTTCTTACATCTTCAGCCTCTAATGTCTGTTATTACGAACATCGATAAAGATCATTTAGAAAATCATAAAAATAGTTTCGATGTTTTGAAAAAAAACTTTAAAGAATTTGTGAACAATTTACCCTTCTATGGATTATGTATACTTAATATATCCGACATTAATACAAATTCTATAATTAATAAAATATCTAGACCTATAAAAACTTTTGGATTTGACGAGAATGCAGATTATAGAGTAATTTCTAAAAATCTTGATAGCATACCTGTAATTTTTGATTACAAGGAAAATGATAAGGTGTATGAAATGCAAATTAATCTTCCTGGCGAACATAATATATTAAATTGTTTAGCAGCATTAGCTGTTTCAAGGGAGTTATCCGTTCCTATAAAAGATATCCAAAAATCACTCAAAAGCTTTCCAGGAATTAAAAGAAGGTATGAAATAATTGGTGAATTCAGAATCAAAAATAAGAAATTTACATGGATAGATGATTACGGTCATCACCCAACAGAAATCAAAGAGGTTTTAAGGTCTGTAAAGCAAGTCTGGAAAGATAAAAACATAACCATGATATTCCAGCCGCATAGATATTCTAGAACAGAAGAGCATTTTAATTACTTTATAGATGTTTTAAAAGGAGTGGATAATCTTATTTTAATGGACATTTATTCTGCAAATGAAAAGCGAATAGAAAATATTTCTTCATCAGTCATGGCAGATCAAATTAAGAAATATAATAATAATGTTTCTTTAATAAACGACCATCAAGAAATTGAAAAATTCATACAAAAGAATATAGTGAATGATGGTATTTTGCTAACTATGGGTGCTGGGGATATTTCAAAATTTATAAATTCCTATAAAAAAAGCTTAATTTAAATATAAAATGAACTTTGAACATATAAAGAAAAATATTAGAGGTAAGATTAGGGAAAATGTATCACTCAAAAACTATAATACATGGAAAGTAGGGGGGGAAGCAGAATATTTTTTTGAGCCATATGATTTAAATGATCTTAAGTTCTTTCTAGCTAATTTTCAAAAAACAAATATTACTTTTTTAGGGAATGGGAGTAATGTACTCATAAGAGATGGTGGAATACAGGGTTGCGTTATTTGTCTAAAAAACACTCTTAAAGATTATGAGGTCTTAAAAGATGGTGAAATATCTTTTGAAGCAGGATTTTCTTGCATGAAAATAGCTCAAATTACAGCGAGAAACAACCTTAGTGGGCTTGAATTTTTATGTGGGGTTCCCGGCTCATTAGGTGGTGCGCTGGCAATGAATGCAGGATGTTATGGAGGTAATGTATGGGAGAAAGTTACGAAAGTTGTTTTAATTAATGAACAAGGCATATTAAGAGAAAGGAATAAGAAAGAATTTAAAATTGGATATAGAAATGTTGAATTAGAAAAGGGTAGTTTTTTTGTAAAAGCAATTTTTAAATTGGACCAAAATTTACTTAATAATTCTCAGGAGATTATAAAAAATTTTTTGGAAGACAGAAGGAAAAAACAGCCAACTGGATTACCAAGCTGTGGATCGGTATTTAAAAACCCAGATCATCATCACGCTGCGAATCTAATTGACTCATTAGGTTTGAAGGGATTTAAAATTGGTGGAGCTCATATATCAACAAAACATGCTAACTTTATAATTTCAGATAAAAGCGCATCGTCTAATGATATAGAAAAGCTCATTGAATATATACAAAAAAAAGTTTATGAAGAAAAAAATATTTTTTTAGAAACAGAAGTAAAATTTGTTGGAAATAATATATGATGAAAAAATACGGAAAAGTTTTGGTTCTTATGGGTGGTTGGTCAAATGAGAGAGAGATATCCCTTGTGTCAGGAAGCTATGTATATGATTCTTTAATAAAATCAGGGGTTAACACTATAAAACTTGATTTAACAAAAAATAATTTAAATGAAATAGAAAATATCAGCCCTGACAGAGTATTCATTATTTTACATGGAAAAGGAGGGGAGGATGGCGAAATACAAAAATATTTAGACTCCTTAAATATTCCTTATACCGGAAGTAATAGTGAATCTTCAAAATTATGTATGAATAAAAGAAGTACAAAAGAAATATTATTATCTAATGATATTTTAACACCAAATTATGAAAAGATTTCAGAAATGGAAATATCATCAATAAAAAAAAGATTTCAATATCCATTTATAGTTAAGCCTTCTGCTGAAGGTTCAAGTATTGGTGTTTATATTGTTGAAAATGATGGGGATTTAGAAAGAGCTATATCCGCCAACGAAAAAATAAGTTCAGATTTTATAGCTGAAGATTATATTGAAGGGCTGGAATATACAGTAGGAATCCTAGGTGATAGTGCATTACCAGTTATAAAGCTTTTGCCTCCAGGGAAATTCTATGATTTTAACGCTAAGTATGAATCAGATAAGATGCAGTACATTTGTCCTTCACAACTCGATGATTCTATGGAATATGAATTAAAAAAGATTTCACTTAATTGCTTTAAGGCCTGTGGATGCAAAGGTTGGGGAAGAGTTGATATTATTATTGATGAAAAGGGAAATCCTTGGGTGATTGAGTTGAATACCGTACCTGGCATGACTTCTCACAGTTTAGTACCGCTTGCAGCCAAACAAAGAGATATAGATTTTGAAAATTTGGTATTAAAGATTCTAGATTCGTCATTATAAAAATTATGATTTTGAAAAAAAAATATATTATAACTTTCATTACACTGTTAATAATATCAATAATAATAAAAACTAATAATAGCGAAAACCTCTATTTCCCTATAAAAAACGTAACATCTTCAGAATTAATAAATGTTAATAAAGATGATATATCTGAAGCTGTAAAATACCTCTATTCCAAATCTTTTTTTGATATTGATTTAAATTATTTAAAAAACAAACTAGAAAAAATTGAATGGGTCAGGAAAATCAATGTAAGAAGATCATATCCAAATGAAATTATAATAGATATCGAGGAACACACTCCAATTCTGATATGGAACAATAAAATGTATATTAACACATATGGTGAAAAATTTAATGTAAGTAAAATTGATAAAAATATTCCTATACTGATTTCAGATGAATCAAGAATCAACGAAGTATTTACTTATTTTGAGTTATTCAACGATAAACTTAGTTCAAGAAAACTGGATTTCAAAATAACTAAAATTGTAGAAAATGAAATTAGATCACTTACAATTAGCTTATCATCAGGAATCAATATTCAATTAGGCTCAAAAGATGTCAATCACAAGATAACCCTTTTCTTTGAAATTTATAAATCACTTAATACTAGAGATTTGGATAAAATAAGGTATATTGACATGAGATATTCAAATGGTTTTTCGGTGGGCTGGAATTAAGCAAATGGCAAAAAATAATAAAAATTTGATTGTTGGTTTAGATATTGGAACGTCTTCGGTTAAGACGATTATTGCCTCAATTAATGAGGATAATGAAATAGATTTTTTAGGCAAAGGTAGCGCAAAATCTCTTGGAATGAAAAGAGGAATGGTTGTAGACATTCACTCAACAGTTCAATCAATAAAAAAATCAGTTGAGGAGGCTGAATTAATTGCAGAAGAGGAAATAAAATCAGTATACGCTTCTATTTCAGGTAACCATATTCAAAGTTACGACGCAAATGGTCGTGCAGCCATTTCAGATAACAAAGAAGTCACGCAGGATGATCTGAGTTCTGTTGAAGAATCTGCAAAAGCAATAACTTTATCAAATGATCAAGAAATTATACATGTTCTTCCAAAGGATTACGAAATAGATGGACAAGACGGCATTAAAGTCCCTTTAGGAATGTCTGGTATTGCTATTGATGGTAGATATCATCTTGTCACTGGCGCAAAAAATGCAAGAGACAATATTGAGAAGTGTATAAAAAAATGTTTTATTAAGCCAGACGGAATTGTTTTGGAGCAATTGGCTTCAAGTATTTCTGTTTTAACTGACGATGAAAGAGACTTAGGAGTTTGTCTTGTTGATATTGGAGGTGGAACTACAGATATTGCTGTTTATAATAACGGATCAATTGAATATACATCATCAGTTTCTCTAGGTGGAGACCAAGTAACAAATGATTTAGCGCAAGCTTTGAAAACTTCTACAAACAATGCTGAGGAATTAAAAATTAGATATGGCTGTGTTACATCTGTATTTGAAAATGATGATGTTATAGAAGTGCCTGGTGTAGGCGATAGACCAGCAAGGTCAGTAAGAAAAAAAACTATCGACCAGGTAATGAGTGATCGATACCAAGAAATATTTACTTTTGTAAAAGAAAAAATACAACAAAGTGGATTTGAAGATAGAATCCCTGCAGGAATAGTTTTAACAGGGGGGAGTTCAAAAACCGAAGGTATTGAGGATTTAGCAGAAGAGGTTTTTCATGCACAAGTCCGTGTTGGAATACCTGAGCATATTTATGGTGGCTCTGAAGACATTATTAAGAATCCAGAATACGCTACATGTGTAGGGCTTTTAATATATGCAAAAGAAAAGGAAAGCACTAAATTTGTGCAATCAGACAACGATTTTCAGTCCTCAATAAAGAAATTACTAAAAAAAATTTTTTACGAGTAGAAAATATCGAATAAAAACAATAAGAAAGAAAATATGGCATATATATTGCACAGTCATAATATGTGCATAATTAATTCATTTTGGATATAATACTGAATTCTATATGTTGATAAAATAAAATGATTAATCAAAGAACAATAAAAAACACAATAAAAGCCACTGGAATTGGCCTACATACAGGAAAAAAAATAACATTAACCTTGATACCTGCTCCTGCGGGAACTGGAATTACATTCACAAGGACAGATGTTGATCCTTCAGTTGAAATTAAAGCCTGTCCAGAAAACGTCGGTGATACAACTTTATCTACCACTTTAATTGCTAGTAATGTAAAAGTTTCAACCGTTGAACATCTTTTGTCAGCTATTGCAGGATTAGGGATCGATAACCTTTTTGTCCATCTTGATGGGCCAGAAGTACCAATTATGGATGGTAGCGCTGGACCGTTTGTTTTTCTATTACAATCTGCAGGTATAGAAGAACAAAACAAATCAAAAAAATTTATTAGAATTTTAAAACCTATAGAAGTAAAGGATGAAGAAACAGGAAAATGGGTTAAATTTGCTCCTTTTGAGGGTTTTAAAGTAGCTTTTACAATAGGATTTGATCATCCGGTTTTTAATGATAAAACCCACAGTGCAGTTTTAGATTTTTCAACAGTGTCTTTTGTGAAAGAAGTTAGTAGAGCAAGAACTTTTGGCTTTATGAGGGACGTCGAATTACTGAGGTCAAAAAACCTTGCATTAGGAGGAAGTTTAGATAACGCTGTTGTTGTAGATGATCATCGAGTTTTAAATGAAGATGGTTTAAGATATGAAGACGAGTTTGTAAAACATAAAATCCTAGATGCAGTTGGAGATCTCTACCTACTAGGCAAAAGTCTAATTGGCTCTTTTGAAGGGTATAAGTCTGGACATGACCTAAATAATAAGTTACTCAGAAAATTATTATTAAATACCGACGCTTGGGAAGAAGTAGGTTATAAATCAACTAAAGAGCTGCCTATAAATTATATGGATGCATATAGATACGTAGACAATTAAACTGTTGGATTTTGTATTATCTTAAGTTTAATTTTATAAATCTTCTTCTTAATAAATCTATTAAATTCTGAATTGATATCCTTTATTATATCTCTTTGAAAATTTCTAAGCACACTTAAACTTGAGCTATCTGTAGACCCAAGGGTTAAAACCCCATCTTCTAAATTGCACGCGTAGCAAATTGATTCAGATGAGGAATATTTATTTAAGTATTCGGTCATCATCTGAAGTACTTTAGCTTTCTCTAATATACGAATATCAATGTGGCTATCAAGTTTTTTCATGTATATAATATAATTTAAATATTTTATCTGTATAATATCAATCTTTATAAAAATAAAAGTAAAATGCAAATAGTAGTTTTCAAATCTGGGAAAAATAGGTCATCTTCATATAAATTAAACGGATATCTTTTTATTTTTATTTTAGCCTCATTGGTTATTTTCGCTAGCTTTCTCTTTAGTTCTGCAACTTTCTTTTACGGATATAAGAAAGGATATTCGGAATTGAATGAGGATAGAATCCAAGATATTCAAAGATATCAATACGAAATTAAACTAATTAAAGAGGAAAATAAGGCTAAAATGGAATTTTTTAATCAAAAATTAATTGGAATTTCGTCACAAATTCAAACTTTAAACTCCTTAGGCAATAAAATATCAAATATTGCGAAATTAGACAAAAAAGATTTTTCTTTTAAAAATCCTAAGCATGTTGGTGGAACTAATAAAATAAATATAGAATTTGAATACGATTCTGCTTTCGAAAAATATCTTGACGAAATGGCAAATAATCTCAATAAAAAAGAGCAAGACTTGAATTATATAAATAAAATTATCAGAAATATGGAAATGAAAGAGCAATTCTACCCCTCAGGCTTACCATCAAAGAAAGGATATCTCTCTTCTGACTATGGAGAAAGAATTCATCCATTTTTTAAAGAGAAACATTTTCATAAAGGTGTCGATATAGCCCACAAGACTGAGACAGATATAAGATCACTTGCGGCTGGAGAAGTAACATTTTCAGGAAAAAAATACGGTTATGGTAACCTAGTTGAGATTTCCCACCTCAATGGATATGTCACAAGATATGCTCATAATAATAGAAACTTGGTAAAAAAAGGAGATCTAATAAAAAAAGGCCAGATAATTGCAAAAATGGGTTCAACTGGTCACTCTACAGGCCCTCATGTTCACCTTGAAGTTCTTAAAAATAAAAAGCATATAAACCCAAATAAATTTATTCATTACAGAAACAAATTCTCTAATGACAATTAGTTCGTAAAGGATTTTCTATGGGTTTTTTAAAAAAAATTGTTGGCAGTAGAAACGACAGGATACTTAAGAGCTATCAAAAAATTTTAAATGAAATTAATTCAATTGGAGACGAATTAAAATCATTAACTCTTGAGGATTTTCCTAAAATTACAGAAAAACTGAAAAAAGAACATCAGTCTGGCAAGAGTTTAGACGATATTCTTCCTTACGCTTTTGCTATTGTTAGAGAAGTTTCTGAAAGAGTTATGAAAATGAGACATTTTGATGAGCAAATTTTAGGTGGAATAGCACTTCACTTTGGCAAAATAGCTGAAATGAAGACAGGCGAAGGTAAAACGCTTGTTGCAACTTTGCCAGCTTACCTTAATTGTTTAAGCAATAATGGTGTGCATATAATAACCGTAAATGATTACTTGGCAAAAAGAGATTGCGTCTGGATGTCTAAGCTATATGAAGCGCTAGGCTTATCAACTGGTGTAATACTATCTGGCCAAAGTTTTGATGAAAAAAAAGCAGCATACAATTCAGATATTATATACGGAACTAATAATGAATTTGGATTTGATTACTTGAGAGATAATATGGTTTTCTCTCTTAAAGAAAAAGTTCAAGGCAAACTAAATTTCGCTATTGTAGATGAAGTTGATTCTATCTTAATAGATGAAGCTAGAACACCTTTAATAATATCAGGTGCAACCGACGAAAGCTCAAAGATTTACAAACAAATAAATAAATTTGTAAGTAGTATGAAACAGGGATTAGAAGATGATGAAAACTCAGATTTTTTCTTAGATGAGAAATCAAAGCAAGCTTTTCTTACAGAGAAAGGCCATGAAACTTACGAAAACCTTCTTATTAAAAATAAATTAATTAGTGAGGGAACTAGTCTATATGATGCAAATAATATAAATCTTCTTCACTATATTGGAACAGCTTTAAGAGCTCATTTCCTATTTTCAAAGAATGTTGATTATATCGTAGAAAATTCTAAAGTCATAATAATAGATGAGTTTACTGGAAGAAAAATGCCTGGAAGAAGATGGGGTGATGGCTTACACCAAGCTATTGAAGCAAAAGAATACCTTACAATTGAAAATGAAAATCAAACTTTAGCCTCAATTACATTTCAAAATTATTTTAGATTGTATGAAAAGCTTTCAGGAATGACTGGAACAGCAGATACAGAGTCACAAGAATTTCAAGAAATATATGACCTTGAAGTTATTATTGTTCCAACCAATAAGAAAATGATTAGAAATGACTTTGGAGATCTTGTTTATTTAACCATGAAAGAAAAATATGATGCAATTATTGAAGATGTTAAGGAATGTAATACCAAACAACAACCAGTATTGATTGGTACAGCTTCTATTGATTCTTCAGAATATTTATCAAAGTCTCTAACTAGAGCAGGTATAAGTCATAATGTTTTGAATGCAAAACAGCATGAAAAAGAGTCCTTGATAATAGAAAATGCAGGCGCTTTAGGTACAGTCACAATTGCAACAAATATGGCAGGGAGAGGGACGGATATAGTTCTTGGAGGAAAAAACATTCAGAGCGATCCAGACAAATGGATTGATCAAAATAAAAAAGTTAAAGATGCCGGTGGTCTTCATGTAATTGGAACCGAAAGACACGAATCTAGAAGAGTTGATAATCAACTCAGGGGTAGATCAGGAAGGCAAGGAGATCCTGGCTCATCAAGATTCTACTTGTCGCTTGAAGACAACTTAATGAGAATATTTGCTTCAGACAAAGTCAGCGCTTTCATGAAAAAAATGGGAATGGATGAAGGCGAATCTATAGAACACGCATGGGTAACGAAAGCAATCGAAAACGCTCAAAAAAAAGTTGAAGGGCATAATTTTGATATAAGAAAACATCTCTTAGATTACGATGATGTTGCTAATGAGCAAAGAAAATTTATATATTCGCAAAGAGATGATTTTTTGAACGAAGATAAAAGATTAGATATTGTTAACTACATAATAGAGGATGTTTTCACAAAACTCATTACTTCTTATATTAGTGAGGAGGAGAATAATATTGAAGAGTTTAATGAAATATTAAAAAGAGACTTTAATATAGAAATAGATATTTCCTCGATTATAAGAAATTCAGATAAAAAAGAAGATGCTATTGAGAAATTTATAAAAGAGATACATAGTCAATTTGAAAGCGTAATCAGTAATGTTCCTGATGAAATTTACATTCAAATTATAAAAGATATATATATTAATATTGCAGATAAAAATTGGATAGAACATATCCAATCTATGGAATTCTTAAGACAAGGAATAGGACTTAGAAGCTATGCTCAAAAAAATCCAAAGCAGGAATATAAAAGAGAAGCATTTGATATGTTTTCGCTAATGCAAGATAATTTGCATTACGCTTTTGTCAGTTTAATATTTAGACTTGATTATAGTGTCACCTTTGAAAGAAAGGATTCAAATAGGAATGTAAGTTTTTCACATGAAGAAGCTAATTCTATGAAAAGCAATAACGAATCTAACAAAAAGCCAAATAATGTTAAAAATAAAAGAAAAAAAAGTAAAAAGCAAAGAAGAAAAAAGAAGAAATAATAACTAGGATTAATGAACGAATGAAAATATATCCAATAAAAGGAATTGAAATATCATCTATCCACTCTGGCATGTATGAGAAAAAAAGATTAGATCTTTCCTTAGTAAAACTTTCAAGTAATTGTCTTGTATCCTCTGCTTTCACGAAGAATAAAGCTAAGTCTAGTTGTATTATATTTAACGAAAAAAATCTTAAAAAAAGTAATCCAAAATACTTAATCATAAATTCTGGAAACGCGAATGCGGGAACCGGAAAATATGGAATGCTTGATATTAATGACTATTGCAGTGTACTTAAAAAAATTTCAAATTGTAAGATGAGCGAGATTTTAGTTTTTTCGACAGGAGTTATTGGTGAAAGAATAAAGTATAAAAATATTTGTGAATCTATTCCGAAGTTATATAGATCTCTTAAAGAAGACAATTGGGTAAATTTTTCAAAATCAATAATGACAACTGACACACAAGCGAAAATAATAAGCAATAAAATAAAAATAAAAAATGAATACATTACCATAACGGGTGTCGCAAAGGGCTCAGGTATGATAAAGCCTAATATGGCCACAATGCTTTCATTCGTAGCTACAAATTTAAGTATTGATAAAAAAACAATCAAAAGTTTACATAAAAAAGCAATCGAAGATTCTTTCAACATGATAACTGTAGATGGAGAGACTTCCACAAATGATGCAAGTTTATTAATATCTTCTAGAACCTCGATTATAGATTATAAGCAACTTTCAACTAATGATAAGAAAAGATTTTATAACGCGATTCTTGATATTTATAAAGATCTGGCAAGAAAAATTATCAAAGATGGAGAAGGAGCAACAAAGTTTATTTCTATCAATATTAAAAATGCATCATCTTTTAAAGAAGCAAAAAATGTTGGAATGCATATTGGTAATTCACTTTTAGTAAAAACAGCGCTATTTGCAGAAGATGCAAATTGGGGAAGAATTCTTAGCGCCATAGGTAACTCTGAAATAAAGAGCAAAGATTTGTCTAGTGTAGAAATCTCTTTTGGCAAATTCAAAGTTTTTAAAAATAATGAAAAAGCAAAATCTTACAACGAAAAAAAATTATCAAGATATTTAAAAAATAAGGAAATAGAAATCAATGTTAATTTAAATTCCGGAAAGAGTTTAGCCACAGTATGGACAAATGATTTATCATATGAGTATATTAGAATAAATGCAGAATATAGAACCTAAGCTGAAAGGAATTGATAAATACTTTATTACACCCGAGTATAATAATCAAAACAAAAAAACGTATCTAGATATAATTGAGAACATTCTTATTCTTGGTGTGAAGATAATTCAATTTAGATCAAAAAATCTTGATGAAGAATCTTATAATAAACTTGCTTTAAGTATTTCGGATAAATGTAAGCAGTATAATTCATTATTTATAATAAATGATTTCAAAAATTATAGAAAAAATAATTTTTGTGATGGTATTCAATTTACGTCTAAAAATATTACAAATAAAGACTTTAGTAAAATTAATAAGGAAGTACTCTTTTTTGGTTCATGCCATAATAAAAGCGAGATAAGTTTATGCAATGATGGTGATTTTGATCTAATTTTAATATCACCAGTAAAGGATACAAGTGGGAAAAAAGGAATTGGCTGGAATAATTTTCATGCTTTATGTTTAACTTCAAAATCACCCGTTTTTGGTTTAGGTGGTCTTAATTTTGAAGAAGATATAAATTTAATAAAAGAATATGGCGGTTGTGGAATTGCTGGCACTAAATACTTTTATGGTTTAGGTCAAAATAGATAAAGAAAGTTCAAATTCAATATCATCAACTATAGTTTTAGCAACTCTATTATCTCCATAAGCTGTCTTAAAGACTGCGTTAATATTTTGTCTATTAACACTAATATCAGGATAAATATTCAATTCTTTTTCAATTCTTATTCTTACTAAATCAATTCTTACATTTTTATCAAGTTTTTTTTCAAAATATGACTTGTTTGACTTGTATTTATTAAACTTAGAGGATCTTCTTTTAAAATCAAGGACTAACTTTGATGAATCAAAAAAACATGAGAAAGGACTACTCCAAATATTTATATTTTCGATTATATGATTTTTTTTTGACGTAAGAAAATTTAAATAACTAGGCATATCAAAAAAATTATCCCCTGCTGGAATATGTAATTTACTTTTAACCAACATTAAGAAATCATTATCGAGAATAGTTTTAGAGGGATTATCATTAATATCATTTAAATTAGCTAAACATCTTTCAACTTCAGTCTTATAAGCATCAAATTTTGATAGCTCAATTTCATTATCTTCATTTAATTTTTGTAAAGTAAAACCAATCTTTTCAAGTTCCTTTAGAAGTTCAACTTTTAAGTTTATTCTTTGAGAAAAATCAGACATTTCGAGAAGTGCTGATATACTTGATTTGATACTCCAAATACTTTCAAGAGATAATGATGAATTAATTTTTTCGTGAAGATATTCACATTTAAGAAAGCTTCTAATATTCTCTGCAACAGGTTGTTCATATACTACAAAGTTATTCATATTAATTGTATTATTTTTTCAATTTGAATTTTTAATTTTTCTATTGTTTGATTATTTTCAACTACAAAATCGGATTTTTCTTTATATTTATCAATAGATTCTTGAAATTTTATAATTTTTTTACATAAATTAATATCAAAAAATTTTCTTTTTCTGATTCTATCAATTCTCAGATTTTTTTCTGAATCAATATATATACTTTTATATTTTTTTAAAAACTCATTCCTTTCAATAATAGGGAATATAAAGAAAATTTTTGTTTTTTCACAACTATCAATTTTTTCTTTAAAATAATTTATTACTTTTGGGTGTATAAAATTCTCTAGTTTCTTTCTTTTATTATTATCTTCAAATATAATATTTCTAATCGCATTTGTATTAACTTTATTATTTAATACGAATTCGGGTATTAAGTTATGCATGTCTTTTATTACGTTTTCTTGTGAATACAAGAGATTTACCGTAGCATCGGCACAATAACATTCATATCCTAAAGATTCTAAGATATTTTGGACTTCAGTTTTTCCCGAGCCAATGGGCCCGATTATTGTATATATATCCAATCTAAATTCCTTAACAATGATATTAAATATATGTTATATATCATATATTAATAGTTATTTATTTGATATTTATATTATGAAAGAGAAAGTCGAAGTTTTAATTGCCCAATTTAATTCTGTTGTAGGTGATCTTGAAGGAAATACAAATAGAATAATCGATATTATTAAGCAAAATAGGTCACTAAACTCAAAAAAAATTATAATTTTCCCAGAATTAGCTCTGTGCGGCTATTCACCAGAGGATCTTCTCTTGAGAAAAGACTTTTCTCAAGCAATTGAAAATTTCATAAATACTATCAAAGATAATATTGAAAGTAACGAATATTTAGTTTTAGGCGCTCCAAATTATTCAAAAAATATGGAAAAAATTTGGAATAGTGCTTACGTATTCAATAATAAAGAGATTTTACATATTTATAATAAACAATTTCTGCCAAATTATGGCGTATTTGATGAAAAAAGATATTTTTCAAAGGGAGATAAAAATTTCGTAACTGATATCAATGGGAACAAGATATGTATTCTTGTTTGTGAGGACTTATGGAATTTTGAGAATCTGTATAAAAAAGAACTTAATAATATTGATTTTCTAATATCTATCAATGCATCACCCTTTGAATATTCAAAAGATACCAAAAGAGTAGATTTTTTCAAAAAAATTGTAAAAAAATATAAATTTAATTTGATTTATTTGAATTCAGTTGGTGGGCAAGATGAAATTGTTTTTGATGGATCATCTTTTTTAATGGATAGAGAAGGAAGTGTTAAGCATAAATGTAAAACATTTTTTGAAGAAAATTTTTCATTTTCCCTTTGTGAAAAGGAATTTTCAAGTACAAATACCTATGATGTACAAAATCAATCAAATGATTATGAAAATTTATATGAAGCTATAAAAGTTGGTACATATGATTATATTAAAAAAAGTAATCTTAAAGGAGTTTTGCTAGGATTATCTGGAGGAATTGATTCTGCTTTGACCTTAGCTATTGCTGCCGATATATTTGATAAAAAAGATATAGAAGCTGTTCTACTGCCATCGAAATATACCTCAAATTTGAGTTTACAGCTTGCGAAAGAGCAGTGTGAGCTACTTGGTATAAACTATTCAACCATAAGTATTAAAGAGATTGATAATGTAGTGAACCAATCATTAAAAGTAAGGTTTAATGGATACTCAAAGGATATTACCGAAGAAAATATTCAATCAAGAGCAAGGGGTTTATTATTGATGTCGATTTCAAATAAAACAGGTAAGATTTTACTAACTACTGGCAATAAAAGTGAATTAGCAGTGGGTTACTCTACTTTATATGGAGATATGTCAGGAAGCTTTGCCCCATTAAAAGATATATACAAAACTGATGTTTACAATCTTGCGCGGTTTAGAAATAAAATTTCAAAAGTGATCCCAGAAGGAGTTATAGATAGATTGCCAACTGCAGAATTAGCACCAGACCAATATGATATTGACACACTGCCTCAATATGACGTTCTTGATATCATTCTGAAATCTTTTATTGAGGAGAAAAAGTCTTTGAATGAAATATGTGATTTAGGCTTTGAAAAAGACCTAGTTTCAAACGTAATTAATATGGTCATTCGAAATGAATACAAAAGAAGACAATACGCACCGGGAGTGAAAGTTTCTGAAAAGTCTTTTGGAAGAGATAGAAGATTCCCAATTGTATCTAGATTTCAATACTAATCATCCATAAGCTCAATTCTAATTTCTTCTGACTCAATAACCTCTATTTCTTCGGATTCTTCTTTTTCATCATTTTTAGTTTCTAATTTATTATCTATATTTGTTTCACCAACAATTATATCCTTTGCTATTACATCTGAAGTATCGTCAGGCGAAAAATACTCAATAATTGTACTACTACTTTCTTTAATCTCTTCAACAACTTCTTCTATATCGATTATTTTGTTAGATTCTTTATGGACTATTGTATATTTTTTTGGCTTTATATTTCTTGGAATTTCTATCAAATCTTTATTTGTAAAATATTCAATACTATATACACCAGAAAAATCATCAAATTTTTGATCCTCAATATCAAAACCAAGCCCAATAGCAATATCATCTGCTGTTTCGCTTAAGGCGAGAATGTTTCTTTTAATATTATTATCTAACACATCTTGAAAAAATTTTGATTGATAATTTGGATAATTTATTTCAATAATTTTTTCAATATCTCTTGCACTGTCAGTCATCAGAAGTTGATTATATGAATTTCTAAGGAAATAAAGTGCGTCAATATTTGCAGGGGCATTTGGATATTTCTCAATTAAATAATTACATCTATTTATTACAGCAATGAATGCTTTTCTTTTGTAATAGAAATTTGCTACATGTAGTTCATAAGACGCCAGTGTGTTTCTAAGGTATATCATTCTTTTATATGAATCTTCGACATAATCTGATTTTTTATAATTTTTAAAAACAAAACTAAAGTCGTCAAATGCTGTCCTTAGATTTACAGGATCTTTATCTATTTGAACATGTGGCAGTGCGAAATTAAAAAATGTTTTTCCTCTATTAAAATTTGTCAGCCCTCTAAGATAATATGCATATGGTAATAGTTGGCTTGTATTGTTCATTGATATAAATCTATCAATTATTGATATCGCTTCATCCCAACGTGACAGTTTGTAGACCGAGAAAGCAAGTTCAATATGACTTTGTTCCGCATACTCCGAAAAAGGATAATTTGCTTCAATTTTTCTATACTCTTCAGCAGCCTCATCATATTGCTCTCTTCTAAGCGCACTCTTTGCTCTTGCATAAATAGCTTTTGCAGTTTGAGGTTCGCCGCTTGTATCAATTATATTCCCTCTACTGTCGATCTTTGTGCCTTCTTCTTTAGCTTGAAAGCTCGTGCAACTAGTTAGGAAAATTATAAAAAGTACATATAAGTATAATTTTGTCATATTCTTTCTATGGTTACATTTTTGAAATATAATATTTGTTCATGAAAAAAAATAGTAAAAATAATAACTTTATAGAATATATAATATCTGAAGAAAGTAAAGGTCTTCGGCTAGACTTGGCCATTTCAAATGAGTATGATCAATATTCAAGAAGCCTTATACAGAAATGGATTAAGAAAGAGAAAATTTTACTTAATGGTAAAATTACGAAGGCTAAAGAGATTCTTAATACTAATGATAAGGTAACTATATTTCCCGAAGAAAATATAAATGCAGACGTTATAATTCCTGAGAATATTGAAATAAATGTAAATTATGAAGACGATGATATTTTAGTCATAAACAAAAATAGCGGAATTGTTGTACACCCAGCAGAGAGTGTTAAGAAGGGAACAATAGCAAATGGACTTGTGTTTAAATATCCTGAGTTAGTTAATTTACCAAGATCAGGCTTAATTCATAGGCTTGATAAAGATACATCAGGGTTACTAATAATTGCAAAAAACCTTAAAAGTTTCACCTTTTTAACAAAAATTTTGCAAGAAAGAAAAATCTTTAAGCAGTATATTGCCTTTGTTCACGGCCGAGTAATGAAAAATGATACCATATCAAAACCAATATCAAGACATAGGACGAATAGAAAAAAAATGTCTGTAAATATTGATGGTAAAGAAGCAATAACAGAATATGAAGTGATAAAAAATTATAACTCATACACAAAACTAAAAATTAATTTGATTACTGGGAGAACGCACCAAATAAGAGTCCATATGTCATATTTAGGATATCCTTTGGTTGGCGACCAAACTTATGGAATCAACTCAAACAAAATAGGCGATCAGGATTCTATTATAAAAAACTTTCCTAGGCAGGCTTTACATGCTCAGAAGATAAAATTTAATCATCCAATCACAGGAGAATATATTACTTTAGAATCAGAACTACCTAAAGATATACTAATTTTAGAGAAGGAAATAATTCAAAGTGAGTAAATTTAATAACGTTTTTAAAATATCTAAAACCATAAGGATACTAACAACCACGAAAAAATTTGGTAATAAAGATAACTTTAATCTTTCCTATGATCAAGAGCAGCCTGCAGGTGTGAAAGAAAATTTACAGTATTTATGTAAAAATTTCTTACCAGCTTATCCTTATTTTGTAAAACAAGTTCATGGAAATAAAATATCAAATGTAGATATAAAAAACTATTCTTATGTAGCTGATGGAATAATAACAAGAGAGAAAAATAAAGTTATCGCAATAAAAACTGCTGACTGCATTCCAATAGTTATTTATAGTACTTGCAGCAGTATAGTATGTATATTACACGCTGGAAGAAAAGGTATTGAATATAATATTATTAAAAATGCATTTAAGATATTAGGTAATTTTGGATTTACATATGGAGCTTGGATTGGTCCATGTATTTCAAAAAATAATTATATAGTCGGACAGGATGTTAAGAATACTTTTATCAATATAGACAAAAGATTTTCAAAATATTTTTTAAAAAAAAATGACAAATACTATATGGATATTACTGGAATAGCAAAATTACAATTAAATGATTGTAATATTTCAAATATATCTTTAGCTGGACTATGTACTTTTGAAAACAGTGATTTATTTTATTCATATAGAAGAGGCTTAGATAAGGGAAGGTTTGGTACCTTTTGCTGGATAGAGTAAAAAAAAGGCGGTAAATACATACCGCCTTTAATCTAAAAAACTTTAAAGATTATAAGTCGAAGTTATCTCTGTCATCTTCGTTGTTACAATCACGTTTCTTAATACCATTATCCGCAGCGTACTTTTCAGCACCTTCGTCAATAATAGCTTGTGATAATGCTACGTCACCTTCAATCCAGTCACTAGCAACAGACCATTGACGTTTCCCGCTAGACCATTGTTGGAATTTAGCAAGATGTCCACCCACGTGGTCTAGACATGTGATGTTGATTTCAGGAACAAGTCCAGTTGCACCAAGTGCATCTAGATCAGACTTGTTTAAACGTAAGTTCTCAAAACCCCAACGTACTTGCGCACTGTTGACTTTTGGTCCAAAACGTTCTTGAGCTGTTTTTAAAGCTTCAGTATGGAATACTCCAGCTAATACACCTAGGTTCCAGTATACAGAACCAATACGGCTTTTATCAGCTAGGTCACCTTTACCAGCTTTGTAAACTGTGTCAACGATATCATCGATAACTTTAGCAACTCTTCCAGCTGGATGAGTTGTAATAGCGTAATATCCGTCAGCAGCGTCACCAGCAGGAATAACGTCACCATCTGAGTTACTCCAGATGTTTCCGATTAAGTTTCCAACTGAGAAACCAGTTCTTACAGCTGTTTGCATAGCTACAGGGTTCATTACCCCCCATCCTCTTAATAGAACATAATCAGGTTTCATCTTACGAATTTTTAACCATTGTGATTGTTGTTCATTACCAGGATGTGGAACTTCGATAGCTGTATGTTCACAACCATGCTTTTTACACATCATGTCCATAAACATAATAGCTTCACGACCATATGGTGAACCGTGGAATAACATAGCGATTTTTTTGCCTTTCAACTTAGCTCTATCTCCTTCAAGTACATCACCGATGAAGTGCATCATAATTGAGTGCTCATCATATGTGTTAATACCAGGCATAAAGTAGTAAGGGAAAACGTCACCACGTTGTCCAGCTGTTTTTCCATGGTTTACAGCAATGATTGGCATTTTGTCTTTACGACCTGTTTCAATCAAAGCAGTAGAGATACCCACACTTAATGGGTCAAAGAAAACAGCTCCACCTTCTTTATCTTTTAAACGTTTATAGCATTCAACGCCACGTTCTACAGAATATTCTGTTTCACACTCTGACCAAACTAACTTCATTCCATTAACACCACCATCACGCATGTTTAATAGATTGTAGTAGTCTAAGATTCCACCAAAGTAACCTGTACCACCAACAGCATAAGGGCCTACACGGTAACTTGGGATTGGAACATAAAGTGTATCATCAGCAGCCTGAACTACAGGTGCTGTGAAAGACATTGAAGCTAAAAGCGCTATACTAGTAATTATTGCTTTTATTTTCATTTGTACTCCTCCTTAAGAGGTTCATGTTGCAGTTAACTGCAGAATGAACAATTTTTATTATTGTTTTCATCCTACTTACTAAAACTCAGGCCTATTTCAAAACGCAGAAATTTATCTGATCCTCCTGATTTTACCTGAGTCCCAACCAGTCATTAGACTAGTAGGGAACTTTCTAATTTACTAGAAATATAGGGTTGGTCAAGTGTTATATGAATATTTAAGTATTTGATTATATAATGATATTAGTAGAATATGTTATTTATATACCTTATTGATTTTTCTTTAGTAATGCATCTTTTATCATATTAATCGTATCTTTTGAGACTTGTACAGAGTCTGATTTTTCATGAATTGTAAAGGTTTTTGACGAAATTCTCTCTTTTAACTCCAAAGAACCGTTTTCAAGATATTGATTTCCTATAATTATCTTGAATGGTACTCCAATTAAATCACTATCTGAAAACATTATTCCAGGACTAATATCTCTGTCATCCAACAAAACGTCAAAGTTTAATTTGATAAGTTCTTTATATATGTTGTTAGCATACTCTCGTATTTTTTCGTTTTTTAAGTAGCCAATAGGAATTAATACAATATCAAAAGGTGAAATACTTTTAGGCCAAATAATTCCATTTTTATCGTTAGATTGTTCTATTGCAGCCGCAGCAATTCTAGAAACTCCAATTCCATAACAACCCATTGTCATTGTAATGTTTTCATTATTTTTATTCGAAATCATTGCATTCATTGACTTTGAATAACTTGTGCCAAGCTTAAAAATATGCCCAACCTCAATTCCTCTTTTTATTTGCACTTTACCTGAACCATCTGGTGAAACATCACCCTCATTAGGTGGTTCTGAAAATAATTCTGCGTTAATTGCATAGTCAGATTTATCAGAGAAAATTAATTCATCTTCACCGTTTTCTGCGATCACATGAAATTCATGAGATTCGCTTCCACCAATTTGTCCATTGTCTGCAACGACAACTTTATATTCAAACCCAATATTCTCAAAAATTTTTTTATAAGCATTAAACATAATATCGTAGGTTTGATTTAAACAGGTGTCATTCTCATGAAATGAATACGCGTCTTTCATGAGAAATTCTCTTGCTCTCATTACACCAAATCTCGGTCTTATTTCATCTCTAAATTTTGTTTGAATTTGATAATAAATTATAGGCAATTGTTTATAGCTTTTAACTCCATTACGAACAATGTCAGTAATTATTTCTTCATGAGTGGGGCCAAAACAGAAATCTCTATCATGCCTATCAGAAATTCTCAGTAATTCTGGACCATACTTATCCCATCTTCCCGATTCTTTCCAAAGTTCAGCGGGCTGAATAGCAGGCATAAGAATTTCTAATGCTCCAACTCGCTTCATTTCCTTTCTTATAATGTTTTCAATTCTTTTTAGAATTTTCAATCCCAATGGCATCCAAGTATAAAGTCCAGACGCTAATTTT
>CACJPG010000008.1 GCA_902595225.1 uncultured Thiothrix sp.
GCGCTATGTTCTTTGCGTGATCGCCAATTCTTTCTATGCTTTTTGCGCAAGTTGAAATATCAAGGAAATTTTTTACTCCCTTGTCGTCATCAATTTTTACAATATAAGATATTAATTGTCTCATGCATGCCTTAAATTCGATATCAATTTTTTTATCGTCCTTTATTACTTCTAATGCATGCTCAACTGATTTTCTTGCATATGCATCAATTGAATTATGTAATATTTTTGAAGTACTATTGCCAAGATGCTCTAAGGTTTTTAAGAGCTCCATATCAATATTTTCGTAATTTAATTTTAGAGACATTCTTGCGATTTTTTCTGCCTCATCACCTACCCTCTCAAGATCTGTAATAATTCTTAAAATAGTAATAATCGATCTTAAATCTGATGCAACAGGGGTTTGAAGTGCCAATATAGTATTACACTTTTCATCAATTTCGATTTCCATTTTATTTACAATAAAATCATCAGTAGCAACTTTTTTAGAGAGAGAGCTTTCACCATTAATGAGGCCTGCTAAAGCATCAGAATATGATGCTTCAACGATTCCAGACATTTCGAGAGTCTTAGATAGTATTTCATCTAAAGCCTTATGATATTGTGTTGAAATATGTCCTGTATCAAACTGATTTTCTTCCATATTATTTTTTTTTAAATCACGCTGTATTGTAATAAAACTTTAATAAAACAATGATTAAATAGTTTCAGTTAATTTCATTATTACCTGTAAGTTATTAAAAATCAAACTTATACCTAATAATAAGACTAATAATATCATATGAATATTACAATAATATTAATAACTCTCGTTTTGCTAGCAGCGTCGTCATACTATGTTGGCCTGAAAAAATCAATATCTATTCAAAAATCAGATAAGTTACACTCTGCCCCAATTTATCATGGTTCTTTACTTGCTATTTACTCATTAATAGTATCCTTGCTTTTCATTTTGATATGGCATCTTTTTGAAAATTATTTGTATCCTGAATTTTCTTTATCAAGAAATTTAATTTTCTTTTTATCCTTATTGGTTTTTTTAATAACAGCCCTTAGTGTTTTTCTAAAGATCGAAAAAAATTTTCGCGCAAGAGAAAAAGTAGAAAATATTATTGAAATTTTTTTATTAATTTGCTCAACAGTTGCAATATTAATTACTATCGGAATATTACTTTCTGTAATTTTCGAGGCAACTAGATTCTTTTCAATGGTGCCTATAACAGATTTTCTTTTTGGTACTCATTGGAGTCCACAGATTCCTATTAGAGAAGATCAGGTAGGTTCTTCAGGCGCCTTTGGTGCAATTCCATTATTTACGGGGACTTTTTTAATAGCATTTATTGCAATGATTATTGCAGGCCCAATAGGTTTGATGTCTGCAATATATATGTCTGAGTACGCTACGAAAAAAACTAGAGATATAATTAAACCATTAACAGAAATCCTCGCAGGAATCCCAACCGTGGTATATGGATTTTTTGCAGTAATCGTTGTAGCGCCATTTATTAGATCTAGCGGTGAATATTTTGGTTTAAACATTGCTTCAGAAAGTGCTTTGGCCGCTGGACTTGTAATGGGGATAATGATTATACCTTTCGTATCATCAATTTCAGACGACGTAATAAATGCTGTACCTCAAAATCTGAAAGATGGCTCTTTAGGAGTTGGAGCTACAAAATCTGAAACTATTTTAAAAGTAATCATACCAGCTGCACTTCCAGGAATTATTGGTGGGCTTCTATTGGCTATTTCTAGAGCAATTGGAGAAACAATGATTGTTGTTATGGCAGCAGGTATGTCAGCAAATTTAACGGCAAATCCGTTAGAAGCAGTAACAACTGTTACAGTACAAATTCTAGTTTTGCTTGTTGGTGATCAAGAATTTGACAGCCCCAAAACTCTAGCAGCATTTGCTCTAGGATTAGTTCTATTTTTTATGACATTGATACTTAATTATGTTGCTTTGAATATTGTAAGAAAATATAGGGAACAATATGAATAATTTAAAATCAAGGCTTGCAAAAGAAAAAAGGTTTAAGGCATATGGCATTATATCAATAATCACAGCGTTAACGTTACTCACTATTTTATTTGTAAGTATTTTTTCTCAAGGGTATACGGCATTTCAGGAAACAAGAATTCAGTTACCAGTTTATTTTGATCAAGAAATTCTTGACCCAAATAAAACTAGTGATTGGGACAATATAAAAAAAGCAAATTTTAATGGATTGGTAAAACAATCTTTAAGAAACTTATTCCCAGAAGTTTCTGGTAGAAGTAATAAAAGAAAATTATACAAAATTGTTAGTAGCTCGGCAGAATATCAGATAAGGAATATTGTAAATAACGATCTAAGTATTATTGGTTCAAAACAAAATATTTGGGTTTTAGCTGATGATGATGTTGACATGCTAATAAAAGGAAATATTAATAGAAATTTACCTGAAAATGAAAGAAGAATTGATGATCAAGAACTTATGTGGATTGAATATCTTGAATCAGAAAACTTAATAAAGAAGGTTTTTAATAAAACGTTATTTACTAGCGGAGATTCTTCAGAATCAGAACAATCAGGAATTTTGGTAGCACTATTAGGTTCATTTTATGCACTCCTAATAACTCTTGCACTATCTTTTCCAATTGGAATAGCAACCGCGGTCTACTTAGAGGAATTTGCACCAAAAGATAATAAATTTGTAGATTTTATTGAAGTAAATATAAATAATCTGGCTGCAGTTCCGTCAATAATTTTTGGATTATTAGGGCTTGCAATTTTTCTAAATTTTTTTGAAATGCCAAGATCTGCTCCTCTTGTTGGTGGCATGGTATTATCATTGATGACATTGCCAAGAATTATTATTCCAGCAAGAGCTGCTTTAAAGTCTGTTCCTCCATCAATTAGAGAAGGAGCGCTTGGCTTAGGAGCGTCTAATGTTCAGGCTGTTTTTAATCATGTATTACCAATAGCAACGCCTGGAATGTTGACAGGCACTATTATAGGAATGGCTCAAGCTCTGGGAGAAAGTGCACCACTGTTAATTATTGGCATGGTAGCTTTTATAGTGGATGTACCTCAAGGCTTTACAGATCCTGCAACTGCATTGCCTGTGCAAATATATCTTTGGGCAGATACTCCTGAAAGAGGGTTTGTTGAAAGAACGGCAGCTGTAATTATGGTATTATTAATATTCCTTATTTTAATGAATAGTCTAGCTATTTATTTGAGAAAAAAGTTTGAAAAAAATATTACCTAGTGAAAAGAACTATGTTTGATAACGAAGAATTAATAAAAGAAACTAAATCACAGGCTTTAAATTCTGAAACTGTTGGAGATATTCATGTTGATGACCCAAGAATCATTGCAAAGAATATAAATGTGTTTTATGGAGATAAACCAGCGATTAATAATGCAAGTATTGATATAGGAAAAAACGAAGTCCTTGCTATGATAGGGCCATCTGGTTGTGGCAAATCAACATTTTTAAGGTGTTTAAACAGGATGAATGACACTATTGATACTTGTAGGGTTGAAGGAGAATTATTTCTCGATAACGAAAATATATTAGATAAAAAAACTGATGTTGTTTCTTTAAGAGCAAAAGTTGGGATGGTTTTTCAGAAACCAAACCCATTTCCAAAATCCATTTACGATAATGTTGCATATGGTCCAAAAATTCATGGTATGGCAAAAAATAAAATAGAGCTTGATGAAATAGTTTTTAAAAGCTTAGATAAAGCTGGTTTATTCGAAGAAGTTAAAGATCGGCTAGATGCTCCTGGAACAAGTATTTCCGGTGGACAACAACAACGATTGTGCATTGCAAGAACAATTGCTGTAAGTCCTGAAGTTATTCTTATGGACGAACCGTGTTCAGCTCTTGATCCAATAGCAACTGCAAAGATTGAAGAATTAATATATGATCTGAAAAAAAACTTCACTATTGTAATAGTAACTCATGCAATGCAGCAAGCCGCAAGAGTTTCGCAGCGAACAGCGTATTTTCATTTGGGTAATTTAGTTGAAGTCGGCCCAACAAGTAAAATATTTACAACCCCGCAGCATAAACTGACAGAATCATATATCACTGGCAGGTTTGGTTAGTCAATTCGCTTTTGGGAATATACAAGTAAATTGGCTTCCGACATCTGGCTCGCTACTAACCTCTAATCTAGCACCATGGCGTATTAAGATATGCTTTACTATAGATAACCCAAGTCCTGTCCCCCCTTGTTCTCGAGACCTACCCTTATCAACCCTATAAAATCTTTCAGTAATTCTATCGATGTCTTCAGGTGGTATTCCAACACCATAATCTTTTACAGAAAAAACTATCTCACCGTTTGCACTTGATGAACATTGAATTTCTATATTAGTTCCTTTTTCTGAATACATAATTGCATTGTTAACTAAATTAGAAAAAGCGCTATAAATTTCCTCATAAACTCCTCTTATATATAATTTATTTGAAATAGAAAATTTTATTTCATTTTTATTTATTTTTGATTTCTTATCAAAAGATGTAACTAATTCATTTATAATTTCTTCTAGATTAATTATTGAAAATTTCTTATCTGGAATATTTGTTGTTTGTAACTTTGTAAGTTTTAATAGATCACTTATTAATGTATCCATTCTTTTAGCTTGTTTTAACATCTCGTCAATAATTTTTTGATCAAAGCCCGAAGAATTATCTATACTTATTGTTTCTAAATATCCAAATAGAACTGTAAGGGGTGTTTTTAATTCATGAGAAACATTAGCTACAAAGTCTTGACGCATCTTATCAAGTTTATCAAGTTGCGACACATCTCTGAAAGTTAACAAAAATTTATCTTCTGCGTATGGAACAATGAAGCACTGAATGGTCATATTATAATTTTGTGGAGAAGTAAAATACACATAAAAGTCTCTTTCTTTTGAATTTAAAAAATCAGTAAAATTTGGATTTCTTATGAGGTGTAATATTGGCCTTCCGATATCTATTTCTTCAAAAAATAGCATTTTTCTTGCAGCCTCATTGAACCATTCGGTATTAAGTTTTTTATCTATGACAACGGCGGCGTCAGGCATTGAGTTGCTTAATTCTTTAAATCTTTTCTCTAAGGCATTAAATTTATCAGAGATCGATAACAAATCTTCATAATTTTTATTTATTTTTAGAATTAAATTTTCATTTTTTTTAGGATAATTATCTAAACTTTTACCATCGAAATCTAATATGATTTTCTCAAGCTTATAATTTTCATATAGAATTTTTAAGACAAAAATAAATAATGCGATTATAAGGCTATAAGCAAAGCTATTTAATAATGCGCCAATGACAAGTGATAAGATTATAAATATTGCAAAATAAAGTGCGTCATAAATAAAAGAAAAACTTTTAAATTTCGTATCTTTATTTTTCATGTAAGCATTATATCTAAAATAGTATAAAAGTTATTATTTTCTTTTAATTTGAAAATCTATATCCTGCCCCTCTTACAGTTTGAATGTGCTTTGAGGAATCTGGTTTCAATGATTTTCTTAATCTTAATATATGTACATCAACGGTTCTTTCTTCGACGTATACGTTTCTACCCCATACAAAGTCTAATAATTGTGAGCGACTATATACTCTATCGGGATGTGTCATAAAAAAATGTAATAATTTGAATTCTGTGGGACCTAAATCTAGCTCATTACCCCCATCATTTACTTTATGTGTTGAAGGATTGAGAGTAATACTTCCTATGCTTACTATATCTGTGCTAGTTTGTGGTGATGATCTTCTTAATATAGCTTTTATCCTTGCGATTAATTCGTTTGGGGAAAAAGGCTTAGTTACATAGTCATCTGCTCCTGAGTCTAAACCCATAATTTTATCCGACTCTTCTGATTTTGCAGTTAGCATAATTATTGGTATATTTTTAGTTTCAGGCATCGACCTTAGTTTTTTTGAAATCTCAATACCTGCTCGCCCAGGCAACATCCAGTCTAAAAGGATAAGGTCAATATTATATTTTTTTAAAATATCAAGTGCGATTTCACCATTTGCAGCTTCACGAACCTCAAAATCTGCTTTATTCAAGGCATAAAAAAGCATTTCTCTTACCGCTTGCTCATCTTCGATGACTAATATTTTGACTGCCATTTATTATAGACTTTTACAATATTCTGCATTAGTGTCATATTACAACATAAATATGTGAAAAAAATATTAAAATGTTTAAGAAATATTTAAAAAGGGGGATTTTATGGAGGGTATAACAAATTTCTTTTCCACTTTAAGTGGTATTGCATGGGGTCCATACATGCTAGCTTTCATTGGCTTTACAGGTCTATATTTAATCCTTGGATTGAAATTTATGCCTTTAGTTAAAATTCCTTATGCTATAAAGCTTTTAAAAGACAAATCTTCTGATTCTGAGGAGGGAGAGATTCCTCCAAGATCTGCTTTATTTACAGCCATGTCTGCCACTGTTGGTACTGGAAATATTGCGGGAGTAGCTACAGCTATTGCACTTGGTGGCCCAGGTGCGATTTTTTGGATGTGGGTCATGGGATTTGTTGGCATGGCAACAAAATATGGTGAGGCAGTTTTAGCAGTGAAGTATCGTGAGACTGACTCGAATGGATCATATGTTGGTGGACCAATGTACTATATAAAAAATGGCTTAGGTGAAAAATGGAAGTGGCTTGGTTTTTTATTTGCACTGTTCGGCACAATTGCAGCATTTGGAATTGGTAATATGGTTCAATCAAATACTGTTGCAAATCAATTACAAAATACACTTAATATCGAGCCAACAATAACTGGTATTGTTATAGCAATAGTTGCTGGATTAGTAATTATTGGAGGTGTAAAAAGGATTAGTACATTTGCGTCGACGCTTGTTCCTCTAATGGCAGTTATTTATATATTTTCTGCATTAGTTATAGTGATTTTCAATTTTGATTTAGTTCCTGGAGCTTTTAGTATTATCATAGACCATGCATTTAATGGAACTGCTGTAACTGGCGGCTTTGCTGGGGCAACTGTTCTAATGGCAATACAATTTGGTATTGCCAGAGGTGTTTTCTCTAATGAAGCTGGTTTAGGAAGTGCCCCTATTGCACACGCAGCTGCAAAAACAAATAACCCTCCAAGACAAGGAGCAATTGCAATGCTTGGAACCTTCTTTGATACAATTATAATTTGCTCCTTGACTGCTCTAGTAATAATAATAAGTGGATCATGGATGAGTGGAGAAAATGGTGTTGCATTAACCTCAAATGCATTTGTATTTGGATTACCAAATATTGGAGATTCAATTGTCACAATATGCCTAATTCTTTTTTCTTTTACAACAATCATTGGATGGAGCTATTATGGAGAGAGGTGTGCTCAATATATCTTCGGGACAAAAATAATAACGCCCTATAGAATTTTATGGCTTCTATCAATTATACTTGGTGCCTATGCATTAAATCTTGGTGGACAAGCAAGTGATAGTATAAGTTTAATATGGCTTGTCGCGGATGTTATGAATGGATTTATGGCTCTTCCGAACCTAATCGCGCTAGTTTTATTAAGCCCAGTAATATTCAAAATATCAAAAGAGTATTTTTCAGGTAAGTAACTAATTGAAAACCAGTGATCTAAAAAAAATTGCAATTCTAGATGTAAGCAAAGCAATAAAAGAAGACCTTGGTAAAAAGGATCTTACGACGAATCTTTTGTATAGAAAACGAAAGGATGTCGTAAAAGCTTTTGTGATTGCAAATGAAAATTCAATTTTATGTGGACAAATTTGGTTTGATGAGGCCTTCAACCAAATCAAGAGAAAATACAAAGGATCTGCAAAAATTCAATGGTTGAAGAAAGATGGAGAAACAATAAAGAAGGGTCAAAAAATATGCCAAATTATTGCTTCAAGAGAAATTGTTCTAACTGCAGAGAGAACCGCGTTAAACTTTATTCAGATGCTAAGTGGTATTTCAACTAAAACAAACAAATATGTAAGGAAACTAAATAATAAAAAAATAAAAATTTTAGATACAAGAAAGACAATTCCAGGTCTCAGATTTTGTCAAAAATATGCTGTGAAAATCGGTGGAGGTTACAATCATAGATCAGGATTATATGATCAGGTTCTTTTTAAAGAGAATCATATTTCGAGCTTCGAGTCTTTTTCTGACTTTATCCTGTTTACACAAAAAAAAATAGATTTAAGAAAAGTTTCAATAGAAGTTGAGAATCTTAGAGATCTTGAAATACTTTGCAAATATAATCCAAAAAATATATTACTCGATAATTTTAGTATTTCTCAAATAAAAAAAGCAATAAAGTTGTGTCTTAATTCTAAATCATCTATAGAAATATCTGGTAATATTTCGTTAAGTAATATTGATTCCTTCAAAGGTCTAAAAATAGATTATATATCTATCGGAGATCTCACCAAAAATGTCGAATCAATAGATTTCTCTCTTCTCATTGAAAAATAAGTTTTATTCTCTTGACAAAAATTTGATTTTTAATAGACTAATCTTGCTGGAACAAGAACATACTATATGTACTAACGTAGGCATCAACATGGAGATTTTGTGATATGTTACGTTTCATTCTTGTTTTTTTATTTAGTTTTTCATCTGTCTACGCTAAGGGTTTGCCTCCAATTTATATTTCCCCAGACCCAACAATTGAGGATATTTATTTTCATTCTGGTAATACAGAAATAATTAAGTTAAAAGAAAAAAGTATTAACCTTTCGATTAGCGAGGTTTTAAAAAGTAAATCCAGTCTTTCACTTAGCCAATCTGGAGGAATTGCAGCACAGAATCAACTAAGAATAAGAGGCAGTGAGGCAAATCACGTTCTTGTGCTAATCGATGGTATTGAGGCAAATGATGCAGCTTCAGGCTCAGAATTTGATTTTTCGCATCTTTTTTCACACAATTTTGAGTCGATTGAAATATTAAGAGGTTCTTATAGCAATGTTCATGGTCCTGATGCTGTAAGTGGAGTTATAAATATAAAAACTAAAAATAAAAACAGTGCGAATTTAACAACTGGAAGTAATAACACTATCATTAAGAATTATTCTGTATCTGGTGAAAATGATATTTTTCAATATGGAATTGATTTTAACTTACTTGAATCTAGTGGAACGGATACAAGTGGCTCTTCTGGAGATAGAAATAGATATGAGAATGAAGGCATAAGAATAAATTTAAAATCAATAAAACATAATTTATCTTTATTTTATTTTGATATATATCGTCAAAATGATAGAAACGCAAGCGGCATTGTATCCGATAATGAAAATGCCATAACCGATATCAATCAATTTTACTCTCAGTATTATTATAAAGATAAAATTTCAAATAATATTTTCTTTAAACAGGGATTTCAATACACAACAAATAAAAATTTAGATTTTAGTCCAAGTAACGGTGTTTGGGAGTCACTTACTCAATCAGAAAAATTTAAAACTTTCTTCAATGCTAAAATTAATTTAAGTGACTTATTAAAATTTTCGAAAAATCCCTCACTGTCACTAGGTGCAGAGTATGAAAAGATAAATTTTACTCAACTAGTTCTCGACCAAAGCTATGGAAATGGTAATCAAAATCAGGATGAGTATAGCAGCTCTTTTGTTTCTGAATTTATATTTCCATATAAGAAAACTCAATTAGAATTAAGCGTTAGACGTACAATTAATCAAATGTTCGATAATAATAACTCTCATAGGGTGGGAGTAACATATAAAATAAATGAGGGAAAAATATTTGTAAATCATGCCAGAGCTTTCAAAAATCCAACTTTCACAGAAAGGTATGGATATTATCCTGGAACATTTAATGGAAATGAAAATTTAAAACCAGAAAGCATAAAGCAAATTGAATTTGGTTATTTTAAAAGTTTTTTTGAAAATAAACTAAATATTTCCCAGACTTATTATAATATGAAGTTAATGAATGAAATTAATGGTTTTACTAGTGATGGCAACGGTGGTTATACAGCATTGAATATGACAAATAAAAGTTATAGAAAAGGCTTAGAAACCCAAATTGAAATGTTTGTAAATAATAATTCAAAGGTAACTTTAAAACATGATTATGTAGATTCCACTCAGTTTGATAGCACAGCTAAAAAACAGATCTCTGAAGTAAGAAGGCCAAAAAATGTTCTAAATTTAATATATGAAAATAATTTTTCAAATCATATATTTCTAAGTGCAAATATTTTATATTCAACAAAAATTAAGGACACAAATTTTACTTCTTATCCATATAAGGCTGTCTTTTTAAGTGACTATGCCCTTGCAAATGCAAGAATAAATTATAATCTAGATAGTAATCATACAATATCTTTTATATTCAATAATATTTTTAATAGGAAATATAATGAAGTGTATGGGTATAATAACCCAGGTTTTGAATTTCAAATGAATTTTTCAAGATACTTTTAATTTTTCGGTATCTTTAAAATTATCTTGTCGGTAGAGTCGTCAATTTCTAAAAATTCTATATTACTTGGATTAATATTTATTTGGTTTTCATTATTTAGAAGAAAAATACTTACACTATTTTCTTCAACACTTAATTTTCCATAACTCTTATTATCTTTACCTTTTAATAAAATAGTATTAGCAGATACAGAATTTGCAGTTATATTGTAATCGCCAAAAAGTCCTATACGTTTTGCGGAATCAAATATTAACGCAACTGCCATTATTAATATGACAAATTTCAAAGTACCTATTTGTTTTACCAGTTTTTCATAATTTTCATCATTATTATTCATAAAATCACCAATTTTTTAATAATTCTGGAACTTCTGTTATTGAAGAAATAAGTTTACTTGCGCTGATATCAAAATCTTCATTGTTTTCATTTTTTAACCAAATATAATTCATATTAGCTGATTTTGCACCGATTATATCTTTTTCATAACTATCACCAACATGGACTATCTCATTAGATTTACATTTTGCTTTTTTAATTGCAGCCTGAAAAATCTTTGGGTCTGGCTTCATAAATCCTACATCTGCAGCTTTTGTTTCAAAATCAAATAAATTATTAAGACCAATTTTTTCCAGCGATGCATTACCATTTGTAATTGTTCCAATTAGGTAATTTTTTTTTAATTTCTTTAAAGTTCTTTCGACGCCATCAAATAATTTTACTTTATTTCTATATTTCATAAAATACTCGAAAGACCTTGTTGGCATAGTCTCTGGAAGCTGATATAAATTCTTAAGGTGAGTATATCCCTTAATTCGAATCGCACTTAGATCATGCTTTATTTCAGGGTTCTCGAGTGCAGTTTGTTTCATTAATTTTCTCAGAGAAAGAGAATCATGATTTTCTGCTATAATTGGATAATTTTGCTTAAGCCAATTATTAAAATTTATCTCCGCCTCTATTATGACAGGTTCAATTTTCCAAAGAGTATCATCAAGATCAAAAGTAATGCATTTAATCATATCTTAACCTGTTAACATCCTGTTTAGATCTTTATACTTCTCAAAAGTTTTCTCTACAATATAATCTGGGAGTTCTGGCGCTGGCATTGTATCATTCCAAGATATACTTTTGACATAGTCTCTAATGAATTGCTTATCAAGACTAACAGGGCTTATGCCCTCCTCATATGAATCCGATAACCAAAATCTTGATGAATCGGAAGTTAATATCTCATCCATAATAGTTAATTCTCCGTCTGCACTTGTGCCAAATTCGAATTTTGTATCAGCCAAAATTATATTCTTACTTTCAAGTATCTTTGAAGCTTCATCAAAGATTTTTAAACTGACTTCTTTTATTAATGAAGAATTTTGATCTCCTACAATTTCTCTCATCTCTTCAAAACTTATATTTACGTCATGATCTCCTAAAGCTGCTTTTGAAGAAGGAGTAAAAATTAAATTTGGAAGTTTAGAAGCCATTTTAAGATTTTCTGGAAGATCAATACCACATATTTTCCCTGTAGTAATATAATCTGAATATCCTGAGCCTATTAAGTAATTTCTTACAATCGATTCAATTGGGACAGGTTTTAATTTTTTTGCAATTACAAATCGTCCTTCTATTTCATTATATTCTTCATCTGAAATTTTTAATTTGCTAACGTCAAATCCTGATAAGTGGTTATTAATTATATTATTAAATTTTTTAAACCAAAAATTTGAAACATTATTTAGAATAATTCCCTTTTCAGGTATTGGCGTAGGTAAAATTATGTCGAAAACCGAAACTCTATCTGTTGATATTATAAGTAAGTGATCATGATCAACTTCATAGACATCTCTGACTTTGCCTTGATAGATTTTTTTCAGACTTTTGATATTTGATGTATGTAAAATATTTTTCATTAATATAGGTTTAAATGTACAATTACTGGTAAATCCATTCTATAGATAGCATTTACATTCTATACTATAATATCATATTTGATATTGAGGGTAACATGATGGCTGAAGGTAAAAATCCAATAGTTGCAATTGTCATGGGAAGTGACAGCGATTGGCCAATAATGAAACTTGCTGCAGAAATACTAGACAAATTTGATATTGAATATGAATCTAAAGTTGTTTCTGCACATAGAACCCCTGACATGTTGTATGAATTTGCTGAAAAAGCAAAAAGCAGAGGCATAAAATACATAATTGCAGGTGCTGGTGGTGCTGCTCATTTACCTGGCATGCTCGCTGCAAAGACTGAATTGCCAATTTTAGGTGTGCCTATTCCTACAAAACATCTCGAAGGTAATGACTCACTCCTTTCGATAGTTCAGATGCCTAAAGGAATTCCTGTTGCAACATTTGCCATTGGCGAACCTGGTGCTGCAAATGCAGCATTATTTGCTATATCAATGTTGGCAACGAATGACAAAAATATAGAAAAGAAACTCCTAGAATTTAGAATATCGCAAGAAGAAAAGGTAAAATCAAAAAAATTGACGTAACATAACATGCAAGAAAAAAAATTCATTGCCATGCTAGGTGGCGGACAACTTGGGTTGATGTTTACCGAGAGTGCTCACAAAATGGGAGAGAAAGTTATTGTTCTTGATCCTGATAAAGATTGTCCTGCTGGAAAAATAGCAGATAGGTTTCTAAATACAGATTATCTTAATACAAATTCATTGAATACACTAATTGAAAATTGCGATGTATGTACTACAGAATTTGAAAATATTCCATATAAAACCCTAGAAATTTTAGAAAAGAAAATCAAAGTATATCCGAATTCTAATGCACTCAAAATATCTCAAAATAGAATTCTTGAAAAGAATTTTATGCAAAATTTAAAAATACCTACGACAAATTTCTATATAATAAATTCTGAAAATGATTTAAGTGAAATAAAAAATATTAATGATTGGCCCTATATCATTAAAACTAGTACTTTTGGATATGATGGAAAAGGTCAAGCTGTTGTGAATAATTTCAAGGAATTGAATAAAGCTTATAAAAATCTCAAATCCGATAGTTTTATTTTAGAAAAAAAAGTTAATTTAAAGATGGAGGTTTCTCAAGTTGCCTGTTGTTACCCTGATGGTATTGTACTTCTGCCTATAAGTGAGAATACTCACATAAATAATATTCTTCATAAATCTAAAGTACCTGCAGAAATTTCTATAAACTCAGAAGAAGAGATTCATAAAATTACTACTACAATAACAAAGAGCTTAAATTATATCGGCATATTATGTGTTGAATTTTTTATATCTAAATCAGGTGATATTATGGTGAATGAAATCGCCCCTAGGACGCATAATAGCGGACATTACTCTATCGAGGGATGTAGTGAGTCTCAATTTGATCATCAAGTAAGAATTTTAAAAAATTTAGAACCTAAGAAATCTAGTCTGCTAAAGCCATCTGTAATGGTAAACTTATTGGGTGATCTTTGGAGCAATAAAGAATTAGAAAAAAATCTTATTGATTCGGACGGAGTTTTTTATCATTTATATAATAAGAATATCCCAAAAAATGGAAGAAAAATGGGTCACTTTACTGTTATAAACGATTCCTTGAATATGGCTAACAAAATTGCTGATGATATTTTCTTAAAGCTAAAAGATGAAAAATAATAAATATAAATCTTTAATAGTTTCATACAAAGATGGAAAACATGAATCCACTTGCATAGTAAATAAATTTAGAGAACTAGAAGCTGGTGAAGTTCTTGTCAGAACAAAATATTCTAGCCTAAATTATAAAGATGCTTTATCTGTTACTGGGACATCAAAAATTATTCGTAAAAATAATCTTACTCCTGGACTAGATTTCTCGGGAATAGTTGAAGAAACAAGTTCAAAAAAATTTTCAATTGGAGAAAAAGTGTTTGCCTCTGGTTCAGGTTTAGGAGAGTTGGTTGATGGCGGGTTCTCTGAATATATTTATATCAAAAGTGACAAATTGCTAAAGATGCCAAAAAACCTAAACTTACTTAGTACTATGCAACTAGGTACTGCAGGCTTTACCGCTGCTATAGCTATCGAAAAAATGATTTTAAATAAACAAAATAAAATATTAGGACCAATATTAATATCAGGTGCAGCCGGTGGTGTCGGAAGTATATCATTAAGTATCCTGAAAAGTCTTGGTTATGAGACTATTGCTCTTACAAGAAAAAAATCATCAACATCGTATCTGAAAAGTATTGGGGCAGATCATGTTATGTATACCAATATTATAAGCAATAGTAAATTTTTAAATAAAAAAGTTATTGGCGGAGCAATTGATAACATTGGTGGTGATACTCTTGATTGGATAATAAAAAGTACAAATGATGGTGGAAATGTTGTATCTGTAGGTATGGCGTCAAATTCAGAATTAAATACTACGGTTTTTCCATTTATAATGCGTGGAGTAAATGTACTTGGAGTGAGTTCAACAAATTATACAGGAGACCGAAGAAAAATTTGGAGGAAACTATCTACTAAATACAAACCTAAAAATTTAAAGAAAATAAATACAAAGATTATTGATATGAAAAATATTATAAACTTATCAAAAAAAATAGTCTCTGGAAAAAATAAGGGGAGAGTTATTATAAAATTTTCTTAACTAGCTGTCTCTTGGTTATTTGATGAAAAAATAAACTCTTTAACTTTTTTTATCTCATCCCTAATTTTAGAGGCTTCTTCAAACTCAAGATTTGAAGCATGTTCGTACATTTTTTTCTCAAGTTTTTTTATTTTTCTCATAGCTATTGATGGGCTAATACCAGAATATTCTCTTGCAAAATCATCATCAATATATTTCTTTTCTTTTTTATTTACGGATTCTGCTTCCATAATATCAGGGATAGACTTGACGACTCCTTTCGGGGAAATTTTGTTGACTTCATTATGTTTAAGCTGTTTTTCTCTTCTTCTCTCTGTTTCTTCAATAGTTCTTTTAATAGAACCAGTAATCTCATCGGCGTACAAAATAGCTTTTCCGTTTATATTTCTTGCAGCTCTTCCAATAGTTTGTATTAATGATCTATCAGATCTTAAAAAACCTTCTTTATCAGCATCTAAAATAGCTACTAATGAAACTTCAGGTATATCTAAACCTTCTCTTAGAAGATTGATGCCAACTAAAACATCAAATTCTCCTAATCTTAATCCTCTGATAATTTCTACTCTCTCTACAGTATCAACATCTGAATGAAGATATTTTACTTTTATATCGTGATCTTTTAGATAGCTAGTAAGATCTTCTGACATTCTTTTTGTTAGCGTGGTTACTAAAACTCTCTCATTTAACTCAATAACTCTTGAAATTTCACTTAATAGATCATCCACCTGTGATTTCGCAGGTCTTACTTCAATTTGAGGATCTACTAGGCCTGTTGGCCTAACAACTTGCTCAACTGTTTGGTCAGATTTCTTAAGCTCATAGTCACCAGGTGTCGCTGAAACATAAATCATTTGTGGAGATAAAACTTCAAATTCCTCAAACATTAGTGGTCTATTATCAAGAGCTGAAGGGAGTCTAAACCCAAAATCAACTAACGTTTGTTTTCTTGACCTATCACCCCTGTACATACCCATAAATTGAGGAACAGTAACATGACTTTCATCCATAATCATTAAAGCGTTAGATGGCATATAATCAATTAAACATGGTGGTGCCTCTCCTGGATTTCTTCCCGAGAGATATCTGGAATAATTTTCGATACCGGAGCAATAACCAATTTCTTTTATCATTTCTAAATCAAATTTTGTTCGTTCTTCTAGTCGTTGGGCTTCAACAAGTTTATTTTGAGATTTAAATTCTTTTAACCTAATATCTAATTCAACGCCAATGTCTTCAATAGCTTTGAGTAAAACCTCTCTTGGAGTTACGTAATGAGTTTTTGGATATATAGTTAATCTTGGAACAACCTTGATTATTTCTCCAGTTAAAAAGTCAAAAAAACTTAATTTTTCAATTTCGTCTCCAAATAATTCTATTCTAACTGCCTCATTTTCAGAATCTGCAGGATGCACATCGATTATATCTCCCATAACTCTAAAGGCCCCTCTTTTTAACTCTGTTTGATTTCTTGTGTACTGTAATTCTGCCAATCGTCTAAGAATTTTTCTCTGATCTATTATTTCCCCCCTCGATAAATGAAGAACCATTTCTTGATATGATTTTGCATCTCCCAACCCATATATCGAAGATACAGAGGCTACTATTATTGTATCTTGCCTTTCGAAAAGTGCTTTAGTAGCAGATAACCTCATTTGTTCAATATGCTCGTTAATTGCTGCATCTTTTTCAATGTAGCTATCTTTTGCTGGGACATAAGCCTCTGGTTGATAATAGTCATAGTAGGAAACGAAATACTCTACCGCATTTTTTGGAAAATACTCTTTCATTTCTCCATATAGCTGAGCTGCAAGTGTTTTATTTGGAGCAAGAACTATTGTTGGTCTCTGAATCTTTTCAACAATATTAGCGATAGTGAAAGTTTTTCCTGATCCCGTCACGCCAAGAAGTACTTGGGAACTCAAACCGGACTCTATTCCATCTAATAGCTTACTAATTGCTATTGGCTGATCGCCAGATGGTTTATATTTTGATATTAACTTAAATTCCTTTTTATTCATTTTGTCAATTAATAATTGTGTTTAGTGAAAAATTAGCTATGATTCTAGTTAAGAATATCATAATATCCAGTTAATTTTACATAGTACATTTTTTAGATAATGAAACTCTCACAGAGAATCGCAAACACAAAAACATCAGCGACGATTGCGATGAGCATGAAAGCTCGAGAACTGAGATCGCAAGGCAAAGACATCATTTCCTTAAGTGCAGGTGAACCAGATTTTGAGACTCCGGAACATATTAAAGAAGCCGCAATAAATTCCATTAATTCTGGAAATACAAAATATACGCCTGTAGATGGTATGGTTGACTTGAAAGAATCAATTATTAAGAAATTCAAAAACGAGAACCGACTTGAATATAAGTTAAATCAAATCATTGTATCTACTGGTTGCAAACAAAGTATTTATAATTTATGTCAAGCAACTCTTAATAAGAGTGATGAGGTTTTAATACCAGCTCCATATTGGGTATCATATCCAGAAATTGTAAAACTATCAGATGCAAATCCTGTTTTTGTTGAAACAAACAGTGAAACTGATTTTAAAGTTTCGGGTAAGATGATATCTGAAAGAATTACAGATAAAACAAGAATGATTCTTCTTAATAGCCCTTCAAATCCATCCGGATTCATATACACAGAAGATGAGTTGAAGGACATTGGGAAAGTTTTAAAAAATTATCCAGATATTATTATCGCATCTGATGACATATATGAACATATAATCTTCAATGAAAAAAAATTCTATAATATTTTAAATGTCTGTCCTGAGCTTTTTAATCAAACAGTTGTATTGAATGGTGTTTCGAAAGCATATGCTATGACAGGCTGGAGGATAGGATATGCTGCAGGAAATTCAGACATCATTGGAGCAATGAAAAAAATTCAGTCACAAAGTACCTCATGTACTTGCTCTATTGCACAATCTGCAGCTAAAGCAGCTTTGGATAATGGAAAACTAAAAGTTGATGATATGGTAAAAGAATATCAAGCAAGAAATGAGTTTCTCCATAAAGAATTAAATGATATTGATGGCTTTAATTATAAAAAACCTGACGGTTCTTTTTATGCCTTTGTAGATGTTAATGGGGTAATTAAAAAAATTAAAGGAGTAAATGATGATTTTGATCTTGCTGAATACTTCTTATTGAATGCAGATGTAGCTGTAGTGCCTGGAACTGCTTTTGGAGCAAAAAACCATATTCGAATATCTTTTGCGACAAGCTTTGAAAATCTTAAACAGGCAGTAGAAAGAATAAAAAAAGTTTTAGTCTAAGTCTCTTATTTTCTTGTAAACCCCATCCCATAAATTAATTCTGCTTTCAATTGCTTTGATAGCAAAACTAATTGCTTCATCAAAGATTTTCTGGTCATTATTACAAGTGAAATTAAATAATTCTAGAGATAAAGGACCATGCCTAGAACTATCAACCTCAATATGTCTATTTATATATAACCTCAAGTTGGTATATTTTTTATCGTTCTTATCTATCTTATTCAATATTTTAGTAAACATTTCAGGAATTGTGGTTTCTCTCCCATATGTAAATATTGCTGCTATATTTGGTAATTTTTTTGATTTAATACAATTAAATGTATTTTCAATAAATTCAAAGCTTTCTTTCGGTGGTTCCGTTAAGCTCTCCTCCTGCTTATCAAAGTCCTTAACAAACTTAAGAATTTTACTACTATCTGCGCCAACATCATTCATTGCGCACAAATACAAATCAAAATGCGAAAAATAATTCCCATTTTCATCAACGTCTGACTCTTCGGAAAATACAATCTCGTTTATAAGATGAGCTATACCATTTTTTGTGTATTTGCTTGGCATCCATGGATATCTTGAAGGACAAATAGTATTTTGAAGAGCCTTTACAATACTCATAAAATCCCAAACCGCATATACATGATATTCCATAAAGATCTTAAGCTCTCTATGAGTAAAATTTTCACCCTCTTCAAATAGTTTGTGCGAATTTAATTCAGATATCTTTTTTTTCAGTTTTAGAAAATCTTTTGTATTAGTTTCCATGTTTCAATAATATGTTAAGTTCAACTGATAGATAAATCTTAATATTTATAGTTAAGATTCAAATCTACCAAATATTTTTTATTTATTTAAGAAATTTTCCATATATTTATAACTTTCCATTATTGCTTTTTTGCTATCACCTATAGAATAACATTATGAAAATTAAAAAAAATACGTATAATAACTATTCACATGATATTCCCCTGTAGCTCAGTTGGTAGAGCGGGTGACTGTTAATCACTAGGTCGGCGGTTCGAGCCCGTCCGGGGGAGCCAGTTTTAGCTTAAATCAAGATTTTTAAGATAGTCCTTTAAATCCTTAGAAAGTTCTCCATGATGCAGTCCATATTCAATAGTAGCCTTTAGAAAACCAAGTTTATTTCCACAGTCAAACCTTTTACCTTCAAACTCATATGCATATACCTTTTCCTTTGTGATTTGACTTGCAAGGGCGTCAGTGAGTTGAATTTCTTCTCCAGCACCTTTTTTTGTGTTCTCTAAAATATCAAAAATTGATTCATTTAGAATATACCTTCCCACAACACCCATATCGCTTGGAGCTTTTTCGATCTCCGGCTTTTCAACAATATTTTTTAACTCCCAATCACTTTGATTTATTTTTGAGCCTTGAATTATTCCATATTTATGAAGATATTCTTTCTTAACTTTTTCTACTGCAATGATGCTTGAATTCAATTCAATATATTTTTCTGCCATTTGCTTTAAGCACCCATTAGTTTTTGAAAGTATCATATCGTCAGCAAGTATTACAGCAAAAGGATTATTACCTACAGCAGGCTTTGCACATAGTACAGCATGACCAAGTCCTAGTGCTTGATTTTGTCTTATGTAAATGCATTTAATGTTTGAAGGTAATACATTTACTAATTCAAGTTCTTTTGTTTTTTTTCTCCTCTCAAGCTCAGTTTCTATTTCATAAGCTTTATCAAAATGGTTTGGTATACTAAATTTGTTTCTGCCTGTGATAAAAATTAGAGTTTCAATACCAGCATCTACTGCTTCTTCAGCAGCATACTGTATTAAGGGCTTATCAACAATTGGTAACATTTCTTTTGGACTTGCTTTTGTGGCAGGAAGAAAACGCGTGCCCATACCAGCAACTGGAAAAACTGCTATTTTTATTTGATTATTGCTACTCATTGATTACCTCATATTTTCTTCAAATTCTTTTTTAAATATAGTCAAGGTATTTTTGGGATCCCTACTTCTTGTTATTGGTCTTCCAACCACAATATAATCTGCTCCATTTTTTGCAGCAAGCATTGGCGTCATGACACGTGATTGATCGTCAATATCGTCACCTAAAGCCCTTATTCCGGGGCAAACACATATAAATTCTGAAGGGAGGTTTTCTTTAATAACTTTAGCCTCATTTGCAGAACAAACTATGCCATTAAGCTTTGATTGATGACATAAAGATGCCATCCGTAAAACTTGATTATTAACATTATTTTGAAAACCAATCTCTTTTAAATCTTTATCATTTAATGATGTTAATATTGTTACACCGAGAAGTAAGCAGTCTTTTTGAACTTTTCTTAGTTCTTCTTGTGCGTTTAGCATCATTTTCTTACCGCCACTAGAATGAATATTTGTCATCCATATACCTAATTTACCAATTGTATTAATACTTTTTAAAACTGTATTACTAATATCATTAAGTTTTAAATCTAAAAATATTTTATAATTAAGGTTGTGAATTTTTTTTATAATGCTTGGTCCACAGCTTATAAATAACTCTAATCCAATTTTTAGATTGCATAATTTGGGATCAAGCAAGTTGGCAATTTCAAGTGCATCATTTTCATTATTACAATCAAGAGCAACAATTACTTTTGATAAAGGAGCCTCAGACGACATAGTGATCATTTTTTGACTTAGTTAAAGTACTCTTATTAATAGAGGACCACTGATGACAGCTTGGACACTGCCAAAAATGCCTAATGCTACTAAATCCACAATTTGCACATTTATGATTACTTTCTTTAGATGAATATAACTCTAAACATTTCTTAATATTATTGAGGCTTTTATTATCAAATGCTATCTTGTTCTGCTCTATTAAATTTATATAATCTGATAATTGGGTTAATGATGCCTCACCTTTTTGAAATTCTGTATTGTATAATTCAGATATATCCTCATTGCTCATGTTTTTTGGAATATAATTACTTAAATTTGAATAGAGCTCCATTGGGTTTCTTATACTAGACAAACTCTTTATAAAGGTAAAAAAGTTCTCGTTTGTACCTAACTTTTCGTATGTTATTTTTAACTTTTCAAGCACAAGGTATGAAAAATCTGGGTATGAATCAAAAATGCCAATATAACGTTTCAATGCTTCATTAAATTTTTTATTTTGAAAAGAGACGTCTCCCAGCAAAATTAATGCTCTGACTGACTTCTTATTATAATTTAGAGCCTTATTGATATATTTTTTAGCTTCATTTAAGTTTTCTTCAGAAGATAAAATAATCTCATTTTCAGCCAATTCACAATAATAATGGGATATTGTATCTGATAAATCCTCGTTTGAAATAGATTGTATTCTCTCAGATATACCTATAGCTTTTTTCCACTCTTTTTCTTGTTCATAAATTTCTTTTAAATGCAAACAAACAACAACTGGATTATCTATTTCAAATGATAGTTTTTTAAAAATTTGCTCAGCTCTATCTAAAAAACCTGATTTAAGATAATCTCTAGCAAGTTCTATGGAGCATTGTTGTCTGATTTCAGGCTTAAGCTCTGGTCTTGCAATTAAATTTTGATGAATTCTGATTGCTCTATCAACCTCTCCTCTGTTTCGAAATAAATTTCCAAGAATAATATGTGTTTCCGCTGTATCTTTATTAACACTTACCATTGACATAAAAGTATCAATAGCTTTGTCGTGTTGCTCAGATAATAAGTAATTCATACTTTGTAAATACTCTGTAGGTATGTTGTTTGGATTTTTTTTATAAAAGGATTTAATTGATACGTAAAAAAGTATCGCAGAAATTATTATTATTAAAAAAATTATTGTAGAAATTGCTATATACATTTTTCCTTTACTCTTGGATCGGTATTCTTCTTAAATTTTGAACTTCCTTATCTAAAAGCTCATGATCTTTTTTTAAAATTTTATATTTTTTTCTTACATTTAAAACTAATCCAATGAGGAAAATACATGCAATTAAAATGCCAAGTAGCATTGACAAAAAAAGAAATATTCCTAGGGGGATTGTATCAAATTGATATATGTAAAAATCTACAAGAATTGGAACTTCATTATAATAGACTGCGGCAACACTAATTACGCACAAAAAGATTGTCAAAAATAAAGCGATTAACCTAAACATAATTTTTATAAAGTAATCTAAAAATCTTTACAATTATATGACTTTTATTGAGTTTTGTCGTGCGAATTATTTATTCTATTTCTTAATACTTTACCTGGCTTAAAGTGTGCTGCATTTTTACCTGGTAGAGAGACAGAATCGCCAGTTTTAGGGTTTCTTCCAATTCTTGGCTTTCTGTAGTGAACAGAAAAGCTTCCAAAGCCTCTAACTTCTGTTCTTTCACCCGATGCTAAAGTCTCGATAATTTTCTCAATAAGAGATTTTACAGATAACTCAACATCTTTTACTCCAAGTTGTGGTATTTTTAAGGATATTTTTTCTATCAATTCTGATTTTGTAATTGATTCTCTTTTCTCTTCCATTTTTATTTATCTATTTGTTCTTTTAAAATATCACCAAGAGAGTTTCCAACAGATTCATTATTTTGATTATATTCATCTAATGCTTCATTCTCGAGATGTTTTTCTAGTGCTTTCATTGATAAATTAATAACTTGGTTCTTTTTATCAATATTCGTAATAATTACTTCAATTTCGTCATCAATATTTACTGTATCTACATTTTTATCTGGATTTAACTCGGATAATTTTAAATTTCCAGTAATATCAGAATCCAACTGAAGCGAAATATTTTTAGCATTTTTCTCTATCACTTTTCCTTTTACAATCGTCCCCTTCGGATTTTGTTGAATGTATTCTTGGAATTTATTAACTGTAAGCTGTTTTACACCCAAAGAAATTCTTTCCCTATCAATATCGCCAGATAGCAAAATCGTCTTTAATTCATCTCCTTTTTTATAATTTCTTACAGCAATCTCACCACTTTCTGTCCATGATAAGTCTGACAAATGAACTAAACCGTCAATACCATCATCTAATCCAATAAAAATTCCAAAATCAGTAATGGACTTAATCTTACCTGTAATAATGTCACCAACATTATTATTTTCAATGAATTTTGACCACGGATTTGGTTGGCATTGCTTAATACCAAGCGAGATTCTCCTTCTTTCAGGATCGATGTCAAGAATCATGACATCAATTTCTTGCCCAATAGAAACAAGCTTTTCAGGATTTGCATTTTTATTTGTCCAATCCATTTCTGATACATGAACAAGACCCTCAACTCCATTGTGTATTTCAACAAAGCATCCATAGTCGGCTATATTTGTTATTTTTCCTTTAAGTTTTGAACCTTCTGGATGTGCCTTGCTAATTTCAAACCATGGATCCTCATTTAATTGTTTCAATCCTAACGATACTCTAGTTTTTTCTTTATCAAATTTAAGGACTTTGACTTCAATTTCATCACCAATATTAATTAACTCTGAAGGATGTCTAACTCTTTTCCAAGCCATGTCGGTAATGTGTAAAAGGCCGTCGACACCACCTAAGTCTAAGAAAGCGCCATAGTCAGTGATATTTTTTACTATACCTTTTACAACAGAATCTTCTTCTAAATTTGAAATTAATTCATCTCTCTCGTCGCTGTTTTCTGTTTCAAGAACGGCTTTTCTAGAAACGACAACATTGTTTCTTTTTTTATCTATTTTTATAACTATAAATTCTAAATCTTTTCCCTCTAGGTATGTTGTCTCACGTACAGGCCTTACATCAACCAGCGACCCAGGCAGAAAAGCTTTTATGTCAGCCAAGTCAACAGTAAAGCCTCCTTTAACTTTTCCAGTTATTCTACCCTCTAGAATTTGTTTATTTTCAAAAGCTTCAGTTAAAGAAACCCAAGCCCTAGCTTTCTTTGCTTTTTCTCTAGATAGTTTTGTTTCGCCAAATCCATCCTCAATTGCATCAACCGAAACTTCAACAGTATCTCCCTCTTGGACTTCAACCTTACCATCAAAACCGATAAATTGGTCGATAGGTATCATTCCTTCGGATTTTAGTCCAGCATTAACAATTACTAAATCTTTTTTTATATCTATGACGGTACCATTTATAATGGTTCCAGGTTTAACCTGTAACTTTGAAATACTTTCTTCAAGTAATGTTGAAAATTCTTCACTCATAAATTTTAAATTCTTTTGTCAACTTCCTTCGTAATTTTTGTAAATACTTGTGACACACTCAAATTTGTTGTGTCAACAATTAAAGCATCTTTTGCTGGAACTAGAGGTGATATTGCTCTTTCTGTATCAGCCTTATCCCTAAATAAAAGTTCCTTTATAAGGTTCGGCAAGTTAGCACTAATTCCTTGATCTTTCAACTGGTTTAGTCGCCTTTCTGCCCTTTTTTCTACCGAAGCTGTTAAAAAAAACTTAATATTGGCCTCAGTGAACACTTTTGTGCCCATATCACGGCCATCAGCAACTAATCCTGGTGATTTGATATGGTTTCTTTGAATAACTTCAAGCATCTCCCTTGCGCTTGAATTTTTAGCAACTTCAGAGGCCATTTTTGCCACGTTTTCATTCCTAATCTTATTTGTATATTCTTTATTATTGACAAAAATAGTTATTTCTCCATTTTTACAATAACGATAATCTATATTGATTTTTGCTAATAATTTTTTAAAGTCTACTAAATCTTTGTCTATATCAATATTTTCTTCAGATAATGCGAGTGCTAAAGATCTATACAAGGAGCCGCTATCTAGGTAATTAAATCCAAAATGATCAGCAACCATAATAGCAATTGTCCCCTTTCCAACACCGCTTGGTCCATCTATTGTAATAATTTTAGGTATCAATTTCTCTCTCGTTTTTTATCCCTAAACTTTTCATAATTTTGTAGAAATCAGGAAATGATGTTGATACGTTTTTTGTATTTAGAATCTTCATATTTCCTTTGGATATTATTCCTGCTATAGAAAATGCCATAGCTATTCTATGATCATCATAACTGTCAACATTTGCTCCAAATAACTCTCCTCCAAATATTTCAATACCATTGCTTGTAACAATATTATCAATTTTACATTTTTTTAAGCCTACAGACATTGCTTCAAGTCTATCACTCTCTTTAAACTTTAATTCTTCGGCATTTTTTAGAATGGTTTTCCCTGCTGCGGCTGCGGCTGCAATGAAAATAACTGGAAATTCGTCAATTGCGCTAGGGATATATTCTTTAGGAATTTCAATACCTCTCAAACTAGATGATGTAACGAATATATCACCATAAATTTCTGGGCCAGTTGTATTTGTATATGATACTTGTATATCTGCCCCCATCATTTTAAGTATTTCTATCCCACCAATTCTAGAGGGATTTAATCCAACATTTTTAATTGTTATTTTTGAACTCTTTGAAATTAAACATCCTACAATGAAAAACATTGCTGATGAAATATCTCCAGGAATAAAAATATCTTTCGCGTCAATTTTTTTTGGTGGATTTAAAGTTATTTTATTATTATCTACAACAATATCTGTTCCTAAATAATTCAAAATATTTTCAGTGTGGTCTCTTGATTTTACCTTTTCTAATATTTTTGATTTACCTTTAGCATAAAGAGCAGCAAGCATAATAGCGGATTTAATCTGTGCGCTGTCAATAGGCATATTATATTCTATTGGTAGTATATTTTGTGCAGGATATATATTAATTGGCGCAGTTTTTTCATCATGAAGTGAAATATTTGCTCCCATTATAGATAATGGTTTTGAAACCCTATCCATTGGCCTCTTATTTAATGAAGAATCTCCAACCAAGCAGCTTTCAAATTGTTGGGCTGATAAAAGCCCACTTAGCAGTCTCATGCTTGTTCCAGAATTACCACAATCAAGATTATCATCGCAACCTTTTAGTCCAAGCTTACCAACACCTTCTATCAAATAATTATTTTTTTCGCTTTTTTGGATTTTGACACCTAGTTTTTTTAAAATATTGGCTGTTGCGATACAGTCATCAGACTCAAGAAAATTAGATATACTGGCGGTCCCCTCACTTATCGATAATAAAATCAACGCTCTATGTGATATAGACTTGTCTCCAGGGACTGTTATTTCTCCCGTTATATTTTCTGATGGATGTATAATATAGTTTTCTGACATAAATTAATTTTTGGGATTACACTCTTTTAAAAATAAAATTATATCTTCAAGATCATTTGAATTAATTTTTGATTTTAGAAGATTTAACTCGCCAATGTAATCGTCTATAAATTCCAAAATATTTTTTTCATTACTAAGAAATATATTTGCCCAAGCCTGAGGGTCACTTTTAGCAATTCTTGCCATATCAGATAAACTTCCTTTGTCAAGAATCCACGGATTATTTTCAATGTATTTCATATCATTAATTTTTTTTGCTAAGGCAAAAGAAATAAAATGTGGGGCATGGCTAACAGCAGATAATATATTATCATGTGAGCGGATATCCATTTCAAATATGTTACAACCTACATAACTCCATATAGATTTAATAATTTCTACAAATTCTAAATTTGAATTTTCCATAGGGCAAATTATAGATGTTGAATTTAAGAAAAGATCATGTTTTGAATACTTAATTCCAAAGTTTTCAGTCCCGGCCATAGGGTGGGAGAAAATAAAGTTGCTTATATTCTTTAGATTATTTACTTTGAAATAATCCAATATTAATTTTTTTGAACTAAGTGTATCGCTGAAAACTTTTTCGGTATTAAAAAAATTTTTGGCTTCATCTAGGCAGCTATCTATTTGAGATACTGGTACTGAAAAAATAATTATATCTGATTCTATAATGCCATCTCTAAGATTATTAACTTCCTCATTTATAAATTTCTTTTCTTTGGCGTAACTGATCACTTCTTTATCCTTATCGTAGCCGTATACTTTTCCAACTTTTTTTGAACGAATCAAAGATTGTGAAAGAGAAGACCCTATGAGCCCAAGTCCTACCACTAAAATGTTATTTTTTGTTTTGTTTTGAGACATAATTTACTAGTTTTTTGCAATTGGGTAAGAACCAAGAAATCTATATAAACTCGCTTGCTTTTTTATCTCTTCACTTGCTTTCATTAAAGATTGATCTTTAATATGACCATCAAGATCAAGGTAAAACAAATATTCCCAATTATTATTTCTTGACGGTCTTGATTCAATTCTCGTCATGCTCACTTGATGTTGTGATAAAGGCTCTAATAAATTATATAAGGCTCCTGAATCATTCTTTGTCGAAACTATTATAGTTGTCTTATCTGCACCAGACGGCTCAGTATCTCTATCTCCAATTACTAAAAATCGAGTTGAATTATTATGGTTGTCTTCTAAACTTCGTGACAATATCTCTAGGCCATATATTTCAGCAGCGATTTCGCTTGCTATTGCAGCTGCACTCTTCTCTTTAGATGCAATTAATGCGGCCTCAGCATTACTTGATGCATTTATTTTTTCAGCCTTTGGTAAGTTTTTTTCAAGCCAAGTTTTGCACTGCGAGAATGACTGTGGATGAGCATAAACTTTTTTAATTTCTGAAAATTTCTCTGATTTTGAAAGAATATTATGATGAATTGGAATTTCAATCTCACCAGAGATTTTTAAATTTGAGCTCATAAACATATCAAGTGTAGATGAGACTATGCCTTGTGTAGAATTTTCGACAGGCACTACCCCATAATGAGATTCTCTTTGTTCAACAGAAGAAAAAACATCCTCAACGTTTGATTTGGGAACAGATAAAATAGAATTGCCAAAATGTGACTGTGTGGCTGCTTGAGTATATGTTCCTTGTGGGCCAAGATAAGAAACTTTTAAAGGTGCTTCAAGCGATAAACATGCCGACATAATTTCTTGATAAATACTTGATATTTCTTTATCAGTCAAAGGTCCTTTATTAAGTTCTTTTATTCTTCTTATTACTTGGGCTTCACGTTCAGCATTATAAAAGTTATCTGAGTTATCAGATTTTTGTTTTTCTTTTGAAATATTGACCGCTTCTTTTGCTCTTTTATTAAGGAGATCAACTATATCGCTATCTATTAAATCAATATTTTTTCTAATATTTTTTATATCATTACTCATGTTTTATTCGTATTAATTTTATCATCATCTACTCTCTCTTCCTCAACTTTTTCAATTTGGGATAACTTCTCATTATTGTTTAGAGTTTGTAATCTTACTCCTTGAGTATTCCTTCCAAGTTGTCTTATATCTTTTACTGATGTCCGAACCAGAGTTCCATGATCAGTTATAAGCATTAGATCATCATTTTCTCTCACTTTTAGGGCTCCTATAACCTTACCATTCCTGTCAGAAGTTTTAACAGCGATGTTTCCTTTTCCAGATCTTTTTTGTAATGAAAATTCATTTATATCTGTTCTCTTCCCATATCCATTTTCTGTCGCGATCAAAATATCGTCATTGCCATCCTTATTGCTCGTTATCATGCTAATTACATTATTATCTTTATCAATAGTAATTCCCTTTACCCCTGAAGCACTTCTTCCAACACAAGTAACATCAGACTCGTTAAAACGAATTGCCTTGCCCGCACTTGAAAACAACATAATTTGTTTTTCACCGTTAGTAATAGATACTTCAATTAAATTATCACCATCTTTAAGATTTATTGCGATTAATCCAGATGATCTTGGTCTAGAAAAATCCGAAAGTTTAGTTTTCTTAATAACACCTTTGCTAGTTGCCATCAATACGAAAAGATTTTCATCATATTTACTCACTTTTTGTATAGCTGTTATTTTTTCATATTGAGCAAGAGGCAAGATATTAACTATGGCTTTTCCCTTTGCAGAACGTCCAGACTGAGGTATGTCATAAACTTTAAGCCAATATACCTTCCCAAGGCTTGAAAAACACAAGATTGTGTCATGTGAATTAGCTACAAATAATTTTTCAATAAAATCTTCATCTTTAACAGTAGCTGCAGTTTTGCCCCTTCCTCCTCTTTTTTGCGGAGTGTATAAATGAATTGGTTGTGCTTTGACATATCCAGCATTTGATAAAGTCACAACTAAGTCCTCTTCTTTTGTAAGGTCCTCTTTTGAAAAATTTACAAGCTCTTCAAAATCAGTTTTTCTTTCATCTCCAAAGTTTTTCTTAATATCACTTAATTCATTTCTTATTAAATCCATCAAAACACTTCTATCATTCAGTATTTTTTGAAATTCTTTTATTTTTTTTAATAAATCTTTATAGTCTAATGTAATTTTATCTTGCTCGAGAGCCGTTAGGCGGCTTAATTTCATTTCTAAAATAGCTTGAGCTTGGGTATCTGAAAAAATGTATTTATCCTTGATAAGGCCAATATTTTCGTCAAGTCCATTGGGTTTTGTTATTTGTTCTCCAGAAGAACCAAGCATTTTCTTTATTGATCCTGCTTTGTATTTCATAGATAAAAGTTTTGTTTTTGCTTCAATAGAATTTTTAGATTCTTTAATTAGCTTAATAATTTCATCGATATTTGATAAAGCTACAGCTAATCCCTCTAAAATATGAGCTTTTTCTCTTGCCTTTTTTAACTCATATCTTGTTCTTCTAATAACGATTTCTTTTCTATGCTCAATAAATGATAAAAGAATATCTTTAAGGTTTACAGTTCTTGGCTCTCCTTCTACTAAAGCAACCATATTTATACCAAAAGAGGTTCTCATTTGGGTTTGCTGGTATAAATTATTTAATATTACTTCTGCAATCTCAGACTTTTTTATCTCAATAACGATTCTCATGCCATCCTTATCTGATTCATCTCTAAGTTCTGAAATCCCATCAAGCTTCTTGTCTCGAACCAACTCAGCAATCTTTTCGATAAGACGAGCTTTATTAACTTGATAAGGTAACTCAGTGACTATAATTTTCTTTTTTGATGATTTTCCGTCTGAAGGAATATCTGCTTTAGCTTGCATGATAACTTTTCCTTTTCCGGTTTCATATGCAGACCTTATTCCATTTGAATCATTTTTGTCTATTGTTATTATTCCTGCTGTAGGGAAATCAGGACCTGGAATATATTTCATTATCTCAGAAATCTTCATGTCTGGTTTTTTAGTTAGTGCAATTACTGCGTCAATTACCTCGCTAAGATTATGAGGTGGAATATTTGTTGCCATCCCAACTGCAATACCGGAAGAACCATTAATGAGCAAATTAGGAATTCGGGTTGGTAAAACCACAGGCTCAATTTCATTTTCATCATAGTTAGGTCTAAAATCTACAGTATCTTTGTCTAAGTCTGAAAGAATCTCATGCGATATCTTTGCCATTCTTACTTCTGTATATCTCATGGCTGCAGGTGAATCACCATCTACAGAGCCAAAATTTCCTTGGCCATCGACTAAGACGTATCGCATAGAAAAATCTTGAGCCATCCTAACAATTGTGTCGTATGCAGCGGTATCACCATGGGGATGGTATTTACCAATAACATCTCCGACAACTCTTGCTGATTTTTTATAAGGCTTATTAGAATAATTTCCCATCGACTCCATTGCATAAAGAACTCTTCTGTGAACGGGCTTTAAACCATCGCGAATATCAGGTAAAGCTCTGCCAGTAATTACGCTCATAGAGTAATCAAGGTATGCACCCTTCGCTTCATTTTCAACAAATTGGGTTATAATTTCTTTAGCTATATCTGACATTATGGTCATAAAAATTAATTGATTGGGATAATTATAATTCTATCATGGGAAGGTATTTTTCACTACATAATCAAGAAAAATATGACGAAAAATGGCGAGAATAATGCTTATTTTCTGCAAATAATATAATATATATTTATGAATGTAGATAAAAAAGAAATCAAAAAATTTGATGATATATCCTATAGCTGGTGGGATCCTGAAGGTCCTTTTAAACCACTTCATATGTTAAATCCTGTAAGAACAGACTTTATAAAAAATCGAATAGATCTAAAAGATAAGACGCTAATAGATGTAGGTTGTGGTGGTGGTCTTCTTTGTGAGAACCTTGCTGAGCATTCAAAAGAAGTTAAAGGAATTGATATGTCAAATGAAGCAATTGAAATTGCAAAGACTCATCAAACGTTAAAAAATTTAAAAATTGATTATGAAGAAATTGCTCTAGAAGGTTTACTTAAGAAGTCTAAAAAAAAGTATGACGTACTTACCTGCATGGAGTTAGTCGAACATGTGCCTGATCCTGAAAAACTTATAAAAGATTGTTTCAAAATTACAAATAAAAAAGCAGATTTATTTTTCTCAACTCTTAACAGAAACCTAATATCATATATTATAGCAATTATTGGTGCTGAATATATTCTAAGTATTTTACCAAAGGGAACACACAAATATGAAAAATTTATAAAGCCATCAGAGTTCTCTAAAATCTTGAGAAGTAACAATCTTGTTGTTGAAGATATTAAAGGAATTAGTTTTAATTTATTATCAAACAAATTTTTTGAATCAAATAATACAGACATAAACTATATAATACATTGTAAAAAATGATTAATAGAAAAATTGAAGCAATTCTTTTTGATTTTGATGGCACAATTGCAGATACTTCTGAAGATATGGTTGGGTGCTTAAACATTCTTCTAAAAAATCACTCAAAAGAAGATGTTGATATTAGAAAAGCAAAAAATTTTATATCAAAAGGAGCGGCTGGACTTATAAATTTTGCTTTTCCAAAAATCCCTGATGAAGAAAAAAAATTATATATAAGTGAATATTTAGAAATATATAAAAATAATCTCTACATAAAAACAAAACTTTTTTCTGGTATTGAGGAATTAATATTGAGTATAATAAAAAAACAGTACAAGTGGGGTATAGTAACAAATAAGCCAAGTTTTCTCGTAAACCCTATAATAGAAAAAATTAATTTTACCTACTCTCCTAATTGTGTTGTTGCCGGTGATACTCTTAGTGTAAAAAAACCCAACCCTGAACCTTTAATTCATGCTGCAAAAATTATTGGATGTGACCCCTCTCTGTGCGCTTATGTTGGCGATGATATTCGTGATATAACTGCAGCAAATTCTGCAGGAATGATATCAATTGCAGCCTTATATGGTTTTATTGAAGATTTACAACAGGTAAAAGAGTGGGGCTCTGATTATATGATTAACAAGCCATTGGACTTAGAGAGCCTTTTAGTTTAGCTAAGATTTAAAGCTTGCACTATTTCTTCAGTGGTTTGTTTTGCATCCCCTAACAACATCATTGTTTTATCCCTAAAAAAAAGATCATTATCAACACCAGCGTAACCTGAGGCCATAGATCTTTTTAGAAACAAAGTAGTTGCCGCTTTCTCCACATCTAGAATAGGCATTCCATAAATAGGACTTTGTGGATCAGTTTTTGCTAAGGGGTTCGTTACATCGTTTGCTCCTATAACGAAAGCTACGTCTGCAGTCGAAAATTCATGATTAATTTCCTCTAGCTCAAAAACTTCATCATAGGGAACATTTGCTTCCGCTAATAAAACGTTCATATGACCTGGCATTCTCCCAGCAACTGGATGAATAGCATATTTAACTTCCACCCCCTTTTCTTTTAATAAATCACACATCTCTCTTAAAGCATGTTGAGCTTGCGAAACTGCCATGCCATAACCGGGAACAATAATTACCTTTTGAGCATTACCCATAATAAAAGACGCATCATCAGCACTTCCTCGTTTTACATTACCTTTAGGACTTGATGCTGCTGCAGCTGCCTCATCTGAATCTCCACCAAATCCTCCTAGAAGAACACTTACAATTGATCTATTCATTCCCTTGCACATTATGTAGCTCAAGATAGCGCCAGACGAACCGACTAAGGCTCCAGTAATAATCAAGGCTGTATTTTGAAGAGTAAAACCAATTCCGCATGCAGCCCAGCCAGAGTACGAGTTAAGCATTGAAACAACAACTGGCATATCTGCTCCTCCAATTGGCAATACAATTAGAAAACCAATTAGAAAAGACAAACCAACAATTGCCCAAAAGTATTGTTCCTTAGATAAATTCATTGGGTCTACAGAAATCATGTAAATTAATGTCAAAATCGCTAGAAAGATAATTAAATTAATTAAGTGCTGACCTTTGAAAACTAATGGATTACCACTTACCAACCCTTGAAGCTTTGCAAATGCAATGACTGACCCAGAAAATGTAATAGCACCAATAGCCAGACCTAAACTCATCTCAATCATGCTGCCAGTAGTAATTATTCCCCCATCAAAAAAAGCAGATGGATTCTTATATGCACCTATTGCTACAAAAACTGCAGCTAAACCAACAAGGCTATGAAAAGCCGCAACTAGCTGAGGTAAGGCAGTCATACTAATTTTCAAAGCAAGAATTGCTCCAAAAACACCACCAATTATAACTGCAATAATAATGTTGGTATAATTTCCTAACTCAAGACCTGAGCCATGTAATAGTAAAGTTGTGACAACAGCAATAGCCATCCCAATCATTCCAAAAATATTTCCTTGTCTGGCTGAGACTGGGGATGAAAGTCCTTTTAGAGCAAGTATAAATAATACCGCCGATAAGAGATATGCAAAACCAAAAATTGTGTTATCCATTTACTTTACCTACTTTTTATTTTTTCTTTTTAAACATTGCCAACATTCTTTGAGCAACCATAAATCCACCAAAAATATTAACCGAAGCCAAAAGTACCGCGATTAATCCCATAGTACTTGATAAATCAATTAATCCTTTACTAGCGACAGCAGCAATAAGTCCTCCTACAATAATTACGGAAGAAATTGCATTTGTAACAGCCAACAACGGAGAATGAAGTGCAGGTGTAACCCCCCAAACTACATAGAAACCTACAAAAACTGCAAGAACAAAAATTGTAAATAAGCTTAAAAAATCCATCATGAAACTCCCTTAACTATTTCATTAACAACTGAACCGTCTTTAGTAACTAAAGTATTTTTAACGGTTTCATCTTCCCAATCAAGCTCTAAGCTTTTTGACTCTTTATTTACGTGTGGAGATAAAAAGTTTAGAAGATTTTTTGCGAATAATGTGCTCGCATCTTTAGGCAGCTCACCTGGTAAATTATCGTACCCAACAATTTTGACTCCATCTGCATCTACAACTTCATTTCTTTTTGCTAATTCACAGTTTCCGCCAGTTTCCACTGCTAAATCAACTATTACCGAACCTGTTCTCATAGAATTTACCATCTCCTTGGTAACAAGTTTAGGTGCTGGCCTTCCAGGAATAAGTGCTGTTGTAATTACAATATCCTGATCTTTAATATGATTTTTTATAACTTCTTGTTCTTTCTTTTTATAATCTTCCGTCATTTCCTTTGCATAACCACCAGAAGTTTCAGCTTCTTTCATTGCTTCTTCATCTACAATTAGAAATTTACCACCAAGACTCTCTACCTGCTCTTTTGTGGCTGCTCTTACATCATAAGCCGTAACTATAGCCCCCATTCTTTTCGCTGTTGCAATTGCTTGTAGACCTGCTACCCCAACTCCCATAATAAAAACTTTTGCAGGAGCAACTGTGCCTGCTGCTGTCATCATCATTGGGAATGCGCTATTAAAATTATTAGCTCCTTTTATGACAGCTTGATAACCAGATAAATTAGACTGTGAAGACAAAACGTCCATAGATTGCGCTCTACTAATTCGTGGCATTAAATCCATAGCAAATGTCGTGATTGAGGCTTTTGCATACTCTTCAATATCAGTCTTTGAACTTAAAGCAGACATATGAGAAATAACCATTGCGTCCTTTTTACACATTGAGATTTCATCAATTTTATCTTTTGATGTCATCAAGCGCTGAATTTTGAAAATAATATCTGCATCTTTAAGAGTTGCTTTTGTATCCGAGGCTATATTAGCTCCAACATCTTCAAATATTTTATCGGTAAATCCAGAGTTTAATCCCGCGCCACTTTCAATAGTTACCTCAAAACCCATACCTGTGAACTTTTTTACAACTTCAGGAGAGGCTGCAATTCTTGTCTCACCGTCTCTGTTTTCTTTTGGAATAGATATTTTCATTTAATTGTTTCTTATATTTTATTTTTTAAGTAGATGGTACGACAATATATTCTAATATTCCGGAATACTCAAGACAAAAATACCCAAAATGGGCTATAAAGATAATAAAATTAAAAAAACTTTATTTATCAATGAATATTTTCATTATTGTATTCATCCGAATCAACCATATCAGCCGATATTTGTTCAGAATCTAGTTGCTCATTATCAAGTAGGCCCAATTGCCTTTTTTCCAATTCAGAAAACTCAGTAATATCATCAAGTTTAGGGAGTTGGTTTAGTGATACCAAGTTATGTGAATTAAGAAATTCCTTTGTTGTGCCAAATATTGCTGGTTTACCTGGTGCATCTTTATATCCTAGAATTTTTATCCATTCCCTTTCTAGTAAAGTTTTTATTATATTACTGCTTACGCCAACACCTCGCACGGCTTCTATTTCAGTTCGTGTGATTGGCTGTCTATAGATTATTAGCGCTAATGTTTCCATTAGGGCTCGTGAATATTTTTGAGGTTTTTCTGGATAAAAATTTGAAACCCATTCATTACAATCTTCAGAAACTTGAAATCTATAACCTGAAGAAACTTTGACTAACTGAACACCTGAGTTTTCATAGCTTATTTGAATTTCATTTATAATATTTTGTAAAGATAACTCAGATAAATCCTCATTCGAAAAGAAATCTCTTATTTGCTTTAATGAAATCGGATTTGGAGAAGAAAAAATTAATGATTCGATAATTTTTTTACATTTTGTTTCTTTCAATTTCAGCTCCTTTCTACTTTAACTTTACATAAATTGTGGAGAACTGTTTTGCTTGAGCACAATCTATGAGTGATAATTTAATTAATTCTAAAATTGCTAGAAATGACACGATTAAACCATACTTACCTTCGTTCAAGTCGAGTAGTGTCTTAAAATCTACGAAATTTTCCTTGTTTATTGAATTCAATATTAAGGTCATTTTTTCTCTTACTGATAAATAATCTTTTTTAATGTCATGCGGTTTTAAAATCTTTGTTTGTTCCATTAATTCATGAAATATTATTACAAGCTTTTCTAAATCAACCGCTTCCTTTTTTTCTTCGGTTTTAATTTTGCTGTATGTTACTTTGCTTGGTAAATAAAAGTCTCTATCAACTCTTTTTAAATCGTCTAATCTTACACTAGCCTTTTTAAATCTCTCATATTCTTGTAGGCGTCTGATAAGCTCAGCTCTTGGATCATCTTCCTCATCAGAACCTTCATTTTTTTGGGGTAATAAAAATTTAGATTTAATTTCAGCTAATGTTGCAGCCATTAACATATATTCTGCCGCAAGTTCTAATTTCAACTCCTGCATTAGCTCAATATATTGAATATATTGATCTGTTATTTTTGCCACTGGAAGCTCCAAAATATCAAAGTTTTGGCTTTTTATTAAATAAAGTAAAAGATCTAGCGGACCTTCAAATGACTCTAAAACGACCTCAAGAGCATCAGGGGGGAGATATAAATCTTTGGGGGCGGTTAAATATGGTTCGCCCTTCACATAGGCCAACGGTACACTGATGTTTTTTAAATCTTTGAATCCTTCTGATTTAGTATCCATAAACTCTCAGCATGATATTATATGATTCTTATTATATCATTATAATTATTATACTAAACATTTTTCTAAGTTTAATTGGAGTTAAATTTGAAAGTTTTTATTGATTTTATCCCAGTTTTATTATTTTTTTTGACATATATTTTCTTCTTAGATATACCAATTGAATATGTAGAAACTGCTAATGAGGTATTTTACATTGAGCTTGATAAAGAGAAGAGTAGTGGAATATATTTTGCAACTCTAGTATTAATGATTTCGTACTTAATCCAATGTTTTGTTCTATATGTTTTTAAACAAGCTAAAAAAATTCACTTGGTAACGTTAATTATTATACTAGTTGCTGGTTTTAGCACCTTGTATTTCAAAAATCCATTATTTATCAAAGTAAAACCTTCAATAGTTTATTGGGGATTTGCATTATTTTTCATAGTTAACGCATTGATAGGTAAAGAGAATATGATGAAAAAATTGCTTCAAGAACAAATTAGTCTTGATGAAAAAAATTGGAAATTTTTGACAAACTCGTGGATATATTTCTTTGTATTTTGTGGTTTCATAAACCTTTATGTGGCTCACTATTACTCTGAAGAAACATGGGTTGAATTCAAATTTTATGTACTTGGAATTATCTTTCCAGTAATATTTATTGTGATGAATGGAGTTTATTTAAGTATTTATGCAAAAAAATAGATTTACTCTTCTATATCCGATGTAAGATCAGAATCACTAAGATTTCCATCAGAAATTTCAAATTCCCTTTGCTCTAGGAAAGCATCTTTGTAAAGAGTGTATTTATCATCAGATATTTCGCTTGCTATTTCTTCTTTTGCTAGAAGATTTGATCTTGCATCGACAGCATTTATACCAACCATTATGTTCCTAAACGAAATGTCGTCTAACCACGCTAATGGATTTAGATACATAGACAAAACTCTTCCAGGAACGTCTCTTACACTACTTGACCCTAAAAGAGGTAGAACAATGTATGGTCCTGAACCTGCACCTAAGTATCCAAAAGTCTGCCCTAAATCCTCTGGTGAATGTTGTAGGCCCATGTGCGACGCAACATCAACTATTCCACCTATTCCGATTGTAGAATTTATTGCTAACCTGCCAACAGACACTGCAAAGCCCTCGGGCTTTCCTTGGAATAAGTTATTTATAGCGTTATCTATTTCATTAAGATTATTAAAGAAATTTGTTACCCCGTTTCTGATTGGTTCAGGTGTTACAGCGTTGTAACCTTTCGCGAGTGGCTTGAACAAAGCAGTATCGAAGGCATCATTAACTGTAAATACAGGACGGTTAACTGATTGCCAAGGGTCGTTTGCATCAACCATTGAGTTTCCAGAGTATGTAGCACAACCGCTTGAAAGTATTGCTACAAGACCAATTAAGATAACGCTTATTTTCCTCATATTTACTCCTCTTTTAGACATATAATAAGCTTCATACATCTATATGTACAGCTTTAGTTTTTTGGTCTATTTTTTAACCTCAAGGCATTTAACGCTATAAATCCCTCCGCATCTTTATGATCATAACCACCTTTATCGTCATCAAAAGTTGCAAGTTTCGCATTGTATAGGCTATTTTTTTCAGATTTTCTTCCTTGGATAATTATATTTCCTTTGTATAAAGATAATTTCACAAAACCATTAACATTTTTTTGTGTGGAATCTATGAAATTTTGAAGATTTTCTCTCTCAGGGCTAAACCAAAAACCATTATAAATAAAGTTTGCATATTTAGGCATTAACTCAGTTTTTAAATGAGCAACTTCTCTATCAAGCGTAATTGACTCTATTGCTCTTCTTGCGCCAAGAATAATTGAACCACCTGGAGTCTCATAACAGCCTCTTGATTTTATCCCTACATATCTGTTTTCTGTAATATCAATTCTTCCAATACCATTTGCAGCACCTAAATTATTCAATGTTTCAAGTAATTTAGCAGGATTTAATTTTTTGCCGTTTATACTCACAGGATCCCCAGATGCAAATTCAATTTCTATTTGCTCAGTCTTATCAGGCGCTTCCAAAGGCGAAACCGTCCACCTCCACATATCTTCTGGTGGTTCGACCCAAGGATCTTCGAGAACCTTTCCTTCGTAAGATATATGAAGTAAGTTTGCATCCATAGAATATGGTGGAGTATCGTTTTTATCTACATCCACAGAAATATTTTTTGATTTAGCATAAGAAATCAGCTTCTCTCTAGAATTTAAATCCCATTCTCTCCAAGGCGCAATTATACTAATGTCAGGATTTAATGCGTAAGCAGAAAGTTCGAAACGTACTTGATCATTACCTTTTCCGGTTGCTCCGTGCGCTATTGCGTCTGCGCCAGTCTCTTTTGCAACTTCAATCAACTTTTTAGATATTAAAGGACGGGCAATCGCAGTTCCAAGAAGATATTGTTCTTCATATAAAGTATTTGCTCTTAACATAGGAAATACAAAATCTTTTACAAATTCTTCTTTTAAGTCCTCTACAAAAATTTTGTCAACACCTAAATCCTTGGCTTTTATTTTAGCGGAATCTATTTCGCCAATTTGTCCTAAATCAGCGGTATAAGTTATTACTTCGCAGTGATAATTTTCTTGAAGCCATTTGACGATTACAGAAGTATCTAGTCCACCTGAATAAGCAAGAACAACTTTATTAATTTTTTTTGTCATAATTACGAAGTTGCTTCTTCAATCATTTTTTTTAACTCACCTTTTTCATGAAGCTCAAGTGTAATATCACATCCACCAATAAATTCTCCGTTTATGTATAGTTGTGGAAAGGTTGGCCAGTCTGCAAATTTTGGTAAATTTTGAAATATGTCTGGATCCATTAAAATATTTACATAAGCAAATTCTTTACCACATTGCTTAAGAGCTTCTGCGGTTCTACTCGA
>CACJPG010000009.1 GCA_902595225.1 uncultured Thiothrix sp.
ATTATTATCTCCAATAAACGTATTCTTTTTAAAAATACCCGCTTTCTTTGTCCCATTTTTGAAAGTATAAACCCCATTTCCATGTCTGTATCCGTCTTTCCAATTCCCGACATAGTTAGAACCATCTGGAAAGTTGTAAGTACCTGTTCCATGTTTTTTGCCATTTAGAAAATCGCCAACATATTTAGCTCCGTGCTGCCAACAAATGAAAGTTCCCTTGCCTGACTCTTCGCCATTTTTGAATTCACCATAGTAAGTCGCCCCATCTGAGTAGGTGAAAGTCCCCTTTCCGTGCATCATGCCATTGAAAAATTTTCCAACGTAAGTTGTCCCATTCTTTGATATTGATCCATAACAGTTTGTCCATTTTGAATCATCATTTCCTTTACATTTTGGCTCTAAAGACTCCGCAAAAATATTTTTGGAAACTAAAATTAAAACTAAAATAATTATTTTTTTCATAAGTCTCAGTATATTATCAAATGCCAACATAAAATAAAGGCCGCTAAAAGCGGCCTAAGAGCTCAACATATATTATTATTATTATTATTCTTTAGTTAGGACCGTATGCAAATGGAGATGCTAAACCAACTTTTCCTGATTGCGAAAAGTTTTTACCATTTCCTGTATACGTATTCTTAACAGATTTGAATACACTAATGTCATATGGTGGTGCTACTGCGAGTGGCATATTGCTTACCTTCACTGCTCCGCCATCCATACCTGCAACTGCCGCAAGTTCTTGATGACCAACATCACCAATCTTAAGAACTTTCTTCTCAGCTGTGTCTTCTATTGTAATAGGTGCTTTTTCTGCGCTCATAACTTCACCAACAAGACTTGCAATTACTGCTAGATGTCCACCGTGATTTCCACTCCATAATTCACATATTGCATTAAATTGCTCATCACTAGCTCCATCATCAACGTATAAAGCAAGTGACCATCCGCCATCGGTCAAATTTTTATTTTCCCCTTCGCATGGTGCATGTAGCCAAACACCAACTTTTCTACCACTAAGATCAACACCGTCTAAATGGCCTTCCTCAATTGACCAACCAACTTGTGCTTCACAAAAACCTTCTGTTGGTGCCTCTAAAAAAATACATGGGCAAACTAAATCACAATTACATGATTCAAAATAATTACCTTTTACACTCCAATTTTCTGACATAGTTACTCCCTAATTTTATTCTCTAAGAATGTTATTGCGGGTGTAGTAAAACACCAATTTAAGCAAGCACTCCTGAAATTATAAGAAATTGCCTTCAGTGCATAACTTTAGACTCCCTGTTCAAAATGTCAATATTTTATCTTTTTTTGTTAAAAGCCATTGATTTTAAATGAAAAATTTATTGTGATTTTTTTAAAATTTCGATTTTAAACCAAATAATGTGGTATCATTAAACATCTTACTTTTCTTAAAATAATAAAAAATAAACAAAAGGGATTAATTTTGTCTAGTCAAGAAAGTTTAAATACGCTGCAAAAAAGTACAATCATTGCTGGAGTTCTAGCCGTTACAATTGCGGGTTGGTATTTTCTTTTCACAATGGACAACAACATGGCTCATATGAATATGAAAGGTTTTGGAATGGGTATGGACATGTCACCAAAGACAGAAATGCAGATGGATGCAGATGGTGAAAGTCAGTGTAGCACCATGGATATGAAACCTAATTCTAAGATGCAGATGGATGCAGATGGTGAAAGTCAGTGTAGTAATATGATGACAACTTCATCTCAAACTTGGCTACCAGATACATATTGGATGCCACCAATGAATAATAGTTGGAGTACAAACGATTTTTATCAACTCATTGTAATGTGGTCAATAATGATGATAGCAATGATGAGCCCAAGTATTATTCCAACTGTTTTGATGTTCGCTACGGTAAATAAAGCAAAGAAAAATAATAATCTTCAGTACAGTCCAACTTACATATTTTATTTTGGATACTTAGCATCTTGGGTTTTATTTTCCATAGGAATATCCATAATACAATATCCACTTCATCAAGTTAGTTTAATGAATCCAATGATGGCATCCATTAATGGTGTTTTCTCTGGAATTGTATTAATCCTAGCGGGAATTTATCAATTAACCCCTTATAAAAACGTATGTCTTGAAAAATGCAGATCCCCTCTCTCATTAGTTATGGCAAACTGGAGAGATGGCAATTTTGGGGCATTTCGAATGGGTCTTGGCCATGGATTTTATTGTGTGTTTTGTTGTTGGTTTTTAATGGCAATTTTATTAGCCGCTGGTGTTATGAATATGACATTTGTTATTGCACTGACAATCTTTGTGCTTTTAGAAAAGCTTATTCTAACTCCATCCTCTTTTGAAAACACATTTAAAAGGTTGATTACGATTGTTCCAGGAATTCTTTTTATTGGTTTTGGTATCTACTTAATGACTATTTAGACTAATTTGAGGAGAGCTTTTCAATTCTTTCTTTGAGATAAATTTTTGAAAGATAAAATGGAAGCATATTGCGACTTTTCAGACCAAGTTTTTTTGCCGCAGCCTCGTCCATTTCTTTATTTTCCCCAGTTATCTTTTTTGCTTCAAGTATTTGATGATCTTTTTGAATTATCTCTTCTTTTAAAACTCCCCCAAGAAGGAAAATAATTCTGCTTGCATGTCGATTGCCCAATAGAAACTCGTCTACATCCTTTTCAACATTTGATGAAATATGATTACCTAAATCGTCAAACTTTAAAGCTCCGCTTTTTTTAGCTTTTAATTCTTTATCCATTAAATTGAAAAGATTTTGTTCAAAATCCTTAAAGCTTTCTGGGCATATATGATCTTCAAAGCATAATTTAATAATCATTTGATCTGGAGTTGCGCTGTATGGTTTTCGATTTGTAATCAATTCTGCCAGAGCAACGGTTTTGAAGAAATAACCAATCATATATGGATCTATCCACATTTTTTTTGGAAGTTTGTCGCTATTTGCCCAATCTTTGATAGAGCTTAATTGAGATTCAATTGAATCGTAGACTTTTTTCGCTTTTGAAGCTTTAGATAGACCTAACATATTTTAATTGTATTATTCGCCCAAGATATTCACAATAACTTTTCTTTCGTGATTATGGTTTCTATGCTCGTAAAGATAAATACCTTGCCATGTTCCCAACTGCAGTTCTTTTTCAATTATCGGGATAGATAAGCTTGTATTTGTTAAAAGACTTCTAATGTGAGCAGGCATATCATCTGGTCCTTCAGCTGTATGAATATATAGATCATTATTTTCTGGGACCAATTTTTTAAAAAAATTCTCTATATCCTTCAAAACTGAAGGGTCAGCATTTTCTTGAATAATTAAAGATGCAGAAGTATGTTTTATAAATAAAGTACAATTACCGTCATTAATCTTTGATAATCGAACCTCATCTTTGATTCTTGAAGTAATGTCATTAAAGCTCTTTGCGCCTGTTTTAATTAGAATAGTTTTATTTTTTATTACCATGCTAAATTATAAACACACAAAGCGTGAATTAATATAAATACTATTTGTCTGAGAAATCTATTGTGAGTAATAAGCGTTTTTGATTTACACTCTCAACTTTAGGTGAACGATGAACTAATCCAGCTCCCTCATTTCCAGACCAACTTTCACCTTTTAAAAGAGCGACATGACCTTCTTCTAAGTGTTCGATATCATCACTTTTCTGATAAACGCCAGATTCCTCGTCTGGCCTTCCTTTATTTCCCAAACCTAATTTTGTTCTGTCAACTTTACTATGCTGTAGCCATTCAGTTGCAACACCATGATAAGTTGTTATTAGGCGACATTGGACCATATCGACATGAAAACGTGGGCACATTGCATGATCTAATGTACCAAATCTAAGGCTTACTTTTTCACAATTAAAGAGATTACAAAATACGTCGGCTAATTTTGTAATATCCTGATAAATTAAAGAGCTATTTTCTGATTTAACATTTGAAAGTAAAAAATTTTTAATGTCTTTCGGATAGATAACAGTCGATAGTTCTAAATCTGGATTTAAATTAATTATATCTTCAGCTTCTTTTCTAATATTACTATCGAGTTTTCGTTGCCAGATTGAAATATTAATCTTTTCTTTAAAAATTTCTGAGAGAGCAGAGAGATTATCTCCAATATAACTAGAACGAGATAATTTTGAGAAACTTTTAAGCTTTACAGCTTCAACTATTCTCATGCTGTCTCCTTCCATTCATCTGGAAAAGGATCATCAAACGTCGCCCAATGTGCTCTACCTTGTAATAAATCACTGTCAGATAACAAGCATTCATCCAAAGCTTTGGTAACTTGCTCTTTATCTAAACCTTGACCAATAAATACTAACTCCTGTCGCATATCTCCAAATGGCTCTATCCAATTCTCATAAATTGCATCTAGGGAATCTTTATCTTGTGGCCAACTTTCTTTTGGAACAGCTTTCCAAAACATTCCTGCAAAACCATATCGAGCTATACCGCCAGCTTGACTCCAATGTCCCGCAAACTGTGGGCGCGTTGCAAGCCAAAAATACCCTTTTGAACGAATAAGTTTGCCTGCAAGATTTTTATTATGGAGAAAATCGAAGAATTTGTTTGGGTAAAATGGCTTCCTTGCTTTATAAGAAAAACTACTTATCCCATATTCCTCTGTTTCAGGTATGTGCTCGCCACGCATTTCTTTTAACCAGCCGGGTGCTTGCTCAGCGCGGTCAAAGTCGAATAGATTTGTATCTAAAATTTTATCAATATCAATTTTCCCATGAGATATTGGGATAATACGAGCATCTGTATTGAGTGTTTTAATAATGGCAATAAGCTTGTCTAATTCTTGCTTCTTAACTAAATCTGTTTTACTTACTAACAACACATCAGCAAATTCAACCTGGTCAACTAATAAATCTGCAACGCTTCTTTCATCTTCCTCACCAAGTGACTCCAATGATTCGCCAGCATCTTTTAAATATTTTGCCTCATCATAATCTTTTAGAAAATTCACTGCATCAATTACAGTTACCATTGTATCGAGCTTTGCGACGTCAGATAAAGAAACTCCATCCTCGTCTGCAAAAGTAAATGTTTCTGCAACTGGCAAAGGTTCTGATATACCTGTTGATTCAATTACTAAGTTATCAAAACGGCCTTCCTTAGCTAATTTTGTTACCTCTAATAGTAAATCTTCGCGTAACGTACAACAGATGCAACCGTTACTCATTTCAACTAACTTTTCTTCTTTATGACTTAATGAAACATCACTCTTAACCATCGAGCTATCGATATTAATTTCACTCATATCGTTAACAATGACTGCAACTTTTTTATTTTGTCTATTGTTAAGAATATGAGTTAGTACTGTAGTTTTACCAGCACCTAAAAAGCCAGATAAAACGGTTACAGGTAATTTTTCCATAAAGATTCCACTCTTTTTTAAAATCTAAAAATTTTTATAATTCAAATCGATATCTAAATCCAACACCCAATCTTTCATTTTCTTCATTCTCTTCATCAGCTCTTTTATAACCAAGGCTTAAGGTTACAGAATTTGCTAATGTGTAACCGACAGAGATTTGTAGAATTTTTCCATCATGGTCTTCATCTTCTTCTTCTGGAGCGTCATTGTCGACGAAAGTATATGTGGTAGCAAAACTCCAGGGGTACATTTTTAAACCTAGAGATGACGTAAAATATGATCTGTCATGTGCTTCCTCTCCACTATAGTGCTCAATATCCATGTACTCAAAAATTAAAGTTTTGCTTATTCCTACTGAGAAATTTTCTTTATACCCTAAGGATGCAGAATACCTAACTTCATCTTCTTCATTGCCTATACCTTTTTTTTGGTGAGCGTAACCAAGCCTGTAAAAAATCCTTTCTGCAATATTATTGTTTAATGAATAAAAATCTTTACCACCGATTGATATTGCATATGAATCAAAGTCTTCAGTATTTGCAAGACCACCGTCTTTTTTACTTGTGTGCCCTCTTTGATCAATTATTGAGTCACTTAAAAAAGTTGTATCAGCAAAAAAAGAACTCACGTCAATTTTGTGAGTACCAAAATCATTTAAATTTGCAGCATACTTAAAGCCAACACCAATACGTTCTGCAATCTTATACTCTTCGATCATTGAGTAAGAGTAAAGACCAGGAAAACTATGATAATCAAGACCTACTTTAGGATTAAATTTACCAAGGTATAATGAAAAATTTTCACGACTATATGTAAGCGTTAAAGATTCGACGATAACCGGATGATCTTCAAAGAATCGACTATCCCCATTATGAGTTCTTGTGACGCCACCATGGGAATGTCCGCCAGGCTCTCCTTCTACCTTAATATTTGTATCGAGATTTAAACCCTCAGCTAAACTCGAGCCAAGTTCAAAGTGAGAATGAGTATATGTTTCGTTAACTTCTTCATCACCTTCGCCAGCATCACTAACGTGATCAAAATGTATTCTAACTCCAGCATGTCCATAAAATGGTTCATCAGAATGAGCTGCATGATCATGATCGTGGTCATCGTCTGCAGCAAAAGCAAATTTTGATGAAATAAATGCACAAAAAATTAATGCTAGTAGCAATTTAAATTTCATTAGATTCTCCTTGATTATAATTGTTATAGTATAACATTAAGAATGTTATAATATAACATAATTATGATATGTCAATTACCCAGTAAATTTTTAATTTTTTCTAAACGAAGATAAAAATAGTGTTGAGACAAAAATTACAACTGATGCAACTACGATGGAAGGCCCAGAAGGAGTATCAAAATATAAAGAAATATAAATTCCTAACATTACTGCAAATATTCCTAATATCGATGAAGTTACAGCCATAGCCTCGGGAGAGTTTACAATTTGTCTTGCAGTTGCTGCGGGTATTATTAGCATTGATGTAATTAATAAAAGTCCAACAATTCTAAATGAAACCGCAACAACAATTGTCATTAATAACATTATTAATAATTGGTTAAACATAGTATTTAAACCTTCCGATTTTGCTAGTTTTTCATTTATTGTGGTTAAGACAAATGACGACCAATTAAAAAATAAAAAAATTAATACTGTTAGGCCGCCAAAAATAATTAAATAAATTTCGTGATTTGTAACTGCAAGTATGTCACCAAATAAATATGAGTGAAGGTCTACACTTCTTTCCATTAGACTAAGTGTAACCATACCAATTGAAAGAGCTGCATGTGCAAGAATTCCTAATAGCGTATCTGTTGCTAAAACTTTTTTTTGTTGAAGCCATATTAACAGTATTGCAAATACCGAGCATATGATCATTGTTCCTAAATTCGTGCTTATCCCTAAGACAAGGCCCAGAGCAACTCCAAGTAAAGCACTATGAGCTAGAGAGTCGCCAAAATATGCCATTTTTCTCCAGACAACAAAACAACCAATAGCGCCTGTTATTATAGCAACTCCAATTCCAGCAATTATTGCTCTAATTAAAAAAGGCTCAATCATTTAATTTCTCATTATGTGAATGGTCATGCGTATGTTGATAAACTGACATCATCTTTGCCATATCATTTCCAAATAGACTTATAAATTCAGGATCCTTTGCTACCGTTTGAGGCTCCCCTGAACAACAAATATGATGAAAAAGACATATTACTTGTTTTGTGGAAGCCATAACCATATGTAAATCATGCGATACCATAAGGATACTAATATTTCTGGTTTGATAAATTTGGTTTAGCAAATTATAAAAGTTCAATTGATTTTTAATATCAAGATTTTGAGCAGGTTCGTCTAAAATGAGTAGCTCTGGATTACCAAGTAAACTTCTTGCTAATAATACTCTTTGTAACTCACCACCAGAAAGATTTGAAAGATTCTTTGAAAGAACATCTGAAATATTTGTTTCTTCTGAAACACTTTTTAATTCTTTAGGGGTAAAATTTTTCCTAAGCATTAAAAATCTTTTTACAGAAATTGGCATAGAATTATCAGGATTAAAGTTTTGAGGAATATAACCTATTGAAAGATTATTTTTCTTATCAATTTCTCCTTTATCTGGCATAAAAGTGCCCATCAAACATTCAAGTAAAATTGATTTTCCTGCGCCGTTAGGCCCAATAATTGTGATAAAGTCTTTTTTGCCTACACTTAAAGAAACGTTTTGTAGGATATATTTTCCTTGCCTATTTACTTCTAAATCCTTTGCTTGAATAAGAGATGACATTTAATTTAAACAGTTTTGACATGTACCCGCTATTTCAAAAGTTACTTTATTTGGAATGAAATTATTATTTTTTGAAGTCGATGCAACAACATTGTTAATTTTTTTAGAACAACACTCTTCAATCTTCTGGCAGCTATCACAAATCAAAAAGTAACACTCATTATGTTCATGAGGGTGATGACAGCCAATGAATGCATTTAAGCTTTGTAGTTTATGTATTAATCCATTTTCTATTAAAAAATCAAGTGTTCGATATATTGTTGGGGGCTTCGCAGAAGGATCAATTTTTTTTAATTCATCAAGAAGATCATACGCTTTTACGTATCCAGGTTTTCTCCAAATCAGTTTTAAAACTTGTTTTCTTAATTTGGTTAACTTTAACCCATTAATTTCGCAAAGCGCTTCAGCTTTCCTTAAAGCTTCTGCAGAAACTGATAAATTCTTTTGTCGTTTACTCATTTATTATACCTGTTGAAAACAAATATGTTATAATATAACATTAATATTAAGATACAATTTATCTTTGTCAACAAAATAACATAATAAAAAGGATATCATTTATGTATAAAAATGTATTTATATTTGTTTTAGGTTTTTTTCTAAGTTTCAATGTCATTGCAAGTAACTCTGGTATTGTTGCGAGTGTTAAACCACTTCACTCCTTAGTGAGCGCCGTTGTTGGAGATACTGACGAGGTTTCACTATTAATCTCAGGTAATGTTTCTCCTCATAATTTTGCCTTAAAACCATCCCATGCAAAAATGTTAAGCAACGCTGCAGTTTTCTTTCACATTGATGCTGGTCAACTTGAGTCTGGGATAAGAAAAAAGATTTTTAGCTTGCCAAGCGACGTACGCGTTTTTAAAGTAGCAAAATTTAAAAATTTAAATCTTCTGCCTGTGAGAGAGGGAGTAAACTGGGAAGAAGATGGTCATGATCATCATGGTCACGATCATGGGCACGGTTCTGCAGATGTACATTTCTGGCTTGATCCAAATAATGGAATTGAAATAGTAAAGGGAATCACTCGAGAATTAAGTATGATGTATCCAAAAAATATAAATACTTATAAAAAGAATGCAAAAGAAATAATAAAAAAAATTAAACTTGCAGATAAATCAGTTAAATCAAAATTAATTTCTGTTCAAAATAAGCCATACATAGTTTTTCACGATGCTTACCAATATTTTGAAAAAGCTTATGGTTTAAATGCTATTGGATCAATACTTATAGATCCGGAGCAACCTCCATCACCAAATCGATTAATTAAGATACGATCGAAAATAAAAACTTTAAATGCACACTGTGTTTTTAAGGAGCCACAATTTAAAGCAAAGATAATTAATACTGTTATTGAAGATACAGATGTAAAAGTTGGTACTCTTGATCCTTTGGGAGCTGATTTAGAGTCCGGTCCTGACATGTACGTTGCTCTAATTGAAAATCTTTCAAATAATTTGGTGGACTGTCTAGGAAAATAAGTTAATACTTGAGTCTTAATAACTTTTTTTAAAACAGTGATTGTAAAAGAGAATTTTAATTACACAATTGATGGTGATGATTTTCAAGGCATCATCTGCTATGACAATGAAATAAAAGATCCTTTACCTGGAGTTCTTGTATCACACCAATACTCAGGTTGTTCCAAATTAGAAGAAAGGAAAGCAGAATTTCTTGCAAAAGAAGGCTATTTTGCATTTGCAGTAGATTTATACGGGAAAGGAATAAGGGGAAATACTCCAGAAGAGTCTTTAGACTTAATGAATCAACTCTCATCGGATAGAAATATTTTGTCTCATAGAATTAATCACTGTTTGAATTTACTTAAAGAAAATAAATTGGTTGATGATAACAAAATCGCAGCAATAGGCTATTGCTTTGGTGGCAAATGTGTTCTTGATTTAGCTAGGTCAGGAGCAGAACTAAATTTAATAGTTTCTTTCCACGGAATATACGATAGACCAAATATTGATAATAAAAAAATTATTAATACACCTATTTTAATTTTACATGGCGATGAAGATCCCTATGCAACAGAGGATGATTTAAAAAAATTATTAAATGAACTTAAAGAAAAAAATTCTAAGTGGTTCGTTCATATTTTTGGCGGCGTTGCTCACGCTTTCACAAATCCGGATGCAAATGATGAATCAAATGGACTCAAATATAATAGAGATGCTATGCATATGTCGTGGAAAATAATGAAAAACTATTTTAATAGATATATTCACGAAAAATTATAGATTTTGTACTATCAGGTTAATTGGCCCTATAAAAGCAAACTAGTTGATATTTTCTAAAAATTATGTAGATTTTAATTATGAAATTGAGATTTTTATTTAAATACTTCTTGTCCTTAGTTTTAGTAGCTAACTCAAGCTTTTCACTAGCTTTAAGCGAAGATTGTATAAAAAATATAGATCTGATTAATAATCAAGATTCATCCGAAATGTTTAATGACAACACTCAACATTGTCACGGGGCTTCTGAATCAGAAAATACACACCATAAAATTAGTATTCATGATTCGGAAGAATGCCTTGAATGTGATTATTGTTCGATGAATAACCAAGTGATACATTTAAACCTAAATTCTGAATTGAATTTTTCACTTCTTGATTTACAAAAAGAATCAAACGTAAATAAAGATTTTCATTCTTTCATTCTAAAACCTAAAGGTCCGCCGCCAAAAATATTCTCCTAAGATTTATCACTTTAATTAAAAATTAATATTTAATTTATTATTTTTGGAGAATACGTGCGTTATACTTTTTATTTAATAATTTTTTTTGGAATTTTTATAAATTCCGCTTTTGCAAGACCTGTATCATACCCAGGTGGATGGACAGTAATGCTAAAAAATGACGGAAATTTAAATAGAATTCATACACACTTATCTCCAACCCATAAATTATCACTTGGGTATAACCTAGAATATTGGCATGACGAAGAATTTACTCTGAATTCTTTACAAATGAATAATTTAGTTAAACGTTGGAATAAAAAGAATAGTCAAGCTAACTTTTACATAAAATCAGGCATTGGTTTTGCGTACAGTGATAAATCTAATTTTGATGGTGAAATTAAACTTTCTGGTTTTACAGGCATTTCATATGACTGGGAAAACAGAAGTTATTTTTTTAAATACCAAAATCGATATACAGATGCAGACAAAATTTACGACGCATTCATGCAGTCAGTCACTTTTGGTCTGGCTCCATATCAAGGAGATTTTGGAGATTTGCATACTTGGTTAATGTTCAAAATAGAACATAAGCCAGAGAATAAAGAAAACTTTGAAGTTACTCCTTTATTTCGTTTTTTTAAAAGCGTCCATTTATTGGAGCTTGGTTTAAATGATCGAGGGAAATTTCTTTTTAACTACTTTATTCGTTTTTAATTTTATGAGGATATAAATATGAAAAATTTTAAATATTTTTTAGCTGCATTGTTACTATGTTTAAGTTTAAATAGTAATGCCGATGAAAAAGATATATTTGGTGAAATCCACGTAAGCGTAAATGGCTTGGTCTGTGATTTTTGTGCCCAATCAATACAGAAATTATTTAATAAAGAGGAGTCTGTCGAGGCTGTCGATATTAATATGGATGAGGGTATGATCAAAATAGATTTGAAGGATGGTTATAATATGGATGACAATCTAATAACAAAGCTCATAACTGACTCGGGCTATAATGTAGAAAGGATTTATCGTGTCGAATAATATATATAGGCAAACAATATTTCCTATTTTAACTCTATTTACAAGTGTGGGGACATTGCTATGCTGCGCTCTACCAGCATTGCTAGTAACTTTGGGTGCGGGTGCAGCATTAGCAGGTTTCATCTCAGTAGCTCCATGGATTACAGCTATCTCAAAATACAAAGTTGTAGTTTTTATTGTTGCTGGAATTCTTTTGACCCTATCAAGTTATTTTTTATGGATTAATAGAAACGCGCCATGTCCCATCGATGAGAAACAAGCTAAAGCTTGTTTGTTTTTAAGAAAATTTAGCTTATATACAATAATTGTTTCAATAATTATTTATATAGTTGGCTTTTTCTTTGCTTTTCTCGCTGCAGACCTATTTTTTGGATAAATAAAAGATGGTGGCTATTGGTGTACGCTAATATGCCTATGTATAGGTATATTTGAGTAGTGGAATTCTCAAATTCCCATTTCCGATGAAATTTTATTGATTTATCTCTTGATTTTGTGTTAGTTTCAAAAAATATAGTGCTCAAAGGAAAGTTTTTGACAATAATAATTAAATATTGAGGCGTATAAGTTCATGACAACACTAGCAGTTCTAAATATTATTATTTCTATTTTAATTTTTGGACTAATATTATCTGCAATCTTTTTAGGGATCAAAATTGTCCCGCAATCAAAAGAATATATCGTAGAAAGATTTGGAAAATATAGAAAAACATTACCTGCAGGATTATCTTTAATAGTTCCCTATATAGATAGAGTTGTACACAAAATATCTATATTAGAAACACAATTAAAGGAGTTCACAATATCAGTAATTACAAAAGATAATGTTGAAGTCAATTTAGAAACCACAGTATTTTTTAGAGTTGTTGATGCAAGCAAATCCGTATACCGAATAAATGACGTTAAATCTGCTATTAATACTGCGGCAACATCTATTGTACGTTCAGCAGCAGGCCGACTAGAGTTAGATGAGCTCCAATCAAGTAGAGATTCAATGAACCAAGAAATTTCAAAAAATTTAAAGGAAGCAGCAGAAGTTTGGGGAATAGAAATAACTAGAACTGAGATAACAGACATTATAGTTGATGAAAGAACTAAAGAGTCGCAGAGAAAACAGGTCAATGCTGAAAGAGATAAACGGGCAGCTATTGCTCAGGCAGAAGGTGAAAAACGATCTGTTGAACTTAAAGCAGAAGCTAAATTGTTTGAGGCAGAAAAGCAAGCTGAAGCAATCAAAGTAACTGCTGACGCAGAAGCTTATTCTGTAAAAATAAAAGCGGAGGCAGATGCCGAGCAAACAAATTTACTAGCAGAGGCTATCTCAAAAAATGGTCAACCTGCTATTGATTTTGAGATAATGAAAAGACAAGTAGATGCAATTGGAGAACTTGCAAGCTCTCAATCTTCAAAAACATTAATTCTGCCAACAGACATAACAGCTGTTCTAGGTAGCTTGGAAACCATAATTCAATCAATCAACAAAAAGGATAAATAGGTTTGGATATTCCAATACAGTACTGGCTTTTGTTGTCTGAATTCTGGATTATTTTAGGCATCGTATTTATTTCTCTAGAACTTATTGATGGAAGTTTTATCTTTTTTTTACCCGTTGGAATAGGATCTTTATTTAATGCTTTGCTATTATTTATCCAGAACGATTATCAAATCCTGTCTCTTTGGCATCATAGTTTGGTTTCAGTAGCAATATTTTCATTAATAATATCTTTCACCATAAGTTATTTTCATAAAAAAAATGAAAAAGATGATATTAATAAATATTAAATAAGAAAATTTAGTTTCTATACTGTAACTATTTCCATTGTTATATATAACAGGTTTTTTCTTTGCATTTATTACAACAGCATTATTTTATGGGTGAAATTGAGATGGTGGCTATGGGTGGAATTGAACCACCGACCCCAGCGTTATGAGTGCTGTGCTCTAACCATCTGAGCTACATAGCCATATTTAGGAATTATTTATTATACTTAAACGTTATAACGAAATACAACTATATCTCCCTCGTTTACTTGATAATCTTTACCCTCAAGGCGCATCATACCTTTATTTTTTGAATTCGCTGTACCTTTTAAATTTACATAATCCTCGTATGAAATAACTTCTGCTCGAATGAATCCCTTTTGAAAATCAGTATGTATTTTTCCAGCAGCCTCTGGGGCTAATGCATTTTTCTGAATAGTCCATGCTCTTGTTTCCGTAGGACCTGACGTAAAAAAAGTACCTAAATCTAATATATCGTATCCATGCTTTGCAACTCTATCAATACCAGATTCTTTTAAATTATATAATTCAAAATACTCACCCTTTTCCTCTTCGCTCATCAAAGAAATTTCATATTCAACATTGGCAGATATAATAATATTCGAAATATTTTTTTCTTCACAGAAAACTCTCACCTCTTCTGTATATTTATTTCCATTAATTTCATCATCTCCTACATTTAAAATTAGGAAGAATGGTTTAGTTGTTAAAAAATTGTATTGTTTTAATAATTCTTTATTTTTGTTGTATATATCCTTTATGAAGTTTCCATTGTTCAGCTCTGCTTCAACTTTTTCTAAAATTTCTAATTCAGCAAGAATATCTTTTTTTCCAGTCTTAGATAATTTTTTTAATCTTACTAAGCTTTTCTCAACAATTGATAAGTCTGATAAAAGAAGTTCAGTATTAATAGTTTGTATATCCGATAGTGGGTCAATTTTTCCTGAAACATGAGTTATGTCTTCATTATCAAAACATCTAATAACGTGTGCAATTGCATCGGTTTCTCTAATATTTGCTAAGAATTTGTTACCAAGGCCTTCGCCCTCAGATGCTCCTGCTACTAAACCCGCTATATCAACAAACTCTATGACTGCAGGAATAATTTTCTTAGGCTTATCTATTTTTGCTAGCTCATTCAATCTTGAATCGTTTACTTCAACTATTCCAACATTAGGATCAATGGTACAAAATGGATAGTTTTCTGCTGCAACTTTATTTTTTGTTAACGCATTAAATAATGTTGATTTACCAACATTTGGCAAGCCAATAATGCCACACTTAAAACCCATTATTCCCTCGTATGTAAAATTTTTGTGTATTTATCAAATTCACCATCTAAAAGAATATCGATATCATCAAAAGAATTATTCATAGCAATATTGATATCCAACTCCTCGTCTTTCGATGGATTATTTAAAACATAATTATGAACTAATGATTTTTCACCAGGATGGCCAACACCAATTCTTAGCCTCCAATAATTTTTTCCAAGATGATTAATAATATCCCTTAACCCATTATGCCCACCATGTCCCCCACCAAATTTCAGTCTCACAGCGCCAACATCTAGATCAATATCATCATGAATTACCAAAACATTTTCTATAGAAATTTTATAATAATTGATAAAACTATTAATCGATTTTCCACTATCATTGATAAAAAACGTAGGTCTCATTAAAAAAATTTGATCATCCTTATAATCCACTTTAGAAAATAAACTATAAAGTTTTTTTTCTTCAACTAAAGTCGTTTGAAATTTATCAATAAATTTATCTAGATACCAATAACCAACATTGTGTCTGGTACCAAGTAATTTTTTTTCAGGATTTCCTAATCCAACAATGAGTTTTATTTTTGAGAAACTGCCTTTATCAGTATTTGACATAGGATTGGATTAATTGTTTACAAATTTTACTCTTTATCTTTAGCTTCTTTCTCATCAGAAGCTTTATCCGCATCTTTATTCTCGTCATTCTTTTGATCAGATGCAACTTCAGAAGCCTCTGGAGCATCTACAGGTTCTTCTTCAACTACTGCTTTCGCTTTATGAATTACAACCACCGCCGGATCATTATCTTCATCACTTTGTAGAGACGTGATCTCAACACCGTCTGGTAACTTTAATTCACTCAAATGGATAGGTTGATCGATAGGCAAATCAATTAAATCAACTGGAATATTTTCAGGGATGTCAGCTGGTAAACAGATAATTTCTATTTCAGTCATTAAGTGACTTATAATACCACCATCAACTTTCACACCTGGAGCAACATCTTCATTTATAAAATTTAGAGGAATTGTTACATTAATTTTTTGGTCGGCTTTAACTCTTTGGAAATCCATATGAAGAATCTCTCTTTTCGCAGGATGTCTTTGAATATCTCGAAGAATAACTTGCTCTTTTTTACCATCCACAGATATATCAAGCACCTGACTATAAAAAGCATCTTGCTCAAGATTTTTTGCCACTTCATGCTTACGAAGAGATATTGTCTGCTCTTCTTTTCCAGCTCCATAAATTATGCCAGGAACGAAACCATCTCTTCTAATATTTCTGCTAGAAGAAGTTCCTTTCTTTTCACGTTTTTCAGCATTAATTAAGAAATCCATAATAATTCATTAAAGTAAATTTGAGGCAGTATTATCGATTAAATTCGCATCAAGAACAAGTTTTTTTACTCTGTAAATAAAGAACTTAATGATTCTTCTGTGTGCACCCTTATTATAGACTCAGCAAGAAGATTCGAAACTGAAAGCTGTCTTACTTTTTTGCATTTTTTCGCTTCTTCATTGAGTTCAATTGTGTCAGTAACAACCAATTCATTCAAAGCTGATTTTTCAATATTTTGGATAGCTTTTCCCGATAAAACTGGGTGTGTCGCATATGCTATTACCGCTTTTGCACCATGATCTTTTAAAGCCACTGATGCTTTGCATAAAGTTCCAGCAGTATCAACCATATCATCAACTATCAAACAAGTTTTTGAAGAAACATCTCCAATAATATTCATGACTTCAGCCTCGTTTGCTTTTTCTCTTCTCTTATCAACTATAGCAAGTTCATCGATACCTAATTGTTTGGCTACAGCTCTTGCCCTTACTACACCACCAGTATCGGGTGATACTATTACAATGTCAGAATACTTTTTTTTCCACATATCTGAAATTAAAATTGGTGAGCCATATATATTATCAACTGGAATATCAAAGAAACCTTGCTCCTGATCGGAGTGAAGATCAACCGTAAGAACTCTATTTGTCCCAACTGTACTTATTAAGTTTGCAACAACTTTTGCAGAGATGGGAACTCTAAGAGATCTTGCTCTTCGGTCTTGTCTTGAATAACCAAAATAAGGAATAACTGTAGTGACTCTAGCAGCGGAAGATCTTTTTAAAGCATCTACCATTATTAGTAATTCCATTAAGTTTTCATTTGTGGGATTGCATGTTGATTGAATAACAAATACATCCTTTCCTCTGACGTCTTCGTGGAGTTCTACTTGAATCTCACCATCACTAAATCTTCCCACCAGAGCTTTACCAATTGGAATGCCAATCTTTTTTGCGATCTTTTCAGATAAATCTTGGTTAGAATTCCCTGAAAATACTTTTAAAGTTTCGTAATCAGCCATTAGACATCAAATGATAAAATGATATATGTG
>CACJPG010000010.1 GCA_902595225.1 uncultured Thiothrix sp.
TTGGTTTTCTCGCCATTTCTTTATTTCCTGATGATTCCCACTTAATAATACATCTGGAACAGAAATATTTTCTACCTTTTCCGGTCTGGTGTAATGCGGGTACTCGAGAGTTGAATTTGAAAATGAATCGTCCACATTTGAATTATCATTGCCAAGAACTCCAGGGATCATTCTGGCAATCGAATCGATAATAACGCAAGCGGCGACTTCTCCACCACTCAATATATAATCTCCAATTGACCATTCCTCATCAACCTCTAAATCTATAAATCGCTGATCAACACCTTCGTATCTACCTGCTACAATAATTAGATCTTCATCATTTGCAGCCTCTGCAACCATCTGTTGGTTCATTTTTCTTCCTTTTGGAGATAAATAGATACACTTGTAATTTTCCAAGTTTGACTTGGCAAACCTTGTCGCATCTATTAATGGTTGGGCCTGAAGAACCATTCCAGCACCACCACCGTATGGTTTATCATCTATTTGCCCTTTATTTTTTGAAAAATCTCTTAAGTTAATCATATTTATTTTCAAAAGATCTTTGTCTTGGCTTCTTTTAAGGACGCCATATTTTATAAAATTTTCGACAATCTCTGGAAAAACAGAAATAACATAAATTTGTTTTGTATTATTGCTCATAATATATTTTATCAATAATAATTTTTTGCTCTTTTAAATCGATCAACTTAATTGATTGTCCATAAAGATAAGGAACTAAAAAAGTATTTTCACCAGTTATAACAAGCACGTCATTAGCTCCTGTTTCTATTATATCACTAACAACTCCTACCTTTTGATCATTATTTAAATAAACATTTAAACCAAGAATTTCTTTCCAATAAAATTCATTTTCTCCAAGTTTTTCAAGTTGGTCCTGCTCAATGTAAAGATCTTTTCCAATAAGTTTATCCGTATCTTCTCTAGATTCAAAATCTCTAAATTTTAGTTTCACAGATTTATCAATCTTTTCACTCTCTACTTCCAGCTTGATAAAATTATCTTTTTCGGAAATAAAAAAATAATCGTAGCTACAGAGCTTTTCTTTTGTTTCAGAGAAAGAATTAACCTTTAGCCACCCGCTTAGACCTTGGTGAGCTTGGATTTTTGCAATTAAAATTTTTTTTGATTTTGACAATTGAACTAATCTTGTTTTAAAAGCTTAGCTACCCTCTCAGAAGTTTGTGCGCCAACTGAAAGCCAGTAGTCTATTCTTTCTTTATCAAGTCTTAGCTTGACCTCTTGACCTGTGGCTGCTGGATTAAAAAAACCAAGTCTTTCAATATATCCGCTTCCTCTCCTCTTTCTGGAGTCGGTTGCTACAACATGATAGAAAGGCTTCTTTTTCGCCCCTCCTCTAGATAATCTTATTTTAACCATATTTAGTAATCTTTATTTTCACTAATCTTAAAAAAGAAGCTATTCTACTTTAAAACGTAGTATTATGTAAAGTTTATACTATATAACTGATAAAATTTTGAATTATGAAATACGTTGTCATTCTGCTGATAGGTTTAGTGATGTTCTTCTCAAATCCCTCTAAAACTGAATTTACTTCATTTTTAGCCTCCCATATAAGAACTGAGATGCAAAAACAGGGCGAAACGGAAGAACTCAGCAATTTTTCTGGGGGTATCGCTAGCTTATTCGCTAAGAATAACCTTGAAAGAACAAATTATATTATTGCATCAACCTACTTCATTGACATGTCCACTTTTCGTGATTTTGGTGCAGAGGTTGAGGATATTCACATGCTTGGTATTTTTAAAACTTTTGTGCCTCTGCCATGAGAGCTTTATCATTTTAAGAGCAAACAGATTGTGAGTAGTTTGGTTTCCCTCATTAAAGTTGGTTTCCCTCTCTTTCTTCTTTACTTTTTTTTAATGTTTCACTCTTCAAATGATCAATTACGTCTTTCCATTTATTCGAATCCATGATTCCACATGCCCCGCAGAATTCATTCTGCGAGTATATGTCTAGCATTTTTCTATCAAGTTTATATTCGTATTTCCACCAATAGACAAAATTATTATCTGTTGAATATTCAGAATCACCACCATTTTTGTCCACATAAACTTTTCCATCTTTGTGGATCATAGTTGATCGTACTTTGCCTTTAATGAATTCAAAACCAATACCACCAAAATAACTTTTCTTACTATATATGTGTGGACAAGATTTAACATCACAGAAGATCTTTTTACCATCCAACTCTCCACCTTGACTAATTGAGGTAACTAAGAGTAAACAGATTATGAGTAGTTTATTTTTCATTTAATTAATATAGCAAAATTATGAAATATGAGGAAATTTGTAAAGTTCAATTCGGACACTAATCGGACACCTCTTTTAAAGACGATATAAGACTATAGTTATAAGGGTTGTGGTTCAAGACGAGGATTCAAAAAGCATTCAATTCTTCTACTTTTTAACCACAACCCTTTGCCTTCAATGTTTTTTGAAAATTTACTAATCGGACACCAATCGGACACCTAGTTTAAGAAACAGTTTTTGAAAATGTCCGATTTTAGTGATTTCTACTCGTGGTCGGGGTCGAACCGACATGTCCGAAGACAGAGGTTTTTGAGACCTCCCTGTATACCAATTCCAGCACACGAGCAGATGAGTTCATTTTAGCAGTGAGTACTATGACTTACTAGATGATTTATTTTGATTTGGATAGTAAATATACTTTTAACTCTTGAAATTCTTTTTCAGTAATTCCATTTATATCTCTAAGATTAGACCATAATTTTATTTGGTGCGGAATTACACTATCTTTATTCACACCTTTTTCTTTTAAAAATTCCTCTTTTATTTTTTCATATTCTTTTTCAGTGATTGCATTTGAATTTCTTAATTCTAACCATCTATATAATTCTTTTTGAGGTGAATTTAAATAAATTATTTCTGGTTTGATAATATCAATATCTCTTTGATATTCAGTAACTCTAGTCTCAAAAAAGTTCTTTTCTTTATCTCTAAAGTGATCACCAGTTTCAACTTTATAACTGGGGTTATCAGAATTAAATTCTTCTGCCAAGTCATAATAAATAAGTTTCATAACAAAAGAGATACTCGCAAGTGCATTGTTAACATATTGCCCTTGTTCTTTTTTATCTTTGTATTCTGCTTCAGTAATTGAATTCGATTCTCTTAAATCTGCCCATTTTTTTAATTCTGCTGAACATTCACTATAAACTTTTACTTTTTCCTTAATTTCCGAAGGTGATAAAGAATCTAAAAAAAGTTGTTTTTCATTTTTTGGTTCTTGTTTTTCATTTTTTGGTTCTTGTTTTTTATTTTTTGATTCATTGACTTTTGAATCATTTGATTTTTTTGATTTTATATCATTTATAACTGTTGTTACTCCCACAAGAAATAATAAAGTAAAAACTAATGTTCCCCATAAGTTCGTCATCCCATACTTGTCAAGATGAGTAATAATACCTATCAGTGAAATGGGTATTAATATATAAGCATAAAATATTTTTTTTGATTTTATATCATGTATAACTGCTGTTACTCCCGAAAGAAAAAATATAGTAAAAACTAATGTTCCCATTAAGTCCGTCATCCCATATTCGACAAGATTAGCAATAATACCTAACAGTGAAATGGGTATTATTATGTAAGCATAAAATTTTGATTTGTTGGTCATACAGAAAATATAGCAAAATTATGAAATATGAGGAAATTCTCAGAGTTCAATTCGGACACCAATCGGACACCTCTTTACAATATGATATAAGTTAATGGTATCAAGGGTTGTGGGTTGAAGACGAGGATTCAAAATCCAATTACCGCAAGGGAGTAACGGTTCAAGTGCGTTCAGCGGTACCATTTTATAGTTTGAATTAAATAAATTTTATGTAAAATAAAGAATTAATAATAAAATTAATATAGGGGGTTAAAATGTTAAGGAAATTAATATATCTATCTTTTATTTTTGGTCTAACTGCTTGCGGAAGTGGCATGAGTGACATGGAAGCATGTTCGAAAAATTCTGTGAAAGCAATGTATGATGAGTTTACAAAAAAAGGAATAGCAACTGATCAGAAACAATTCGAAGAAGCCATGAGTATGTCATGGGAAGAAATGCAAAAAGAAGAAGAATGGAAATTAATAATAAGCGTTTGTGAGGATAAGAAAGCAAATCACCCTGATGAATTTAAAAAAGCGGTTAAGGGTGAATTTTAAATAAAAGTGGGCACTTGGTAGGCGCCTGATTATGGCGTCCTACAATACAACTGAATACTTTCTTTGATAATATACGTAACTTACTAAGAATCTTTTTCAAAAAGGATCATATAACCTGCTCCAAACGTCCATATACCAAGAGTCAGTACTAATACAACTATCTGTAAAACTGTAATAAATAAATTCGCAGTTTTATGATCGTTAAAATATATAGCATTCCATCCATCTTGATTTTCTTTCTCGATTCTATCCTCAAGTGCTTTTCGTGGATTTGTTGTTAACATTCCAATTATCCCGCCAGAAAGAGCAATACGTACAACTTTATTTTTTTTAGACATTATTACCTCCGTAAAATTATTGGCTGTCTATATAAACATACACTTTTTAGATAAAATTACAAATTTTCGCAGAAATAGAGTACATCGCATTTTTCTATCTAACCATACAAGTTCCAAAAATTTTATTTACACGAGAAAATATAATTAAAAGTATAGTTAAGATTTTTCTTCTATCCATTTAATATTTTTTTGTAAGAGCGACACCTAAAATAAGCGGCCAAATTATAATAGCGCTTGTTCTAAGAATTAAATTGAAAACTAAAATTTTTTTTTCGGAGGTAACTTCCTGGTTGCTAGCTATTCTTGCAATATTTTCGAACCTCAACTTGTTAACTTCACTTGAGATAATCTTTTTTGGGTCAAATAAACCCCATATTAAACCTACTGCTAAATATATGAATAATATTGTTAAAAACATCTAGGTCTACTCATCTCCTTCTTTTACAAAAATCCCATCGATCATCTTGCCTTTTCTATCCTTAATATCTTCATAAGCAACTGCTAAACATTCTTCTATAGTTAAATTATTCCTGACCATTATATTTATTAAAACAACCATCATGTCACCAATATCGTCTTTTATGTCTTTGCCTTTACATAAGCTATCAGATAGCTCGCCCGCCTCTTGTATTAATTTCATATACTGATCTTTGTCAGTGCTGCCTTCAATAAGGTTGCGGTCTTTATGCCATTGTCCAATTAATTGCTCGTAATTTATCTCTACCATAAAGTAATTATCTCCTTAAAATTTCTTTGTCTTGAATTTATACGTGATTAATCTCTTTTTTTTAACAAGAAATATGCTCCAAATGCAAATGCAACCCATGGTCCATGTTGACCAAGAAAAAATCCTATGTGAAAGGCTGCCGATTGTCCCTCGCCTGGTCCTGTAACCATAATAGCTGCAACGAACAAAATTACTGATATTAATGCACAAATTATTCCAAAAATTTTTCTCATATTTTCACCTTAACATACTAAATATAACTATATACTCTAAAATATATCAAAAACTTATTCTATAAAAATTGATTTAAGATATTCCATGTTATTATTTTAATAGATTGCCCTGATGGCACAACTGGATAGCGCGTCCCCCTCCTAAGGGGAAGGTTGCAGGTTCGACCCCTGCTCAGGGCACCATATATTAAGGGTAAAAATTGTTTAAACTATTTTCAAGGAAATCTAAGTTTCTATTAATTGTTTTTTTAAAGATGGATTCTCCAAAAAAAGGTGGTAGAAATATATCTGCGTTAAAATTTGATTTATAATATACGTCTGAGCCATTCTTGGTTGCGCTAATTTTCCATAATGTATTTCCTGAAAAAACTGGGCTCTCATCGTTAGGCATAACTTCAGCCTTAATAATGCAACTGAGAATCTGGTCATCCATACAATAAGTCAATATTGATTCGTACATTATCATCTCTCTACAAAAGAAATAAACGCAATTTCTAAACGTAGTTTTCAGAACAGTTTTTTCCTTTGATTCTCTGCTGATTATTTCTGTTTCATATACTGAAGGATTAAATCTATGAATATTAAGAAAATTAGTTAGAAGATCAAAATTTTGTCTAACACTATTTTTTGATTGAAAAATAAACTCTATATCAAAATTTCTCGTACCATCTTGATTTTTTTCATGAAATATTTTCGACCCTGAATATGCGTTTAAATTAAAAAATATTAGTAGTGTTAGGATTATTTTTTTCATAAGAATTAGAAAATTAAAGTTCTAAAAAAATATCAATTTCCCGTATTCTCAGTTTTCTTAATAATATCATCCCAAACATGTTGTGGATTGTAACAATAAATTTGTGCGGAAGTGTTACTCAATAAATTTGCAATCTCTACAGAACCACTAGGTTCACTTTGCCATAATTTAAATTCATTATATTTTATTTCTTTGCTATTTAACATCTCTTCAACCAAGCTTGATTTCTTACCAAAGTTCATATGCGATATCGATTCTCCTTTCTTTGCTTCTTCAGGAGTTGCATGAATTTTATAAGTAGTTACAGCCACGACTTCTCCCTTCGAGTTGACTACTGGACCACCACTATTTCCCGGTGCTATTGCGGCGTCAATTTGAAGTTCAGAGAAATTATTTTCTACGCCTGAAAGTGCGCTCACTATACCCTTGGTTATTTTGATATTGTAATTTCTTATATCATCAGATAATGGAAAACCTCCAACAAGAACTTCCTCTCCAAGCTCAGCTTTTGTTGATATACGTAAATAAGATTCATTAATTTCATCTTTAGATTTTATTATTGCAATATCATTTCTTGCGTCGGTACTTACGATATCAAAATTGAATTCTTTCTCTTTAGTTGTGCCCTTTAATTCTTGGCATTGATCTTCAATTACATGGTTGTTTGTAATAGCATAACCCTCTGAGTTGATAAAAAACCCTGTCCCAATCGCAAGAGGTACTAATGGAGAATTCCTAGTATTCTCCTCTCTTAAATCTTTTGCAATATTATTAATAGGCTTTCCTTGAAACATATCATTCTTAAATTCACCCTCAAGAATCTGCCCATTAAAATAAGTTAATTTTCCATTACCATTAAATTTATCATTTTGAAACTCGCCTATGTATGTATAACCATCTTCCCCTATCATAGTAAATTTACCATAGCCATGAGCCTTATCATTTTTATGATCTCCAACATACGTATTGCCATTAGGCCACTCATACTTCCCATGACCATGTATTTTCCCCATATGCCATTCTCCAGAGTACTTATCGCCTTCAGCCCAAGTTTCTATACCTTGCCCATGGCTAAGATCATCTTTGAATTCACCTTTGTAAAATGATCCGTCACTATATGTATAAATCCCTTGTCCATCTTTCATGCCTTTTTTCCACTCTCCAGAGTAATTATCACCTGCCCACTTACTTTTTTCGCCCCAAGTATATGTTCCATTGCCATGAAAATAGCCATCTTTAAAGTTACCCTTATAAACATCTGATGCGAACTCACTTTTTGGACCAAAAATATATGTACCATAACCGTTTAGTTCATTTTTATTCCACTCGCCTATATACTGATCACCATCGAAATCCCCGTCTTTAAATGTATGAGCTTTGTAGCAATTATTCCATTCCTCATCATTATCATTGCATATTTTTTTATCCGAGTTTTTTGAAATTATTGAGTTTGTTGAATCTGTTAATGTTTCATCTTTTGGTTTTAATGTTTCATCTTTTGGTTTTAATGTTTCATCTTTTGATTTTAATGTTACATCTTTTGGTTTTAATGTTTCATCTTTTGGCTTTACTTTATTTACCACAAGCTGATCATTTTTGTAATAAACAATCGTAACCTCGCCATTTGTACTAACCTGATTAAATTTTCCATTTTTTTTATGATCGTTAAAATATCCATATTCTTTTGAACCATCATAATACTCAAGAGTTGCAAAACCATTAAGTTTTGAATCTTTCCAACTTCCCGTAGCTTGATCTCCATTCACCCATGTATAGGTACCAATACCTTTATATTTATCATATTGAAATTCTCCTCTATAGATTTCTCCATTTGGTAAATAATTAGTTCCCTTTCCATGCCTTTTATGATGTTTCCAATCGCCACTATATTTTTCACCATTGTTCCATTCATAATATCCTTTCCCATGGCACTGATTTCCATTCCATCCTCCGACGTATTTACCATTATCAAGCGTTACAGAACATTGTTTACTTGGTTGATATTTCACGCATTTCGGTATGCTTGGGTCATAGAGTAACTTACCAAGATCATCAATTAATCCAGCAGAAACGGGTGACGTCAAAACTGGAATAAAAACAAATATTTTTAAAAATTTCTTAACCATACTTTGATTTTAATTAAATCATTTTCAAAGTAAAGTTATGTTTCTGCAAAGGCCCAAAAGCACTTATTACAAGGTATATAAGGTAACTCAATTATCTAAAAGATTGTCAAGGCTTGTTTGTGTATTTTCTTATTTTATCTATGGCGAAAGCCTTTTTAAAACCCAATTATTATTTTCTTTTTCAAATTTCAATCTATCATGCAATCGACCATCATGACCTTGCCAAAATTCTATTGAACTTGGAATAACAATAAAACCTCCCCAATGATCTGGTCTCGGTATATCTGCATCTTTATATTGTTCGTCAAAAGAATTTAGTTTGTTAGTAAGTTCTTCATAATTTTCGATTACTTGACTTTGATTAGAAGCATGTGCGCCAAGCTGGCTAAGTCTTGATCTGGAATTAAAGTATGCATCTGAAACTTCTTTCTCAACTTTTTTGATTTCACCTTCTATTCTAATCTGTCTTTCAAGTGCGTCCCAAAAAAAATTAAGGGCAACTATTGGGTTATCAAATATTTCGCCGCTTTTACGACTTGTATAATTTGTATAAAATATAAATCCTTCCTCACTATATGCTTTTAGTAAAACCATCCTAGATGATGGGACACCATTTTTCGTTGCTGAAGCAACATTCATGGCATTTGGATCTTTTAAACCAATTTTTTTAGCCTCTTCAAACCAAATTTCAAATTGTTTAAAGGGGTTTTTATTAATATTTTCTTCGGTTAAATACATATCGTGAATATTATACTAGATACGTCCAAAAATTAAGTTTATAATCATTTGTACAATTTTTAAATTAAAGCAAAGAAAAATGGCTGAAACATTAATAAAAAAAACTAGTGACGAAGGTTATATTATTGCCTGGAAACATAAACAAAATCACACAGATCTTGGAAAATTTGACAAAGTCATGACTTATGGCGAAGCTCTAAAAGAGTGTGAAAAATTAATCGAAGAGAATCAGGAAAAAACTTTTTGGCCTGAAAAATCCGAAGATAGCAAGGAAGGATTCGCATTTCCATAGGCTATATAAATTTTTGCTTTTAGATTTCTAACGCAAATCCTATTCCACTAATTCCACAATAACCATTTGGATTTTTGGCTAAGTATTGCTGGTGATAGTCTTCTGCATAATAAAAAATTTGGTTCATTTTAACTTCTGTGGTTATTGAATTTTGAAAGTTATTTTTTTTTAAAATTTCTTGATATTTTTCTAATAAGTCTATTGCAATATCATAATAGTTGTTATTCTTAACATAAATACAAGATCTATATTGAGTGCCTATATCATTGCCTTGTCTATTACCTTGAGTGGGGTCATGGTTTTCCCAAAAAACTTTTAGTATTTTTTTAAATATACTCTCATTTGATTCAAAAACTATTTTTACTAGTTCCGCATGCCCAGTTTGCCCAGAGCATATATCTTGATAAGTAGGATTTTTTGTGTAGCCTCCTCCATAGCCTACTGAAGTAATGTAGACATCTGGAAGATTCCAAAATAATCTTTCAGCACCCCAAAAACAACCTAATCCCAAATATATCTCCTCAAAATTATTTGGATAATTTTCTATTACATTTTTCTTGTTTACAAAGTGTATTGGCGAGATTTCTATTTTACTATCTCTATCTGGTAATGCATTATCTTTTGAAACTTCAGTAATCATTATTTTATAAATTATGTGCTTATCTTAAATTAATATATCAAAAAAATAGATAATTTTAATTAAAAATTGTTTAGCGAAATATAAATGCATATATTTTGTGTATAATTTTTTGTAAATATTTTTTAGGTATGATAAAACTAGCAATTCAAGATCAATGTTTTAAACTTATGGAGATTTTATGAAATATTTACTATTAGTAATGTACTTTTTCTCAGCTGTATCTTTTGCTAGCCA
>CACJPG010000011.1 GCA_902595225.1 uncultured Thiothrix sp.
GAATAATAAGGGTGCAAAAGCAGCAAAAAAACTTCTGGAAAATCCAGATAAAATTATTGGAGTGATTTTACTTGGAAATAACTTAACTAATATTTTAATAACTCAAATAACAACTTTAGTTGCTTTAAGACTTTATGGGAATATAGGGCTAGCAATAGCAACAGGCTTATTAACAATATTTATTTTAATTTTTGCAGAATTAACACCAAAAACAATTGGAGAAATGCATTCTGAAAAGATAGCTTATTCTTCGTCTTTGTTATATAAACCAATGCTAATTTTGCTTTATCCTTTCGTTTTTTTAATAAATTTAATTGCAAATAGCTTAATAAGGTTTCTCGGCTTGAAACAAAATACTTCAAAAAGTACTTTATCTACTGAGGAACTTAAAACCGTGTTAGGTGAATCCTCAATAAAATTTACAAAACCACATTTGAAAATGCTTGAAAGTATAATTGATCTTGAAAAGGCAACTGTCGAAGATATTATGATACCAAGAAGTGATATATATGGAATTGATCTAGGAGATGATATTGCAACAGTTGTAAATAATTTCAAAAAAACTCCATATACTAGAATACCAGTATATGAAGATAATATAGAAAATCTTCTTGGACTTGTTCATATAAAAAAAATTGCGCCGATGTTGGCTAGCAAAAGTATAGATGAAGGAAAAATAAAAAATTTAATTAAAAAGCCATACTATATTGTTTCTGGAACTTCTTTATATAAGCAGTTAATAGATTTTCAAAAAGAAAAAAGAAGAATTGGTTTCATAATTGATGAATATGGAAATATACAAGGGTTAGTTACCCTAGAAGACATATTAGAAGAAATTGTCGGTGACTTCACAAGCGACCCATCTGCGAATGAAGAAATTATTCCAACTGAAAATAAAAATATATTCTTAATAGATGGTGGTGTCCATTTAAGAGAAATAAATCAAGTATTAAACATTAAGCTGATATCAAAAGAAGCAAAAACAATAAATGGATTTATATTGGAACATTTAGGAAATTTGCCAAATATAAACGATGTTATTAAGATACAAGGTCATACTTTTAAAGTTATTGAAAATTTAGACAATGCCATAAAAACAGTTCACCTAGAAATAAAAAAATGAATATAAAAGATAAAAAAGAAAAACTACATATATCCAACAGCGGGCTTTCTCCTACAAATGAAATATTAGCCTTTAATCATTTGGGTGAAAATGTAAATGTCAAGGTTGCTGGCGAACTTCCTTTAACAATTAAAATAGATGGTGAAGAGCTAATAACACTTATGACTCTTGGAACTCGACCAGAAGAACTAACGTTAGGATATCTAAGAAACCAAGGATTAATAGACTCTATAGATGACATTATAAGTGTAGATGTTAAATGGGATATTGGAATTTCTGAAGTAATTACAAAAAATAAGAATACAAAACAGATATTGAAGAAGCTAGAAAAAAAAACAATTACAACTGGGTGTGGCCAAGGAACAATTTTTGGTAGCACTCTTGAAAAATTATATGAAGATACACTTCCTGAAGTTAAAATAAAAAAGTCAGAAATATTTAACCTTTTAGCTAAAATTACAAAATATAATGATATATATAAAGAAGCTGGAGCTGTTCATGGTTGTGCCTTGTGTGATAAAGAAAACGTTTTAGAATTTGTAGAAGATGTTGGGAGACATAATGCTGCTGACACATTATCAGGTTTTATGTGGATAAATGATATGAGCGGAAGTAATATAATTTTTTATACAACAGGAAGATTAACATCAGAGATTATTATGAAATCAAAACATATGGGGATTCCAATAATTATTTCCCGTTCTGGTGTGACAAATATGGGTATAGAATTGGCGAAAGATCTTAATATAACCATGATAGCAAGGTCAAAACAAAGATCATTTTTAATATATAATAACAAAGAAAATATTATATTTGATGAGTAATAATGAAAAAACAAAAAAAAAGAAAATACGATAGTATTATTAGCGATCTAGATAAAGTTATTTCTAAATTAAATTCTGTCGATACGCCAATTGAAGAATCTATTAAATTGTTTGAGGAAGGTATTAAACTATCTGATGAAGCCGAAAAAGAAATTTTAGAAGTAGAAAAAAATATTGAAAAAATAAAAAAAACAAAAATAAATTCGGCAGAAAAAAATAATATTGAAAAATCTCTAAATGAAGTTGATGTAATTATCGAAAATCTTGAAGATGAAGAAATAAGTTTAGAGAAAGCTGAGGATTATTATAAAAAAGCAAATGAAAAAATATTAGGTATAGAAGCCTATTTAAAAAAAGCTAAATCCATAATAAAAAAATATGAGCAATGAAAAATCAGGGCTTGAGAAATTCAAACTAAATTACACCTCTCGGGTTCAAAAAAAAATTGAAGAAGTATTTAATTTCTATGGAAAAAATTCATGTGATTTGATTGAGCCGATGAAATATTCCTCTTTAAATGGAGGAAAATATATTAGATCACTACTAGTTTATGCAACTGGGGCAACGTTAGGCATAAATGAAGAATTCCTTGATCAGCCTGCAATTGCAATTGAACTAACACATGCCTACACCTTAATTCATGATGATCTTCCATGTATGGATGATGATGAGATTAGAAGAGGAGCACCTTCATGTCATATTGCATTCAGTGAGTCCTCAGCTATCCTAGCAGGAGATGCTTTACAATCATTGGCATTTCAAATTTTAAGTCAAAAAAAATATTCACAAATATCATCTGAAACTCAACTAAACTGGGTTAATTTTTTTTCAGATACTATAGGCTTATGCGGTGTCGCAGGCGGTCAGTTTTTAGATCTATCTATAAATAATAGAAATGTTGAGTTGAAAGAGTTAGAAAAAATATATATGTTAAAGACTGGAAAATTAATTGCACCATGTATAATGTTACCTTACATGTTAGATAATAGATATCCAGATAAAACTATAGAAATTTTGGAACTGGGTCTAACATTGGGTTTATGTTTTCAAATTAAAGATGATTTATTAGGATACACAAGCTCTTCAGAAAGATTAGGAAAAACTAAAAATAAAGATGAGCTAAGAAATCAACCAAACTATGTGAATATCCTTGGTGTAGATGAAGCAAATAAAAAATTACAGGAACAAAAGGAAAGATATTATACAAAACTCAAAAATTTAGGTTTTAATAATACGATTTTAGCGGAGATATCTGAGTACATTTTTGATAGAGAATTTTAATAAATGAAATATGAGTTTTTAAATAAAATAAACAATCCAAGCGACTTAAGAATCCTATCTTTAAGTAATTTAAATGATGTTTCAGATGAGCTAAGACATTATTTAATAGAAACTGTTTCCCAATGTGGAGGACATTTTGGAGCAAGTCTAGGTGCTGTGGAGCTCACGGTGGCACTACATTATTCTTTCAATACTCCAGAAGATAAAATTATCTGGGATGTTGGTCATCAATGTTATGGGCATAAAGTTTTAACGGGAAGGAGAGAGGATCTTCATACAATAAGAAAAAAAGATGGGTTACATCCATTTCCTGCAAGAGAAGAAAGTGAGTACGACGTTTTTGGAGTAGGTCACTCAAGTACATCCATTAGCGCTGCTATAGGAATGGCTATAGGGTCTTCCCATAAAAAAGAAGAAAAAAAGGTTGTCGCAGTTATTGGTGATGGTGGTTTAAGTGCAGGTATGGCATTCGAGGCTTTAAATCACATGGGGTCTATCAACCAAGATATATTAGTAATTTTAAATGATAATGAAATGTCAATATCGCCTAATGTTGGAGCTATGACTAATTATTTGACTAAAATTCTCTCAAGCAAAGCATACTCTACAGTCAAAGAAGGAAGTAAAAACTTTGCAAAAAAAGTTCCTCCATCCGGAATTTTTCTGACAAAAACTGAGAAACATATTAAGGGTTTGCTCGCCCCAGGAATGCTTTTTGAAGAAATGGGAATAAATTACTATGGACCAATTGATGGGCACAATACGCAAAATTTAGTAAAAACTTTAAAGAATTTAAAGAAAATTCGTGGTCCTAAGCTACTTCATGTAATTACTAAAAAAGGAAAAGGCTACCTACCTGCGGAATCTGACCCGGTTAAATACCACGCGGTGCCAATTTTTGATACAAACAAAGGGGTTGAGAAAAGCAAAACTCAAAAAACTACATACACAAAAATTTTTGATAACTGGATATGCGAGATGGCAAGAAAAGATCCTAGAATTTTTGCTATCACTCCAGCGATGAGAGAAGGTTCTGGTTTAGTAAACTTTTCGAAAGAGTTCCCTGAGAGATATATTGATGTTGGGATTGCTGAGCAACATGCAGTTACTTTAGCTGCTGGTCTTGCATGTGAAGGTTTAAAACCCGTGGTTTGCATTTATTCAACTTTTTTACAAAGAGCTTATGACCAATTGATACATGATGTAGCACTTCAAAACTTAGACGTACTCTTTGCAGTTGATAGAGCTGGATTTGTAGGCGCAGACGGAAGTACGCATGGCGGGATGTTTGATTTATCTTATCTAAGATGTATTCCAAATATAATTATTATGGCTCCTAGTGATGAGCAAGAGTGCAATAGTATGCTTTATACTGGTTATCTTCACAATGGCCCAGCAATAGTAAGATACCCCAGAGGGGAAGGTTTGGGTGTAGAGGTAAATGATAACTTTAAAAGTTTAGACATTGGTCGTTCAAAAAGAATCAAAGATGGTGAAAAAATTTTAATTCTTTCCTTTGGGTCTATTTTGGATATATGTAAAAATGTTGCTGATGAACTTAATGCTTCATTAATAGATATGAGATTTGTTAAACCTATTGATCAAGAAATTGTTATAAATCACGCAAAAAAATTTAGCTTAATTGTGACAGTCGAAGATAATGCTGTTAAAGGTGGTGCTGGGAGTCAAGTAAACGAAATTATTATTGAAGAGAATATTGAAAATATTAGTATCATCAATTTTGGCGCACCTGATAAATTTTTTTCGCATGCAACAAGAGAAGAACAATTAGAATCAAGTGGAATTTCAGAACAAGAAATTGTAAGAAAAATAAAAGATTTTGTAAAAAATAATAACTTGTACGATTTAAATCTCTCTAGTAACATTAAATAATAATTTACTTGTATTTATTAACACATGGATATTAAAAAAGAAGAAGATAAAAAAAAGGGGTTAAAGCCATCTAAGGAACTTCAAGATACTCAAAGCAAGGTCGATGTAAGAAATATACCTATTAGTAGAGTCGGTATCAAAGACATAAAATACCCTTTTAACATTTCTGATAAAAATGGTGAAATCCAATCAGCTATTGGAACTTTCACTATGTCTGTAGGATTGCCACATGATGTAAAAGGTACCCACATGTCAAGATTTGTAAAAATTTTGGAGGATCAAAAAGAGGTTTTATCTATTGAAAATTTTGATCATCTTATTAAGAACACCACAAATATTTTAGACTCGGACTCCGCATATATATCTGTTGATTTTACATACTTTAAAAAGAAAGCAGCTCCGGTGTCGAGGGTTGAAAGCTTATTAGATTATGCAGTTAATTTTACGTGTGAAATAAAAAATAATATTATTAATAAATATCTTAAAGTTACGGTACCAGTTACTAGTTTATGCCCATGCTCAAAAAATATTTCAGACTATGGTGCACATAATCAAAGATCTCATATTTCTGCCCATATCAAAATTGAAGAAACAGTTTGGATCGATGATATTATAGAAATGCTTGAAAATCAGGCCTCATGTCAAATCTATGGTCTATTAAAAAGGCCTGACGAAAAATTTGTAACAGAAGAGGCTTATGATAATCCAAAATTTACAGAGGATATAATACGTGATGTTGCTGTAACTTTGAACAAGGATGATAGAATTTCAGCTTATAAGATCGAGTCTGAAAACTTTGAATCAATTCATAACCATTCTGCTTATGCATACATTGAAAAAGATAAAAAGAAAGATGTACATAACAATAAAAAAAGCAAAATATCCTATTTGAAATTTTCAAAACTCCACTCTTTTCCTGGTTAATTAATTTGACGCAATGTTTGTGTCGTAAGATAAAATTATATACTTTAATATTTCTCTTGCATGCTCATAAGATAGTTTGTTTCCATCGATATTATGTGCTGTAATAATATATTCATTATTTTTTTTTGTTAATTTTATCTCATAATTTTTTTCAGATTTTGTAATCTTGTTTGTTTTAATAGTATAAGTAGATTTGTCTCTATTATTATCAACTATGAATAATCCACTTCTGTCTAGGGATACTCCAACTTCTCTCCACAGTTTACTAAATGATTCTTTTATCAAAATTGCAGGAACACCATAAAAATCTATTAAATCAATAAAAACTTTACTATCGTCTTTTTCACCTTCATTAAATAACTCAACAGCCTCATCTCTCTTTAATCCAAGATACTCCATAGTTCTTACAAGCATTTCAGCCTCTCTAGAAGCGTCAGGCCTTTTATTTTTCCAGATAATATTTCCTTTTTTGTCAACATCGTTGGCTTCAAGTAAATGGTTGGATATATAGATGTTTGTAGAACCATCTGGCTGCCTTTCTAATCTTATTCTAAATTTTTCTTTAGAAGCATTATAATTATAACTTTTACTGTCTATTAAATTACCGTCACTTTCAAAATTAATTTGATTTTTTTTCCACACTGTTTCTAATATTCCGTTTACTGGCTCATTTACCGAAAGTTCAAAGCCTTGAGAAATCCAAAATTGAGTTAAGTACGGCCAAAGTGAAACTGGGTTTGCCTGAACTTCTAACCACCTTGCTATGCCTTGTTTTTTTATATTCATATCCAAGTACGATGGCAAAACTGGGGCATCAGACATATCAATAATATCTCCCTTTTCGTTAATTGTTTTTGGAACTTTTAATGAATCTGAATAATTTGGATTATCCAATGACGGTGGAATTTCTAATGAAGCAATACTTTTGCTTTTCCCATAATTTTCAGAATCATCTCCTCCAAAAATTTCAATAATATCATCGCCAATTCCCGTGACATCATCGACAGTTATCGGCTTATCAGAGCAGCCAAAAAGCAAACAATGAAAAGCTAAAATAATAAGTAATCTATATCTTTTTAACATACATTTAGACTCCTGCAAGCTTCATAGATTTTGAAAGCCTTTCATGGTATTTCTCTGAGAAAAATGTTAAAGGCAAACGAATACCCTTTTTAATTAAACCCATTTTATATAAAGCCCATTTTGCGGGGATAGGATTTGATTCTAAGAAAAGATCTTTATGCAGCCCTTCAATTTTCTTATCATATTTTTCAGCTAATTTTCTATCACCATCTATGGCTGCTTTGCACATAAGATGCATATACTTAGGTGCAATGTTTCCGGTAACAGTAATTACTCCTTTTCCTCCACTTAACAATGCTTCCTTTGCTGTAAGATCATCCCCACTAAGTATATTTATTTTTTCGCCACAAATATTTACTAATGTTTTTATTCTTTCAACATCTCCAATAGCTTCCTTTATAGCGACAATATTATTTATGTTTAAAAATCTTTCCACAGTTTCAGGAAGCATATCACAAGATGTTCTTCCTGGAACATTATATGGTATTAATGGTATTGGTACTGATTCAGCAATTGTTTTAAAGTGAAGAAATAAACCTTCTTGTGTTGGCTTGTTATAATATGGCGTTACAGATAAGCAGCCATCAACTCCAGCGTCAGCTGCAAATCTCGTAAGATCTATTGCTTCAGAAGTAGAGTTGGCGCCTGTACCAGCTATAACAGGAATTCTTTTAGCAACTTTTTTTACAACAAAACTAATAGTTTCACAGTGCTCTTTGTGATTAAGTGTAGCTGACTCGCCAGTTGTGCCCACTGGGACAAGTGCATCTGTCTGGTTTTCAATATGAAATTCTATTAATTTTTCAAAACTTTCAAAGTCTATTGACCCATCATCATTCATGGGTGTCGCAACTGCAACCATGCTTCCTGTAAACATAATATTGTCCTAGTTTTTTTAAATTATTTATATAATATAATTCTAACTTATTTTTAAAAAACTTGTAGAGGCTTATTGTATGAAAATTGTAGAAATTGGTAAAAAAATTAGTAATTTTAAAGCAAAATCGACGAATGAAAATGAATTTAATTTAAAAGATTTTCAAGGTGGATTGATCGTCTTATATTTTTATCCTAAAGATAATACGCCAGGTTGTACTCAAGAAGGAATAGATTTTTCCAATAATTATAGGAAATTTAAAAACCTAAATACCGAAATCATAGGAATATCAAAAGATGATATTAAATCTCATGAAAACTTCAAAAAAAAATATAAATATAAGTTTGATTTAATTTCTGATGAAGATGAGAAAATTTGCAAAATGTTTGATGTTATTAAAGAAAAGAATATGTATGGAAAAAAATACATGGGAATTGAGAGAAGTACGTTTATCATAGATAAAAAAGGGAAGCTTTTAAAGGAATGGAGAAAAGTAAAAGTAAAAGGTCATGTTGAAGAGGTTTTGAAGTTTATTAAAGATCAAAATTAATTACTTCAATCAAAACTTTTTGCATAGTTTATTAGCTCATCCGTAACTTTTAATCTAAACTTATGTCTTTTCTTAACAAAGTAAAAGTTTCTAGTTAATTTTGGATTTAAAGGCACATAGGAAAGCCTTTTTAATTGTAACTCTTTTTCAATAGTTGTCTTTGAAAGAATTGAAACGCCTATGCCAGTTTCTACAGCTCCTTTAACCGATTCAGAGTTTCCAAGCTCCATGCATATGTTGATGTTGTTTTTCTCTATATTATGTTTTGTAAAATAATCAAAAATTACTGATTTTGTGCCTGAGCCCTCCTCTCTAGTTATAAATGGAAGATTTATAATATCAAGAGGTTTTACATATTCTCTCTTGGCTAATTCATGCTCAGGATGCATTATTAAAACAAGCTCATCAGCTCTGAAAATATCAACATCTAAATCCTGATTTGAAACAGGAGCTTCAACTATACCAAGATCTATCATTGAACTTTCAACTTTTGCTACAATTCCTTCAGTATTTGCTTCGCAAATTCTTATACTGAGTTCTGGATATTTTTCTCTAAAGCCCTTTAACAAAGTTGGGAAAGTGTATTGTGCGATAGTTGTACTTCCCCCAATGGATAAAGTTCCTGAAGTATCTTCTGAAAGTGCCCGTAAAGAGTGTTCCATCTCGGAATTTAACTCAAAAATTTTCTCAGCATAAAAATATACTTTTTGCCCAGCGTCTGTTAAAACAATTTTATTATGCGTTCGATCGAATAATCTTGTATTAAAATGATCTTCAAGCTGTCTAACTTGAAATGTTACTGCAGGCTGAGTCATATGAAGAGTTTCAGCAGCTTTTGTAAAACTCAAAAGCCTTGCTACAGTATAAAATACTTGCAATCTCCTATCTGACATTTTCCCCTCTCTTTTTTGGAGATATTATCCCCTTATAATATTTAGTT
>CACJPG010000012.1 GCA_902595225.1 uncultured Thiothrix sp.
AAACTACTCTACAGTTACCGAATATTCTACTTCCGACATGATGGTTATCGTCATCAGCATACTGTGTTTGTTGGGTTCTTCTAATCATTCATTACAAATCATCTAATATCTCTTTTGCTATAATACTTTTTTCAAATTCTTCTGCATTTTTAATTTTCTTATCTATAATCTTACTTCTATACGAAAGTTCGAAAACTTTTTTTAAAATTACTCCGCTCTCTACTCTATTCCCAATGGTAAGAATTCTATCTTTCTCAATAAATTCACATAAATGTATGGATGCATTTCCTAAGTTACCTTTATGAATATATCCTGATATAAAAGGTTTTACTTTAAATCTTGAGGTGAATATATCACAAGCATCCTGTGCCCACCAATTTGCATCTTCTGCATCTCTTAAAGAATAAATCTCTTCCCACTTAACACTCATAATTTTTTTCTTATATACCCCAGTTTTTTTCATTTTCTCATATTTTTTAAAAGAACTAGGAACAACAAGCACTGCTCTGACAGAATAAGTTGAGACAACTCCGTTAGGCGTTGTTTCAAATTTCTCTTTATATGGAAAATTTTTATTAATTTTTAAAGGTTTAAACCATATATATGAGTCAGGAGATCCAAATCTATTATAATCATGAACAATTTTTTCTGCTGGTAAAGTGCTGCTTGATAACACATTTAATGTGAATGGATTATATTTTTCACCATAGTGAAAATCATGTACCTGTCCTAATTTAACACCAAACAAATCATTTGGAATATCAGTTTTATAAAAATTAGAAGATTCATCAGCAAACACCTGCGAGGTAAATAAGAATAAACAGATTGTGAGTAGTTTGGTTTTCATTTATTAGTAGAAAAAGTAAAATAGCAATATGATTACAATAATTATAAATATATAAAAACGTTTCTTTAATTTCTTTTTATAGGTATCGGTTATTAATTCTTCACCCATCAAATGTTCCGGAAACGTTGCTATAAGTTTTCCTGTTTTTTGTAAACCCATTAATTCTTCTAGTATTTCTTTGAATGTTTGCTCATAGATTTCGAGTCTTTCTTCATCATTCATCAAATTTAAATTTTCATTTTTTGGATTTACTTCAACATTTGCATAACCAATTCTTTCAACGTATATTTTTAAACCGTTTTCTATTGAGTAATCATCCATCATCATCAAAGAAACAACATGTGTTTTGTGAAGAATCTGCTGATGATAAAGTATTACACCAAATAAAATTTCTGTGTCGTATGCAAAATAAGGCATTGGACCTTCAACCCACTTAACGACTTTGGATTCAGTTTGAGATCTATATGCATTTAAACTTTTTAGAAGTTTTTGCGTTTTCTCTACATTATTCATTTTCATACTTACATTTATATCAATTTATGTTGATATTGTATATTTTAAATACTGGTAAAACATAGATAGGGAATAGACCCTGAGAGAACAGACCCACCCTGTCCATTGAAACTCATTCCACTGTGACTGATTTGTTATAAGTAGTGATTTTGTAATTATTCATTATTTAAATATATTTTTAATATTATTAAGAAAAATAATCAAAAGAGTAATAAAATAACCATAGAAAAAATCTATTTTTAAACCAATTTTAAAAATACTATTAAAATTTCTTATTCCAAACCGACCATATATGTCACCACCACCACTACCACCACCAACATACCCATAAAAAAGTGAAATAATCAACTGAGCAGCAAACCCCCCAAGCATACAAATTGTTGACAAGTAACATAGTTTTGCAATCTTAAGAGTAGTACGAGGGTATTGACTATCTTTAGGGTGATATAAATAATCTAGAATTAACAGTAATTGCGCGAAAAATATAATTATTAAAATTACCATATGAATAAATTTTTATTAGATTTCATATCAACCACTTTACCTTATAATTATAAAGTTACAAAATCGCTACTTATACTTATTCCACCGTTACAGAAGGTGACTTGGAGGTGATAGTGTCAATCCCTATTTATTTACAATATGAACATAGAGAGGATCCCAAGCGTAATTACCATCTCCAGCATGAGAAGATTTTATTAAAGTTCCACTTGCTACTGAGAACGCTATAACTGCTAATGATAACGCTATTATAGTTAAAACTATTTTAGTATATGTATCAATAATCATAATTAATTTCCTAATAAAATTTAATATCTCATTAACTATATAATAATTTTTGATAATCTAGAATTTTTTTATACAACTGAAGTTGGTTACAGAATCACCGTAGGGAACTACTCCACCGTTACCGATTTCGTTCGTTTGGAAAGGGTGGTTATCGTCACTTATATCTTATTACGATTTTGAATATCGTCTTTTTTGTCTTGCTCTTGTTTTTTTGCTTGGTCTTTTTTTGAATAAAACTTAATAATCTCTTTCTCTTTTGCAACATCACAACTATAAACTCTTACAGCAGAACCGCCAATACTAACAAATTGCCAAATAAATTCTAATGAATCTCTAGTAATTTGAAACGTATCCAAATAGAGTGCCACGTAATTAGTCCATCTAATTTTTGTCTCAGAAATAGTATATTCAAAATCATCTCTTAACTTCAAAAGGTTACTTTGACCATCAAAAAGTTGATACATATTTACTATGCCATAACCTATTGTTTTTGCATATTCGTAATTATCAAAATATAAATACATTTGATGTGGGTCTGTTTTTATGTTCGTTTGGTTTTTTGTATAAACGTATTGACATGACAAAAGCAAATTATCTTTATTTATTTCATATACTTTATATGATTTATCATTTCTAAATTCACCTATTAATTTTTTACCATTGGGAAAAGTATAAGTACCTTGTCCGTGCCTTTTATCATTTTCCCATTCACCGACATATCTATGACCATTGGGATAAGTAGTGGTACCTTGTCCGTGCCTTTTTCCATTTTTAAATTCACCGACAAATTTTTCGCCATCGGGAAAAGTATAAGTACCTTGTCCGTGTGGTTTTCCATTTTTAAATTCACCGACATATCTATGACCATTGGGAAAAGTAACAGTGCCTTGTCCGTGCCTTTTTCCATTTTTATATTGACCGACATATTTTTCGCCACCGGGAAGAGTATGAGTACCTTGTCCTTCCATATAACCTTATTTTAATTCACCGACAAATTGTTCGCCATCGGGAAGAGTATAAGTACCTTGTCCGTGCCATTTTCCATTTTCCCATTCACCGACATATTGTTTGCCATCGGGATAAGTAGCGGTGCCTTGTCCGTGTGGTCCTGTGCCTATTTTCACAGTTTTTCCAGTGCCGTTTGGTAAAACAATTGACCCTCTTATATTTTGATCAGATTTTTTTGCATCAACTTTCTCATCCTCTACCTTATAAGAAGCAACTTCCCCTCTATATAGATAACCATCAGTATATTCAAAAACTGCATAGAATGCGGAACCATCTTTAAATTTTACATATACCTTTCCGAATGTGCCTGAATATTCTGTTGTGCAATCTGACCAAGACGAGGAGATACTATCATATATTAATTGCCCTTTTTTCAATGTAATAGGACTTCCGGTACATGCTTGCTCTTTTGGTTCAGAAGAACATGAAATCAGGATAGATGCAGAGAATAAACAGATTGTGAGTAGTTTAGTTTTCATTCTTAATCATACTCTTTCTTGTATGGGACATTACACATATCCAATTTAAAAGAGAGAGATTCTCTTGCATATTTGCCATTTCCTAAAGTTTCAACACATGCTTTTTGATCAGTAGTGCTATTTTCTAAGCGTTTTACATTTTCTTTGTAACTCAAACCACCGCCCCATGTATAATCTTTATTTCTCATTTCATTTTTAGACTCTTTCGAATCTTTTATAGAATTTTTTTTAACATTTTCTATAAACCTTAACTGCCTTTCCTTCTCAATCTTTTCATTCTTTTTTTTATTAAAATTTTGCAAACTGCTTTTTAAATACTGTTTGTGCTCATAATGCGAATATAACAGATATGAGCAAGAAAATATTATTGCAGAAATTACAATTATTTTTATTTTCATATTTCAATAATACGGATTATTTACGCTTATGCAATTTACCCATACTAATTAAATCTACTAGTATTTCGGGTTTACCTTCCCAGAATATCTGGTAAGGCAGTTTATGCATAGTAGTCTTTGATGGAAGCGTAAGACTATTAATTTTAATATCTTTAATACTAGCAATTTCGTTTGTATCAAACTTAAATCTGTGAGGATAATTTTTAATTTTTTCTGGACTAATTGCTTTAGTCTCATAATCCCAAATTTTTGATTCAGAGTAATAACAATCGCTCGTAATTTTATGAAGAGTCATCTCGTTACAGATCATTTTTTTATTTTTTAGGAAGACATCTAATGTTACGCGCCCACCTGTTTTACCATATCCTTTAAATGGACCAATAAAACAAATTAAATCATTTTTCCTTATATCCTTAAATTTCTTTAATTGTCTAAAAACAAAAGGCACGCCAAAAGTTTCCGCTTTAAGAGTTTGAGGTCTATTAGTCATTATGCTCTCTGTATTATAGTAGAACCATAGTTTTGGTGGTCGTTTTGAATTTACTTTTTTTGAAACTCTACTATCAACAGTTTCATCATGAATTTCTGCGCTGTTTTTGATAAACCATTTTTTAAATTTTTCTCTATCTAACACCAATTGCTTAAGAGGAAATAGTGGAATATTGTTCTCCAAAACAGCAATGCACCCGTCTTCATTTTCAATCACGCTTGCATCATGATCAAATTTATTTGTTGTCCACTCAACCTCTATTGGTATACGCTTACCACTTTTTAAAATACCAAATAAATCGGGGTACCTATCTAAACCTTTTGGATTGTACTCCACACTAACAATTTTTTCAGAATATTCAGTTTCAAACCATGATTGATAATCTTGATATGACTCTTTAAGATATCTTTGCAAAACTTTTTCTTCAAACCATTGATATTTTTTCATTATTTAAATATATTTTTAATCTTTAGTTTCTGCAAACCCAATTAACTTTAGAGTCATTAGATGTTTTCGGATTAGGATAAACCCAATTATACATGTCTAATGACTTTAATTGCTCTGTG
>CACJPG010000013.1 GCA_902595225.1 uncultured Thiothrix sp.
TAGGCGCAAATGCTGTAATAAACGGCGATATTTATTATAATTCTTTGGAAATGGAAGTTGGCGCAAAGGTTGATGGAAGGCTTATTAACTGTGATTCTAAAGAGGATATAGACCATCACAAATTAGATATTGAAACTGTGGCAAATCATAATACAATTAATAGTAATTAAATAATATTTGGAGAAAGTTGTGAGTGAGACATCATCTGTAGACCTAACTAATTATGAAACTAGCGATTTGCTAGTTTTCACTGACGCTGCTGCAAACAAAGTAAAAAATCTTATAGAAGAAGAAAACAATGATGAGTTGAAATTAAGAGTCTTCGTATCTGGAGGTGGTTGCTCGGGATTTCAATATGGTTTCACTTTTGACGAGAATGTTCAAGACGGCGACACAAAAATTGAAAAAAACGGAGTAATGCTCTTGGTTGACCCAATGAGTTTCCAATATTTATCTGGCGCAGAAATTGATTATAAAGAAGATTTAGAAGGCTCACAGTTCGTTATAAAGAATCCAAACGCAACAACAACTTGTGGATGTGGTTCTTCTTTTTCTACTTAATCTAACAAAAAACTTTTCCAAGAACCGAAGTTTGATTACTGCCAGTAACATTCCTATAATCTAACTTTGTATTGCAAATTTTTGACATTGCCAGCCAAGCAAATAGACCAGCCTCGACTTTTTTTGGAGAAAAGTTTAAATCTTCTGTAGTTTTTACAATAACTATTTTATTGAAAACTTTTTCTGCTTCCATTTGAATATATTTTAATATTGTTTTATTGAATGCTCCGCCCCCACAAATATAAATTTCATCACAATTATCGGTATAATTTTTTATTCCTTGAATAATCGATATAGCTGTAAGATTCGTTAAAGATGAAAGAACTTCTTTGTCATTAACCTTTAGTTTATAACCTTTTAATTTTTCTTGGATCCAATCGTAATTAAAGTACTCCGTTGAAGTACTTTTAGGTATAGGTTGATTAAAATAGTCATCATTTAAAAAAGTTTTAACTAAATCAGGATTCAAGGGACTGCTTCCTGAGATATTTCCTTTGTCATCAAAGTTCAAATTAAATTTTTTCTTCATCCATGAGTCAATAAGAAAATTTCCTGGTCCAGAATCAAAACCAAATACTTTTTTCTCCTTATTTGATAAAAAAGATATGTTAGATATGCCACCAATGTTTACTATTATTCTGTCTATACCTTCTTTTTGAAAAAGAAAATCATGAAATAGTGGCGCAAGAGGAGCTCCTTGCCCGCCATTATTAATATCAGTTTGTCTAAAATCTGAGACAACACTGATACTTGTTTTCCTTGAAAGAGTAATTGGGCAGCCTAGTTGGATTGAAGAATTACCTTTACTAGTTATTTTATGCGATATAGTTTGACCATGCATTCCAATCGCCGATATATCACTCGGACTGATATTTGAAGATTTTAGTGTATTATTAACTACTTTACTGAACTCGTTAGATATTTCTTTATTCAAGGAACTCGTTTCATAATTTTGAATTAAATTCTTATTATTTTCCTCTAAAACTCTTTTTATTATTTCTGGGTACTTTTCTTCATAAAAGGCAACTGATTCACAGGATTTTTCACTAAATTTAAATATTCCACAATCTATACTATCCATGCTTGTCCCTGAAAGGATGCCAATATATAGGTTACTTTTTTTCATAAGATGCAATGTAAGAATAATTTTTCTTCAGCCACAAATAAATGTTATCATTAGATGCGTGATGACCTATCATTTTTTTCAAATTCTTTTGATTCAGTTTCTTGCCCTTTTTAAATTTTACTTTTAAAGAGTTTTTATGAACTCCTCTTACTCTAAATTCGTAATGAACATGTGGCCCAGTTGAATATCCAGTGGAGCCTACGTAGCCAATGATTTCTTTTTGTTTTACTTTCTTACCAACATAAAGTTTTTTATGATATTTAGACATATGAGCATATAAGGTTGTATAAATATTTCCATGTTTTATTATGACCGTTTTTCCATATCCACCCTTTCTTCCTTTATGAATAACAGTTCCGTCACCAGTCGAGTAAATAGGTGTACCCTTTGGAGCCGCATAATCAGTACCTAAATGTGGCCTTACAGTTTTAAAAATTGGATGTAATCTTTTTTTGTTAAATTTTGATGATATTCTATAAAAATCAATTGGAGCTCGAAGAAACTGTTTTCGCATTGGATTTCCTTTAATATCAAAATATTTATCCTGATACCTATATGCCTCTAAAATTCTTTTTTTATTTTTAAAAATAGAATATTTAATTTCACTTTTTAAAAGTTTCTTTTTACTAAAACTTCTTTCAATAACAACTCCAAAACTATCTCCACTTCTTATATCCATTGAAAAATCTATATCCCAACCATAAATATCAGCCAAAGACATTACTTCATTAGCCGACATCCCGGCATCCAAAGCAGAATTGTAAAATGAACTCGATATTATATTAAAAAATACAAATTGTTTGGTTTCAATTTCGGAAGTCGGAGTAGATTTTTTAATATTATTGTCTTTCCTTGTATATATACAAAAATCTCTCTTATTTTTTTTAATTACTTCATTAATTTCATTATCTATTATGTTAATAATAATTTCGTCTTTTATTTTAAGATAATAAAAACAATTATCTTTTGATTTTTTTAGGAGTTTTTTTGGAGGATATTTATCAACTGCTTTAAATATCGATATTAGATTCTGATTTTTTTTTACAATAAACTTCTTTTCATTTTTTAATGTCTCATCAATACTAAATTTTTTTGCATAAAAATATTTTGATTGAATATCTCTTTGTAAATCTAATTTTTCAACGTACTTTAGCTCGTATAGACTATAAGATTTATTGCTATATAAGTAAATTGCTAAGAAAATTACAAATAAAGAAATAAATATTTTCTTATGTTTAAGCCTTGAGAAATTCATATTAAATTTGATACTCTCTTTTATTCTTTAATGTATAATTGATAATAAATATTTGAACAACTTAACATATATTACTATTATGTTTAAATCCTAACTTATTTAATCGAATATATGCCTATAAAATCAATAGATATTATAAAAAAGGGTACCGATGAAATTATTGGTGAAGATCTTCTCATAAAAAAACTTAATTCAGGTAAACCTCTTGTTATAAAAGCTGGTTTTGATCCAACGGCTCCTGATCTTCATTTGGGACACACAATCTTATTAAATAAATTGAAACAATTTCAGGATTTGGGGCATAAAATTATATTTTTGATTGGAGATTTTACTGCAACAATCGGTGATCCAACAGGAAAAACTGAGTTAAGACCATCTTTATCAATGGAGCAGGTTGCTGAAAATGCTGAAACATATAAAAGCCAAGTCTTTAAATTGCTTGATGCAAAAAAAACACTAATTAAGTTTAATTCGGAATGGCTTAGTAATCTTTCTGCTGCAGATTTAATTGAGATTATTGGATCTTACAGTGTCGCTAGAATGCTTGAAAGAGATGATTTCAAAAAAAGGTTTAAGTCAAATAAAAATATTTCAATTAAAGAATTTATTTATCCAATTTTACAGGGCTATGATTCTGTAGTTCTTAATGCGGACGTCGAAATTGGGGGTACTGATCAAAAGTTTAATTTGCTTATGGGGCGATATTTGCAGTCAATAAAAAATGAAAACAATGAGGATGTAAAACAAGTTGTAATCACACTACCTTTGCTTGAGGGTTTAGATGGAGTTAAAAAAATGTCGAAATCTTTGAGTAATTATATTGCAATTGATGATCTCCCCTCTGAAATCTTTGGAAAAATTATGAGTATTTCTGACGACCTAATGTGGAGATATTATGAGCTTCTTAGCGAAATAGATCATAAAGAGCTTGGTAAGTTAAAGAAGGCATCAAATGAAAATAAATTAAATCCTCGAGATTTGAAAATGGATCTTGGTGTCGAAATTGTTTCTAAATTCTATAGTCTCGAAGAGGCGAAGAAAGCAAAAGATGAATTCAAAAGTATTTTTCAACAAAATAAAATTCCAGAAAATATTGAAACTATAGATGTTGATCCTATGCCTTTGCCAAATTTACTAAAGCATGTGGGTCTTGCGCCAAGTACGTCCGAGGCGAGGCGATTAATAGGTCAAAAAGCTCTCAAAATAGACGACCATGTTGTCGATTCAATTGATTATGAGCTGAAAAAGGGTAGTTACATTCTAAAGCTAGGAAAGAAGAAATTTGCACAGGTTAATGTCAAAAAATAGCTTAAAATTAAGGTATTTCAATTATATCTCTTGATTTAATGCTATGTAAGTATATAATTTCTTCCTCGGCTGCGATCTTTTATGAGATCCTCATAAATTTCAAATTCATCTAATTTATAGATGATTTTTTCGTATGCAGAAGTTACGAATATATGTCGTGACTGATATAAAAA
>CACJPG010000014.1 GCA_902595225.1 uncultured Thiothrix sp.
AACAATTAAAAAATAACCTGAATAACCCATTTTTATTATTACATCAAGCTCATTTTTGATGCGATTTATATAAGGTTCTTTATTATTGATGTTTTTTTCTAGAATTTTCTTTTCAAGGGAATGCATGACTAAAGAGGTAAAATATTCATTTTCGTCAATATTGCTTTCTAAAGGAAAAATTGGCATATTTATAGCGCCAAGAGGAAGTTGTATATTACATCTTCTGGCAATTTCATAAGAATTCTTTATAGCAGAAGGAATATCTGAAAAAAGTTCCACCATTTCTTCGCTTGTCTTTAAGAATTGACTCTTGTTATAAATTGATACTCGCTTTTGATCCTTTAGATAGCTCCCGTCATTTATGCAAACTCGAACCTCATGGGCTTGGTAATCATGTTCATTTATAAATCTGACATCATTTGATGCAACAAGGGGAATATTATGTTTTTGCGAAAGCTCGATTGCGACGGATATAAAATCTTCTTCAAAATTTCTTCCAGTTCTTGTGATTTCGATATAAAAACTTTTTGGAAAATTTTTCCTCCAATAATTTATTGAGTCTTCAATAAGATCATTTCTTTCTAGCTTAATAGCTTTTGCTAAATCTCCATGTATTCCACCAGAGAGGGCTATTAAACCCTCAGATTTTTGTGCCAAATTCTCTCTTGATACTTTAAATATCTCTCCCTCATTAAGATTAATATATGATTCTGTAATTAAGCTACTTAAATTTTGAAAACCTTTTAAATTTTTACAAAGTAATACAACTTTTGAAAAATCTTCTGTGTCAAGTTTATCCTCTAAATTTATTTCAATCCCGATAATTGGCTTAACACCTTTTCTAATAGCAGTTTTATAAAATTTTATTAAAGAAAATATGTTGTTATTATCTGTGATTGCTACGGCTGGAGATTTATTTTTAGAAATATGATGAATTAATTCCTCAATACGTATTAAACTATCTGAAATTGAATACTCACTATGTAAATGAAGGTGTATAAAACTATTACTCATAATTTTGAAATTGGACTAAATGTTTTTCTGTGATACTTACAAACTCCAAACTTTTTTATATTTTCAATATGTTGCTTTGTAGGGTAACCTTTATGCTTTTTAAAATTGTATAATGGAAACTCCTCATCAATCTCTTCCATAATTTTGTCTCTTGTAACTTTTGCAATTATGGATGCTGCGCTTATCACAGGAACAAACCTATCTCCATGCTTAATTGCATAACTTTTTTCTTTAATTTTGGGTTTATGAATTCCATCAATATAAATAATACAATCATCGCAAATAATTTTATCAAATGACTCTTTCATTGCTTTCAACGTTGCATTGTGAATATTTATCTTATCGATTTCTTCTGAGTCTATAATACCAATACCTAATTGCGAGGCATCTTTTATAAGATTTTTATAGAGAAGCTTTCTTTTTTTTTCGCTAATCTTCTTTGAGTCATCAATATCCTCAGGTAAAAATTTTTCATCGATAATTATAGAAGCTGCTACTACTGGCCCAGCTAAAGGTCCCCTGCCCGCCTCATCTATTCCAACAATCGTATATTTTTTTTCCATAAATTACCTTATAATTATTAGCTACAATCATACATCAGTAGTCTTTTTTGAAAAATATATTTTATCATGAAAAAAATTAAAGTTGCCGTAATAGGAGTTGGTTATTTAGGTGAATTCCACGCTGATAAATATCATGCCAATAACAGTGTTGACCTTATTGGTGTAGTTGATTCGAATAGGAAAAGGCGTGATGCAATATCAAAAAAATTAAATATTTCAAGTTTTAGTGATTACACAAAAGTTTTAGATCATGTTGATGCAGTATCAATATCTGTTCCGACAGACTTACACTTCAAAATTGGTAAATTTTTTGTTGAAAATGGTAAACATGTGCTCATGGAAAAACCTTTTACCAAAAATCTTTCCGAGGCTATAAAACTTGAAAACATTGCCAAAAAAAAGGGAGTAGTTCTTCAAATAGGTCATATTGAAAGATTTAATAAAGCATATATAAAGCTAGAAGAACATGTAAAGAATCCACTTTTTATTGAATGTAACCGAATATCTCCATTTAAAGTAAGAGGCACTGAAGTTGATGTGATAATGGATCTAATGATTCATGATTTAGATATTATTTTAAAACTTAATAAATCAAAAATAAAAAGTATACATGCAAAAGGTATTAATGTTTTAACAAATAATGCTGATATTGCTAATGCAAGGATAACTTTTGAGAATGATTGTGTTTGCAATCTATCATCAAGCAGGATTAGCGCTAAAGTTGAGCGCAAAATGAGAGTTTTCCAAAAAAATGCTTATTTTTCTATTAACTATAATGATAATATCATTGACATATATAAAAAAACTGCTGGCAAAAAATTATCAAGCATCAGAAAAAAAACTATAAATTATGAAAAAAATGACTCATTAAAGAAAGAAATTGATAGTTTTGTTGATTGCATAAAATTAAAAAAATCTCCGATAGTAAGTTCAAATGATGGGATAAATGCATTAAAATACGCATTAGAAATTTCAAAGAAAATAAAGAGATGATACCCCAGTTCGATTTAAAAAAAGAGTACGCATTCCTTGAAGAGGAGATTCAACAAGAACTTAAAGACGTTTTTTCAAAAACAAATTTTATTGGGGGAGATAATGTTAACTCCCTAGAAAAAAATATAGCAAAATATATTGGTGTGAAATATGCAATTTCTTGCAATTCTGGAACTGATGCCCTCCATTTCGCTTTAAGATCT